>NZ_CP130610.1:3947006-4250622 GCF_030544485.1 Halomonas sp. HAL1
ATCGCTCTCCTACTTTAGTCTTTAATACGCACTCGCCTCACTTAACGCACTGTTTTAAAATACATTGTTTTTTAGTTAAAACAAAAATAACGTTTGAAAGCATACTTTTGGTATGCCATTATTTTGGCCAATACTCGGATTATTGTGACTAACTAATGGAAGATATAGAGACTAAGAGCCGGGCTGGACTGGTAGAAAAAGTGGCGGACTACTTGCGCGAACATATTGTCATGGATCACTTCCAACCAGGACAGCGTTTGCCTGAGCGGACTCTGGCAGACCAGCTAAAGGTTTCACGAACGCCTATGCGGGAAGCATTAAAAACGCTGGCTGCAGAAGGATTAGTTGTCATCTCCCCCCATCGAGGGGCGGTAGTGGCTGATGTCAGCCCAGCAGATATTCAGGAAAAAGCATATGTCCTTAGCGTTCTTGAACAGGCTGCCGCCGAACTAGCCTGTATTAAGGCTACCGATGACGACATCGCTGAGCTGCAGGCTCTGCACTTTGAGATGAAAGCCGCTTTTCTGCGCCGTGATCGACAGAACTACTTTCGGCTCAATCAGGAAATTCATAATCGGATCGTATCTCTTTCGGGAAACGCCTCACTCGTAGAGATTCATGGCAACCTTAGTCGCCAGTTGTACCGAGTACGTTATCTCTCCAATCAGAAGAATGACAAATGGTCGGTTGCTATGGCAGAGCACGAAGCCATCATGGAGGCTATGGAAGCCAGAGACGCAGAGCGTATCGGCCGTGAATTGCGGAATCATCTTGGCAAAACATGGGTGAAGTACGCACATGAGGAGAATTTACAGGAAAACAATCAGGTTGGGATTGGCTCGACCCTCTCTTAAGCCAGATAGTGGTGACTTAACTTTTCTATGATAACTAATTGCCATCCCGCTAAATCTTAAGCTTTTGGGTGCCTTCAAGGGCCCTGTTAGATTAGAGCCAACGGCCTGATGCTTGCCGTGTTTAAAAATAGACACTGTCTGAATGAAGGTCACGCATCCCCTCCCTCCGCTTAAGTAGCGCTCAGCTTTAGAGCCCGATGCTACGACGATGGTGCTAGGCAAGAATAACGTATTTTAGGGATAGATATCATCGCCCTCACAAAGTTGTTTCTGTGGGTGCGTTTTTAATTCTGATGGTTTATCAATTAAAATTGTGAACACTGTATTCTTTGCGGCACTGACGTAATGGTTGATTTACACTCTTTTGTCAGCCTTTAGACGTTTGCCTGAAAGTCTCTATAACACATTGAATGGGCGCTTTCTGCGCTTTCCAGGATCGGAGGACAACCGCTGCCGCGCTTCACCAGGGTATTTTGGTAGTATTGATGTGCTGCTTCGAACCACTCATCTGTTAACTCTGGCGCTTCGTCAGCATCAATCCAGGTACTGTTCGTATCGCTGCCTTTCAAGTTCATTGGCGTACCTCTTAATGAATAATGTGGCGATTCTTGCGCGTTGTTTCCACACAATCACAGGCATCTTTCATCTACAATTTCCTTTACTCCAAATAATACAGGGGAATCCCATTACCGTAATGACCTTCCCCTAGATTAGCACCATTGACTCAATAAAATACAAACCAGAGTGCTGAGGATATAGAACGTATGTCTGCGTTATTGCTCCCCTATAAGTACCAAAACACATATTTTCCGCTATGCTTATAAACCTGACCCGTTGATCCAGGACGATGCGCATGACATTCCGCTTTGTGCCTTCCCTATCCGACACAGACCTTCAGACATTGATGGCAACCTATACCTATGGCGTGAAACCCGCCTTGCGTCGTCGGGCTCATGCCATCGTGCTGAGTCACCAAGGTCATACCATCGATCAGATCTGCAAGATTCTGTCCGTTACCCGCGAAACGGTTTCGCTCTGGTTCGATGCTTGGGAGGCACAGGGCCTCGATGGGCTCCGGGACAAGCCTCGCGCCGGGCGACCCGCCATCTATAGTGATGCGGAGCGGGAGCGGTTACTTGAACTCGTACAAGAGCAACCTCATCAGCTGAAGGCCGTCCAGGCACGACTCCAGCAGGAAACCGGAAAAGGTGCCTGTACCATGACGCTCAAGCGAGCATTAAAAAAATCTGGGGTATAGCTTTAAGCGCACCCGGCGATCCCTGAAAAGCCAGCGTAACGAGACTGACTTCCGCCATACACAAGGCCTGCTGGCTGAGCTTCAGCGTTGGGAGGATCGGGGCGAGACGGAACTGTACTATTTCGATGAGTCAGGCTTTGCCCTGTCCTCCGTCTTGCCTTACGCCTGGAGCCCTATCGGCCATCCTCAGGAAATGCCGGGCTACTCGCATAGTCAGCGCCTGAACGTACTGGGCTTCTTGAGTCGTCAGGGCTCGCTGATTTACCACTCGACCATGACGACCATCACCACCGAGGTGGTCATTGAGGCTTTTGACCGCCTGATTGCCCAGAAGTCGCCGGACGCTTTTGCCATCGTGGTGCTGGATAATGCCAGTGTCCATCGCTCAAAGGCTTTCCGACATAAGGAGTTGGAATGGATGTCGCACCGTGTGTACCTCGTCTATCTATCTGCTTATTCGCCGGAGCTAAATCTCATCGAGATTCTTTGGCGCAAGGTCAAGTATGAGTGGCTGCCGTTGACGGCTTATGAAAGCTTCTCGTCCTTGAAAGACTATGTCCATAAGGTGTTGTCAGGCTACGGCAACGAATACCGGATTACTTTTGTATAAGCACTTAGCTAAGGCTATAGTTGGGTATAACTGACCATCCGACAACACTACTTCAACGTACTTGTTTAGAAAACAGTACTCTTATACTACTTGCAACGACTAGCGCCGCATCAGTAATAAGATGAACTGGAACTCGCTCATCAGCACGGTGGCCATTTGCTTCAAGTGGATCACTTGGACCGGCTCCATACATAATGGTGGGTATTCCTGCTTCGCTGTAATGGCGTGCATCGGTATAAAGCGGCATAGCGCCTTTCCCCACCGTTTCCCCAAGTACTTTTTGCGCCTCAGCGGCAAAAATGTCGGCTAATTCTTCTGAAATGGGCGTCGAAGTAAAAGGAGCAGCCAGCAGGCGCTGGGCAACACGCACGTTTATACCCTCTTGAAGTTTAATTGATGCGATAAGATGACGTAGCTCCCGTTCGACTTCTTCGGGGGACTCCTCTGGAATAATTCGCCGATCAATGCTGAACGACACCCGATCAGGAACAACATTGGTATTGATTCCACCTTCGATAGTACCTATGACCAAAGAAGGAGAGCTGACTCCCGAATAGTTGGATACTACTCCATCAAGAGATTCTCGATAGCGATAAAGAGCGTTCAAAATATGCAGGCTCGCCTCAAGAGCATCAACGCCGGTGCGATGCCAAGCCGCATGCGCAGAACGCCCATCCACCGTTACATCTAAGTGTAAACACCCATTGTGGGCAGTAATGACTTGATAAGAAAATGCAGCGCAGATTGCATAATCCGGTTGAGTAATCCCTTCAGACAACAGCCAAGCGGGACCCGTAAAACCGCCAGTTTCTTCATCATACGTAATATGCAGCTCGACGCATCCTGCATCTAAAGACTTTGTTTCAATCAATGCTTTAAGCGCGTAGGCATAAGTGACGAAATCACTTTTCGATACGGCGGCGCCACGGCCATAGAGCCACCCTTGCTCAACCTCCCCTCCATAAGGATCTTTGCTCCACCCTCCCCCTGGTGGCACCGCATCCCCATGAGCATTCAGTACTACAGTAGGCCCAGGGCCAAAGCGGTGCCTAACCACCAAATTCATCACCCGCTGTAAGCCATGCTGTTGGCATACCTCGTTAGGTACACGATGCTGTTCCACCTCGAAACCCATTAGCCCCAGGAGCTCAGTGGCACATAACGCATGGGCTAACCCATCTCCGGGGGGGTTATCGGAAGGCACCTGCACCAAGCGCTGCAACATTACCACTTGGTCGTTAGCACGCTGGTCCAACCATACTTTTAGCTCGTCCATTTATTAGTTCCTTAACAGCATCCCAATCGTTCGCGATAGTAAGCAGCTACTTGTTGCTCGATAGCAGGCCATGCATTTTGCAGATCAGATCGCTGGCTTAATGCACTTCGATACATAGTGCGTAGCTCGGTATGAACTTCCTCTAGATCCATTGTCACCAGCTTGCCTTGCTCAACAATTGATCGTCCCCCTACGACAAGGCTATCAAGATGACGACGTGTCGCTCGGGCAAATAGAAGATCTTCACTGCTCACCTCAAATAAATCGTCAGCATTCAGCTTCGTAAGATCCAGAGACACCCAGTCCGCATCATCTCCTTGCTCTACCAATGCACTTTCACGCCCCAGGGAGAGTCGGCCTGCCGAAGTGGCCGCCTTAAGCATACGAGCGCGTATAGCGTCATCGGCAAAGCCTGGCTGTGCGTGAAGAAGCGTATTGAGCCGGACTTCACGAAGCGCATCGTCATCCTCATCCAGCGCACAACCATCAATGCCCATCGCTACCTTACAGCCTGCTTCCCACATAGCCGCCACAGGCGCTAGGCCGGAACGCAAATGCAGGTTCGAGCTGGTATTAATAGCAATGGTGGCACCTGAAGCAGCGATTAAATCGAGCTCGTCCGGGCGTGCCCAAACGCAATGGGCTAGCGTTAAACGGGGAGATAGAAGACCTATTTCATTTAAGTAGTGAACAATGCCATTAGGAAACTGTTTATCAGCCCACTCTCGCTGGTAGCGTGTTTCAAGTAAATGCATATGCACCCGACGGCCGGTTCGCGCTGAGGCTTCAGCGACCTCGCGGAGCAGCGCATCAGAGCACCACTGTACCCCGGTGGGACCAAATTGAATGTTCACATCCAAGCCTTCCACAGCACTTACTATCCCCTCCACCTGCTGCACCTGTTCCTTGGGCGTCAACGAAGGTAAGCTGAAGTAGCGCTCCACTACTCTGCGTTCCGTCGTGCCAAGCTGGCCTGTCACGTTGGTATGGTCGCTATACACAAGTGGGTTTTGATCGCGCAGTCCGACAGCAAACGTTAAACGGATACCCACGGCTTTCGCAGCTTCAGCAATTTTTCGAACTTCATCTTCCAACGCATCCAAACCTTGTGGTCGAGTACAGTGCATCATGACTGAGGCACAGCCGCCTTCTGCTGCGCGTCCAAAGGCAGCGCAAGCTGCTAGGTACGGGTCAACAGAGGGCATTACCGCTAAGCGGAGTAGCCAAGTTTCAAGCGGTTTTCCCGATGCACCAAAAGAGGTCGTGGATAAAGGGCGTCCATGGTCGTGGGCATTTGCAAGGGCCGGTATTATTAAGCGTTTAGGAATTGGGTCAGTTGCAGATGCTAGTGGGTTTATTTTGCTGATCACACCATCGCTGACTTCAACTGCACAAGGGCCTTCTAATTGAAAAGAGCTGCCGCGAATCGCGGCAGCGAATTGATAGTGACTCATACAACTTTCTCTTATATACGGCAGCTGATTTCGCCGAGGTTAACGTTGGAAGATCAGAGGCTATAGTGACCTTTCATCCAAAGGCGGCAAAAACTCAGCAGTGTAAACATCGGCAACATCAGGCGTACTAGAGAGTTCATAGAGTTCTACAATAGTGTCAATTGAACGAGCAAGCCGTTCCTCATCGACCGCACCAATACCCAACTGCTTAGACTCATCAGAAATAATTACATTATCAAGGGCGAACTGAAGCCGTTGCGCTTCAGCTTCGCCGTCAAGAAACCCTTCCTCTGCTAAAAGGGCCTCTATCCCAAGTTGGGGCTCATCTATCACATCTTGAACGGCACGGTTGATTGCACTAACTAAACCTGCAACTGCCTCAGGCTGCTCCTCTATCAGAGATCGCGAAACCATCACGCCATTTGAGTAAACCTCAACCCCATAATCTCCATAAGGAAACCAGCGGTAGTCTGTCTCGGGATCATGACCTTGCGCTACCAAATTCATATAGCTAGTAACATTGAAGACTAACGAGCCATCAACATCGCCACCGTTAAGTAACTGTTCCTGAAGATTAGGAGCCACGTTAGTAATCTCAACTTCATCAAGATTAATACCAGCTGCTTCAGCGAATACCGGAAACAGTCGTGTCGAAGCACTTCCTGCTGGAGCTCCTAGCGTAGAACCTTCAATATCTTCAACACTTTGGATAGGCCCATCCGCCTTGGTTAGGAGTGCGAAAGGCGGCTGATTATAAATTTGATATACCATTACTGGTGTACGTTCAGGGCGCTCAGCGGCGTTCTGGATGATAGCGTTCATATCACCAAATCCAGCATCATAAGCGCCGGACATAATCCGACTAACAGTAGCGGCTGATCCTTCCCCTTGGTCGATTCGAACATCCAACCCCGCCTCCTCAAAATAGCCGCGCTCCTGTGCCACGTAATACCAGGCATGTACCCCTTGAATACTCCAGTCTAAGGTAAAATTAATGCGTAATAGGTCGGCATGAGCGGTTAATGGAGTAAACGCACAAGCCAGTAATAAACCGTTAACTGATTTAGTAATTTTCATAAGAAGTTCCTCAGGGTATTGATCAAGCAGCAGCCAGATCGGATTTGCGCATCGCCCAGCCGGTCACTCTGCGCTCGATAATGGAGAAAATCAGGTAAAGCGTCACGCCAAGGATGGCGAGCAGGAAAAGGCCAGCAAATACGAGGGGTACATCAAAGCTGGAAGTAGCAATCATCATGACGTTACCAATGCCTCGGTTGGAGGCGATGGTTTCAGCTAATACCGTCCCGACAAAAGCAAGGGTGATAGCCACTTTGAGAGAGGCAAAGAAATAAGGCATGGCTCTTGGAATGCCCACGTTCCAGAGGATTTCACGCTTTTTGGCGCCTAGCGATTTGAGCACATCCTCAAGCTCAGGTTCGGTAGTGGCTAGCCCTGTGGCCACGTTAACCACTACGGGAAAAATGCAGATCACAAAGGAAGTCAGAACGGCGGGAACGGTACCACTGCCGAACCAAAGTACGAAGATCGGTACAACAGCCACCTTGGGAATTGACGAAAAGCCGACTAGCAGCGGGTATGCCGTATCATAAGCCACCTTAGATGAGCCGACGATGGCACCCAGAAACATGCCGACTGTTACGCCCATGACAAACCCGGTAAGCGTCGTACTTAACGTCTGAATGACATGGGGCAATAACTGTGGAAACCGGGCAATGAGTGTATCCATCACTATGGTAGGTCTTGGCAAGACAATCTCAGGAATGCCAAACAGTATGCAAATGATTTCCCAAGCTACGAAAAATCCCAATATTAGCGCGGCAGCCGCAAGCTTCTGACGCATTTTATCTACGAATTCCATTGGAATCCTCCTAGGCAGCATCTGGCCGGGTATGAGTAATCAGTTCACGCAGCTGTTGCGTCAACTTGACGAACTCTTGCTCGTAGGTCATGGGGATAGTACGTGGCCGCGGCAGCGAAACACGCTGGTCGTCAATAATTTGACCGGGTCGAGGACTCATCACACAGATACGCGTGCCAAGGTAAGCCGCTTCACGCAGATCGTGAGTGACCAGCAGCACCGTTGGCTGGCTTTCCAGCCAGAGGTTTTGAAGAATTCCCCATAACTCTTCGCGGGTGAATTGGTCTAATGCACCAAAGGGCTCATCAAGCAGTAATAACTCGGGATCGTGAATCAAGGCTCTGCAGAGCGAAGCCCGCTGCAACATACCCCCAGAGAGTTGCCAGGTTTTCTTATCACCAAAGCCTTTTAAGCCAACCTTTTCCAGCAAAGCATCCGCGCGATCTTTGAACTCGCCTTTACGCTCTTTACGGTATCGAGATCGAAAAGGAGGCACTATTTTAAGGGGCAGCATGACATTGTCGCGCACGCTGAGCCAAGGCAGCATGGTCGGGTTCTGAAAGGCCATGCCTACCTCGATACGCTTGGCCCCAAGCTCGCGTCCGCCAACATGCACATGGCCCGACGAAGGCGCAAGCAGGTTGCTGACCAGCTTTAAAATGGTCGATTTACCACAGCCAGAAGGCCCCACCAAGGCTACAAACTCGCCCTTTTCGACTTTCAGATTAGTGGGCGCCAGTGCCTGGATGGCTTTTTTACCGCGCCCATAGACCACCTCGGCCCCTTCTAGTTTAATAGCTTCGAAATTTGAGCCTTCTTTTTGCTGAGCTAGCGGACTAGATAACTGACCGGCTTCTACGGAATTGGTTATCATGACGTAACCTCCTCCTTATGAACGGATGTCTTGGCAATTTCGGCTGCCAGGGTTTTGTCGCTATTGACGAGTTTGGCTGTCGGCATCTGCTGCACACGCTTCACCGACAGGCCGCTGCCTTTCGCTTCGCTTTGCAGTGTGCGGTCACGCATTGCAAACCTTCCGCGTACCAGGGTATGCACCGGCAACCCCTTTACAGGCCAACCGTGGAAAGGGGTAGCACGCGCCCGATGGGAATGAAGAGTTTCCTGATCAATAACCTCCTGGCGCTCCAGATCAACAAGAGCAATATCGGCATCTGCGCCGACCGTTAGCGATCCCTTTCGTGGGTAGAGCCCCCATGCTTTAGCGGGTGCCACCGCACTGATCCGGACGTACTCCTGCAGGGTGATCTTCCCTTCGCTAACGGCGGTTAACATCAGCGGCATCTGGGTTTCAACACCCGGGAAACCACAATCCGCTTCCCAGATCACCTCATTATGCTGCTCGTTTGGGGTGTGGGGCGCATGATCGGTAGCAATCATATCCAAAGTGCCATCACGGACGGCTTCCCAGAGCGCATCGCTATCTGCGGACTCACGAATAGGCGGATTGACGCGCATCAAGCTGCCTAGCGTGGCGTAATCGCGTGTGTCCATCATCAGGTAGTGAGGACATGTTTCGCTGGTAATATCGACACCGCGCTGCTTGGCTTCGCGCATGGGCCGTAATTCCGCTGCTGATGAAACATGCAGCACGTGAATACGGGCGCCGGTCCACTCGGCAAGAATGGCTGCTCGGGATACCGCTTCTACTGCCACAACATCTGGACGCGCCGCTACATGAGCTAATGCATCGTTACGTCCAGCCGCCCGCAATCTCTCGTAACGCCATGCCATGATTGAGGCAGTTTCAGCATGTAGAGAAGTACGCAACCCGTAAGGGGCTACTCGCTCGAAGGCTTCCAACATTGCACCGGTTGAGGGTGAGGGGAGATTTCCAAATGTATTGCCCATGAAGCACTTAAAACCAATAACACCACACTCTGCCAGTGCTTCTAACTGATCGACGTTATCCTCCGCCATCAAACCATAGATGCCAAAATCGACATACGCCTGCTGTTCAGCGAGCGTCAGCTTGTCGGCAAAAGCCTCCGGTGTAGCGGTTGGCGGGTTCGTATTAGGCATCTCAAAGACAGTGGTAACGCCCCCCATGGCAGCCGCCGCCGTGCCACTTTCCCAAGTCTCCTTGTGGGTATAACCCGGTTCACGAAAGTGGACATGCACATCAATGGCGCCTGGTAAAAGGTGCAACCCCGTAGCATCGAGCACTTCCTTGGCAGGAGGCATGCTGCTTTCTTCACCAACGGCGATGATCTTTCCGTCGCGGATGGCAATGGCGGCTTTATGAGTTGTTTCATGGCTAACTATGTGGCCATTGATAATAACGAGATCTGCTTGAGTCATAAGTTTCTCCTCAAAGAGCGGCCCAGCCGCCATCTACAGGCAGGTCAGCACCGGTAATCTGTCGTGAGCGGTCGCTGGCCATAAACAGGCAGGCGTCGGCAATATCCTGAGCGGTGGAAATACGCTGGAGGGCATAGTCTTCAGCATGTCGCTGAGCGGCCTCTTCCTCGCTGATACCTAGCCTTGCCGCCATATCGGGGCATACCTTAGTGCGAAAGCGCTGACCATCGACCATCCCAGGGGCAACGATGTTGATGTTAATGTTGTAGGGGCCCGCTTCGAGCGCCATGCTTTTAGTAATACCTCTAAGTCCCCATTTGGATGCGGAATACGCCATGCGCCCCGCTTTCCCGCGCATACCAAATGTGCCGCCAACGTTGACGATTTTGCCGCTACGACGCGCCATCATCCCTGGCATTACGGCACGCATAGTGTTGAAACAGCCTGACATGTTGAGACGAACAATCTCTTCAAACTCTTCAAAGGTGGTATCAGCACCCGACTTACCTACTGGTCCCGAGCCACCCGCTACATTGACGAGCACATCAGGCACGTCGCCAAAGGTTTCTCGGATACGGGCAACGGCCTGTTCGCACTGATCCGATTTTGTTATGTCACAAGCCACCAGCACGACATCAATGCCCTGATCACGTAGCTCCTTTTCAAGGACTGACACCGCCTCTATGTCTCTGGCTAACAGCGCCAGTCTGGCTCCCTCGACAGCAAATGCGCGGGTGATCGCATCCCCCATGCCCTTTGATGGTCCTGTGATAGCTATGATTTTTTTGTTTAGCATCAAATCCATGACTTTTTCCTTATTCGTAGAGGGAGTAAATGCGTTCTTCTTCAGGCGGAAGGAAATCAGTGTTGAAGACCGTTTCCAGTTCAGGGGTATGCTCCAAACCATAGGCCGAGACGACGATGTCTATAGCCTCTCGCATGCGGTTCTGGTCAATGTTTCCAAGCCCGACTTCAGCCAGTTCTGGGTGATTCATCTCATCTTCGATGGTGGCCGCTAGGCGTGCAGTCTCGACTTCCCGATTGATCAACGGCTCCTGGGCCATAACGGCATCCATCCCTATTTCTGGGTCGGCCAACACATCGGCCACGGCGCGGTTAATCGCCCGGACTAAGCCCCGTACAGCGTCAGGGTTTTCGTCAACAAGCTGACGCGAAACAATCAGCGCATTGGAGTAGAGGTCCATCCCATAGTCGCCATAACGGATAAAACGCAGGCGCTCATCAGGATCGATGCCAGCCAGCATGGCGTTAAATCGAACCGTATTAACAAACCCAAAAACCGCATCTACTTGTCCACGGTTGAGCATTTGCTCACGCAGGCGAGGTTCGATGTTCATCACTTCGATGCTGTCAGTATCAATGTCGGTTATAGAGGCAAAGGCAGGAAACAGGCGCAGGGCTCCGTCGTTGGCGGGTCCAGCGATGGTTTTACCCTCTAGGTCGGCGGGTTCATGAATATCGCTATCGGTGGTCACGGCGATGGTGAACGGCGGACGCGTATAAATCATATAGACGCCAACCGGGGCATCATTGGGATGATTTGATGCGTAATTGATTAGAGCATTGATGTCACCAAAACCAACATCGTAAGTCCCAGAAGCGACACTACCGACAGCAGCACCCGAGCCAGAACCTTGATCAATAGTTAGATCCAAACCCTCCTCGGCAAAATAACCCCGCTCTTGAGCTAAGAAAAACCATGCTTGCGGCCCCTGGTAGGACCAGTTCAAAACCATCCGTAAGGGAGTATCCGCATAGACCGGGGATATTAAGCCGACCACTACTAGCACCAACAAGGTACGCCGTAAGCGTGAAACGTTCAGTAAATTGGCAAGGAAATTCATAGAGGACCTCCAAAAAACATGAGTTAAAAGACCAAGAGGGCTAATCGACTAGCGAGCAGCCCACAGCAGTGAATCCGTATAACTGTCGAATCAACGTGAGTGCCGCCTGCTTTGAAGCTTCAGGCGATGGTGTCGCTACAGCGTCTTCCATAAGCACAACGTTGTAGCCAAGAAAGGAGGCATCCTGGAGCGTTGCCATGACACATCGCTCGGTATTGATGCCGGCAAAAAGAAGAGTGGAAACGTCTAAACGACGAAGAATTGCATCCAGCTCGGTATGCCAAAATCCACTAAAGCGGCTTTTATGAACTACGATGTCTTCCACAGCAGGCTTCAGTTCATCAATAGCCTCAGCTCCCCACTCATCACTTACCAAAATGCGATGACCGGCTGCAGCCTTATCCCCATACCCTTTACGTTTACCAAAGCGTGTACCAAACATTAATTGGCTGTGGCTGAGTTCCAGAGTGTCGCCCCTGACGCCCCAGTGCAGATGAATCACCGGCACCTCTCGTTCGCGGGCACTACTTATTAACGCTGCAACGTCGCCAATAATATCCCTTGCATAAGCAATATTTGTTCCACTCGTGGCGAACCAGCCATCGGAGTGACAAAAGTCGTTCTGCATATCCACCACTACCAGCGCGCTCCTTGCCAGGTCGATAGCGACATTGGAAGGCTTTGCCGTAAGCGTTAGTGGCAAAGGGGATCGCTTCTCCCTGATCAGGGAGACCACAGAATGGGAATTGGTAAACGGAATGGATTGGGGAGTCATAAGCAGCCTCCTAATGGACTGCCTTCAGACTAGCTCTGCCTGAGCGGTGATATCTATTGCTAAAAAATTCAGATAGTGTTCTAAAAAACTCAACGCTAGGAGAAAACATGAAGCATCTTCGTCTCTTTGAGTACATCGATGCCGTCGTCAGAGCTGGATCAATCCGACGTGCTTCAGAAACTCTTTTCATCACGCCATCGGCATTGGATCGACGTATTCAGCAAACAGAAGAAGAGCTAGGCACTCAAATCTTCGAGCGCCATGCAAAAGGAATGCGGCTAACGGCAGCAGGGGAGATTTTTCTAGACTATGTACGGCGTCACATGGCCGACTTGGATCGAGTGCGATCAGAAATAGAGGGGCTTAAAGGGCTGCGCAATGGACACGTATCCCTTGTGGCTAGCCAGGCGCTGGCACTGAAATTTCTACCTGAACAGATCAGACGCTTTCGCGAGCGTCATCCAGGTGTTTCATTCTCGGTACGCATTGCTGACCGTGGCGAGGCATTGAAAGCACTAATGGCTTTTGAGGCAGAACTTGCGGTTGTGGTCTTTCCTAAAATGAACTCGGACGTACTGCAACTTATTATGATCGCCCAGCCAGTGGTAGCCTTGATGTCGAACCTCCATCCATTGGCTGAGCAAAAAACCGTAAGGCTAAGTGAGTGTTTAAACTACCCACTGGTACTACCCGACGCATCATTAGGTGTAGGAGAATTATTACACCCCATTCTGGTTCGTCGCACCAATAAAGCGCAAATCAGTGCCGAGACAAACTCCTTCGAACTTATGAGAGGGCTGCTACAGGACAATCGCAGTGTCGGCTTTCAGGTCGCCATTGGAGCTCCTGACAGCTTACAAGAAGGTACTATTACCTCCCGCCCCATTGATGCACGAGATGTACCTACTGCACCGTTAATCTGCGCCCAGTTAAGGGGGCGAACACTGCCCGTTGCCGCAGCACGCTTCGCCGACCAACTAACACAACAATTGGATGATATGGAGATCTCTCTCTGATCTTCATACGATGGGTAGCCACTTGGGCACGTCTGTTGGCTGGTACTGCTGTAAACCCTTCAACAGTAGTTGGGGATCACTCTCAACCACAATCGAATGGCGATGCTCTGGTGGCAGAAATCGTTCTGTAATCATGTGGTCGATAAACACCATGAAGGGGTCGTAAAAACCATTTACGTTGAACAGTCCTAGCGGCTTTTGAATTTCTCCTAATTGATTCAGCGTCCAAACCTCCATGAACTCTTCAAGCGTTCCAATACCGCCAGGTAAGGCAATGAACGCGTCCGCTAACTCATCCATACGGCCTTTACGCTCGCGCATGGTTGCAACCACTTCATGTGCTTGAAGACCTGCATGAAGATGCCCCTTATCGTACAAGCGCTGCGTAATAATTCCGTGGGCGTCACCTTTACCTTCAAGTAAAGCATCAGCAAGAGCACCCATAAGCCCTTTATGTGTACCGCCATAGATCAACTTAATATTATTATCGGCGAAACTGGCACCCAGTTGAGCAGCTCCATCTGCATAAAGTTCATTGCCACCTGAGTTGGAACCACAAAACACAGCAATAGCAGAAAGATTATTCATACATGCTCCACGTAATAATTCTTCCGAAAATCAGGGATAATCATAAGGTTAAATGACTGGGCACTAATCTACCAGCCTCCCGTTGAGCGAGCCCAGAGAGCAACAAAGATAGAGCTTTACTTTGGCGACCGTTATCATAAATAACCTGACTTCTTTTATGCAATTTCTTCCACTACCCAACCAACAACTTCTTCATTACCAAATTTAGCCTTCCACTCTTTAATGACTTTATGGTTGCCTCCGCGAGTTTCAACAACCTGACCTGTATGTGGATTTTTATAAACTTTTAAAGGACGCTTTTGACGTCCGTCTGTAGTACTAGCATTAGCAACTTTACCTGAAGTGGAACGATATGAGGCATCTAGCATTTCGCATACGTCGCGAGCTAGCTTTCCGTGCTCAGTCATGAGTGCTTGTAATTTTTCTTTAAATTCAATCTCTTTCTTCAGCTCACTGTTATTTCCAAGCTTATTCAGCTCTTCTTGAAGCTGGGCGGTCTCAATGACCAAGTGCAACACCTCACCTATCAGGTAGGGTATTGCCATGACTTACAGTTATCGCCATCTTTCTGCTGAAGACCGAGCCGCCATCATGCTGATGCGGGTTAACTACTCGATTCGTGCTATCGCCCGTCAGTTAGGACGTGCACCTAGTACTATTTCACGAGAATTGGTACGCCATACCGTCAGGCCTGACAGGGCGTATGACGCCAGCCTCGCTGGACACCGAGCCCGACTGACCCGCCTTCGGCCTCGCCGTTGCCCAAAGCTGCCTCTCGATGGTGAGCTTTTCGAGCTGGTGGTTTACTTGCTGCGCAAGTACTGGTCACCAGAGCAAATTGCCCGCACACTGAAGCGTATGTTTCCTGATAACACTGACCGCCACGTCTCGCACGAAGCCATCTACAATGCGCTCTACCTCATGCCGCGCGGCTCGCTCAAGAAGGAGCTGATCGCCTGTTTGCGACAAGGTAACGGTAAACGTCGCTCTCGCCGCCGTGGCAAGGATAGGCGACAACAGATTCCAGACTTGGTCAGCATTCATCTGCGGCCTCCTGAAATCGAAGACCGCCTGATGCCTGGTCATTGGGAGGGTGACCTCATCATCGGTGCCAACAACCGCTCTGCCGTCGGTACGTTGGTAGAGAGAACGACGCGTTTAGTGATCCTGGCGAAAGTGGATGGCACCACCGCCACAGCAGCAGCTGTTGGCTTCAGCGACAAGCTCAATGAGGTGCCGCGCTCCCTGCGCTTGTCAATGACCTATGACCAAGGCAAAGAGATGGTAAAGCATGCCGAGATCACTCAGAAGACGGGGACAGCGATCTACTTTGCAGACCCGCATAGCCCATGGCAGCGGGGTTCCAATGAGAACACCAACGGGCTGTTGAGACAGTACCTACCGAAGAGCACGGACCTGTCGGTCTACAGCCAAGAAGAACTCGACGAGATCGCCGACTCACTCAATACACGACCACGCAAGACACTGGACTGGCGCACGCCGTTAGAAGTCTACGCCGAGGTGCTCAAGAAATCCGTTAACGGGCCGAGCACCCTTCAATAGTGTTGCACTTGGAACTTGAGGCCGCCCTGCTTTAACATCTGTTCTTTCTTGATGTAATCACTTAAAACCGATGCCATGCTTTTTTCTCCATGATTTGGACTCAATGAATTCAGTCACCTCCTTATAATATACGCAACCTAATTAGAAGTGAACCTGCATCTAACAGCGAAGCTTATAATCGAAGAATAATTTACTTCTTCCGCTTTATCTCGACTCACTTCAAATGTTGGCATAACGAATTAAAACGTTCTGATCTGCCTTACTGGCCGTAGTGATTCCAAGAAGGCTACATAAAGAAAACGTCAACTGATTTTGGATTTTCACCTAGCCTCATCCGTAATCAGCCGTTAAAAAAGTGATCGTTTTGCTTATCGTCGGCATTTGGGATATTCCTTTCAAATCTCTCATATTTGTATTATTTATACTTTAAATCCTGAAATTTGGCAGGTTAACTAATAAAACTCTCTATCAATATTTGAATGGCAATAATCAGTAAAAGCAGCATCACAATTTTATCAAACCAATGCCGCGACATTTTTTGGCCGATTTCTCCACCATAAGGCATCGCAAGCGAAATCACAGAGTATGCTGCAAAGCTTGCCATAATAAGAGGCCAAGTGACAATGTCTAAAGAAATTAACATTGGCAGCTGGACAACCGTTATAGCGGTAAAAAATGTTGAAATAGAGCCAATAAATGTAGTTCTTTCTAGACGCATAAAGTTGAGAAATGCCACAGAAACCGGGCCTGACATTCCTACTGCCCCTTGTAAGAGACCACCACACAGGCCGACTGGAATAACAAGTTTTTTAGCCAAGTCATATTGCAGATACGACTCTTGTTTAAATAATCGAAGCAATAGATACAGAAAAATGGTGATTGAAACTGGGCGGCCTCAAGTTCCAAGTGCAACACTATTGAAGGGTGCTCGGCCCGTTAACGGATTTCTTGAGCACCTCGGCGTAGACTTCTAACGGCGTGCGCCAGTCCAGTGTCTTGCGTGGTCGTGTATTGAGTGAGTCGGCGATCTCGTCGAGTTCTTCTTGGCTGTAGACCGACAGGTCCGTGCTCTTCGGTAGGTACTGTCTCAACAGCCCGTTGGTGTTCTCATTGGAACCCCGCTGCCATGGGCTATGCGGGTCTGCAAAGTAGATCGCTGTCCCCGTCTTCTGAGTGATCTCGGCATGCTTTACCATCTCTTTGCCTTGGTCATAGGTCATTGACAAGCGCAGGGAGCGCGGCACCTCATTGAGCTTGTCGCTGAAGCCAACAGCTGCTGCTGTGGCGGTGGTGCCATCCACTTTCGCCAGGATCACTAAACGCGTCGTTCTCTCTACCAACGTACCGACGGCAGAGCGGTTGTTGGCACCGATGATGAGGTCACCCTCCCAATGACCAGGCATCAGGCGGTCTTCGATTTCAGGAGGCCGCAGATGAATGCTGACCAAGTCTGGAATCTGTTGTCGCCTATCCTTGCCACGGCGGCGAGAGCGACGTTTACCGTTACCTTGTCGCAAACAGGCGATCAGCTCCTTCTTGAGCGAGCCGCGCGGCATGAGGTAGAGCGCATTGTAGATGGCTTCGTGCGAGACGTGGCGGTCAGTGTTATCAGGAAACATACGCTTCAGTGTGCGGGCAATTTGCTCTGGTGACCAGTACTTGCGCAGCAAGTAAACCACCAGCTCGAAAAGCTCACCATCGAGAGGCAGCTTTGGGCAACGGCGAGGCCGAAGGCGGGTCAGTCGGGCTCGGTGTCCAGCGAGGCTGGCGTCATACGCCCTGTCAGGCCTGACGGTATGGCGTACCAATTCTCGTGAAATAGTACTAGGTGCACGTCCTAACTGACGGGCGATAGCACGAATCGAGTAGTTAACCCGCATCAGCATGATGGCGGCTCGGTCTTCAGCAGAAAGATGGCGATAACTGTAAGTCATGGCAATACCCTACCTGATAGGTGAGGTGTTGCACTTGGTCATTGAGACCGCCCTACCTATCGCTATCGGATCAATCCCTGGATGAAAATCGCTTCGGTGATCTTCGGCAATGACGAGCGCCTCAATAATAACTGCGGGAATTATTTCGCTGTTTTCCACTATAGCCAAGCAGCGATTTAGATCCTCGCGCATCTTTTTCGTCGGTGGATGCAGTCTCTGAGTGCAACGCTACTTAATGAATGGCTGGTGGGCTTTCTTGGTGTTTCGCCAATATTTCGCCCAGCACTTCAACTGGGCACCTGAAGTCAAAGCGCTTTCGAGGCCGCATATTCAGCTGTAATGCAATGGCATCAAGTTCCTCTTGGGTGTGGTGCGACAGATCCGTCCCTTTCGGTAAATACTGCCGTATCAAGCCATTGATGTTTTCATTGCTACCGCGTTGCCATGGGCTGTGAGGGTCACAAAAGTAGATTGCAACACCCGTTGCTTGGGTAATCTGTGCATGCTTAGCCATTTCTCGGCCTTGGTCATACGTCATGCTCTTGCGTGCGGCTAGTGGCATTCGGTTGAGTGCTGCGCTAAATCCCTCAACAGCTGAGGTCGCTGTGGCGTCATGTAATTTGGCGAGGATGACGTAGCCACTGCTGAGTTCAACTAACGTGCCGACGGCAGAGGCATTGTTCTTACCTTTGATTAAATCGCCCTCCCAGTGGCCTGGCATTTCGCGCTTCTCTATCTCCGGTGGACGAAGGTGAATGCTCACCATGTCGAGTATTTGGCCACGGCGATCGACCTGACCACGGCGAGGCTTACGGGTCGATTTGCCTTGGCGCAGGCAGTGAATCAACTCTTTCTTAAGCTGGCCCACAGGCAAGGCGTAAATGGCGTTGTAGACCGTCTCACGGCAGACGTAAGCATCTTCAAAACTGGGCGTCATCATGCGTTTGAGCTTGCCTGCTATTTGTTCTGGAGACAAGCGGTTGCGAAACATATGAATGACCAGCTCAAAGCGTTCACTCCCCAACAGCAGCTTACGTTTTGGGCGACAAACCATGCGTCGAGCGCAGCGGTGCGTCTGCGCACTATGAGCACAGTAGGCACCTGACTGAGTTTGGTTGCGCCGTACTTCACGGCTGAGGGTAGACGGAGAACGCCTCAACATGTGAGCAATCTGGCGGAGACTCATGCCTTGCCTGAGGCTTACCTGTATGGTGGCACGTTCTTCGATGCTGAGTTCTGAATAGGACATAAATCCAACACCTTACTAAAATTCTTAGGTGTTGCACTCAGTTTCTGCGGCCAAGCAGGTATAGAGGAAAGTTTTGCTCTATCATACGGCAAATTCGAAATCAGAATAAAATTACACTTTGTCAGGTGCGCTTGTCGTACTTACGAATCTTTTATAAGTCTGATTATGGCCTTAGGGCAATTTCATGAACCTTTAAACTGAAGATAAAAATATGACATATGGATACCGGCTGAATGTTGAGCAGCTCATGCTTAGAAGAGCAAACAATAATTTTGATGAGGCTAAGAAGAAGATGGTTGAGGTTCCTGATTCTGTTCCAGAGTCTGGAAAGCCTTATTCATTTAAAGGCCCAGGGTTTGAAGATGATGAAACCATAGCACTCTGTATTGAAGCGGTTCTTGGCTGGGCAATTTCATTTGA
The DNA here is from genome assembly GCF_030544485.1 of Halomonas sp. HAL1. NCBI lineage: Bacteria > Pseudomonadati > Pseudomonadota > Gammaproteobacteria > Oceanospirillales > Halomonadaceae > Halomonas > Halomonas sp. HAL1. The sequence goes on from NZ_CP130610.1 coordinate 3,966,067, forward strand.
GGCATTTGTAAATTTGGTGTGGAATACTCACCCAATAACTAAAGAAGAGGATGAGAAAAGCTATGGAAGCACAATAGCCAAGCTAAAAAAATTGTACAAAATCTCTCAATTGCCTTATGGAGATTTAAGTTGGAGAGCTGGCATTCAGGATCTTTTTGATATGCGAAACTATCTTGTTCACTATAAGGATCCGGTAGTTTATATAGGATTTAGTTTTGCAGCTAAGTTCCAGCACGATTTCTCAGAAAAAAGCATGCAGAGTATTCAGCAAGACGTTCTCTGTGCGTTAAAAGAAATTGGAGGTCTGTTTGGTGTTGAAGCTGGATTTATTGATGGTAATTATGATCACTTGGTGTATAGATATTAATTCAGTATGGGAGCATGGCTACGCAGGCCAAGATCGGCGATAGCGGGCGAACAGCCTAGTGAGCGACTGCGATTTGGGTCTAGCTGAAAATTTCAGTTAACGGTTTCGCTGTGGCTTTATTACCTGTTATTTTAGTTGTCTGAATGTCCGCTTCTGGCCGAATTAAGAATGTTAGTTTAAGGCGATGAACTATTTGAGGAAGATGGCAATCCGAAGCCGACATCTCGACAGTTGTTGAGCATGCTTTTATTGGTTATATGCAATATTCACAAAGTTGATGTTATGCTGTTAATTTTTTTATTAATGTACAGAGTTGAATAGAACTAGAGCATAACTGACGTGTAGCATAATATTATTAAAAATAAATTTAATTTAAACTGAAGCATCAAGCGTACTAAATAATGAAACGGTTAGATGTTTATTTTCGAGGATGCAGTAAATATGATTGAAGATGACGAAGATTTTAAGACTTTTAAAGAAACGCTCTACGAGGAAATACGCGGTCGCGTCTTGTCTGATTTTCTTGCCGATAGAGCTAGCAACCTAAGCGAAGAAATAGAAGAGGATATACGGCCCGCAATTCGCGAAAATGTCTTTATAGAAGAAAGAGAAAACGTATTAAAATCTGAAAAAATGGTAAATTTTGTATTGGAGCGATTTTTTGATAATCCTTCAATTTATCCTGCTATTGATATTGCTAAGGTTGCCTATCATGACCACATGATTAATTTTTTAATGAATGATGATGAATACTTAATGGAGTTGCATGAAGAGATTAAAAAGGAACTGTTGCACAAGCAGTACAAAGATGAGGTCAGAAAATATTTGCTGCCAGCAGTGTAAAGAAGATTTATTAAAGTAAATACGAGGCGATGAAAATGATATGGAAATATTACGAGAGCAGGTGAAAGAAGAAATAAAGAAAGAGTTAATCGCTTACATGAAAAATGAATTCTAAAAAGGCTGTCCAGAAGAAGCCACTTGGCGGCGGCACTGACTTTCGTCGTTACATAAGGTTTATCTGCATGACCGCTACTGGCCGTATTAAGACAGCCAAGTCCAGGCAACCATAGGATTATGGTAAGTACCTATACAAAAGAAATCCGACATTCCCTGCCGTAGCCTGACAGCACCTCATGCACATGTTGTCTCAGGGATTGAAAGCTTTCGTAAGCGGCTAGTGACAACCACTCATACTTCACCTTGCGCCAGAGAATCTCGATTAGGTTCAATTCTGGCGAATAGGAGGAAAGGTAGATCACGTAAACCCGCTGGTTCTGCCACTCCAGTCGCTTGCGCTGAAATAGGGCCGAGCGATGAACACTGGCATTGTCCACCACCACGATGGCAAAGGTATCCGGCGACTTTTGGGAAATAAAACGATCAAAGGCTTCGATAACGACCTCGGTGGTGACTGTCTCAGTTGTCGAATGGTAAATCAGCTTGCCTTGTCGACTCAGAAAGCCCAGCACATTTAGACGCTGACTGTGTGAGTAAGCGGGGATCCTTCGAGGATGTCCGACGGGGCTCCAGGCGTAAGGCAAGGCAGACGCCTGGGAAAAGCCAGACTCATCGAAGTAGTACAGTTCAGCGTCGTCTCTCTCTTCCCAGCGCTGAAGCTCTGCCAGCAGGCCTTGAGTATTACGAAAGTCTTTCTCGTCACGCCGATCTTTCAGAGATCGCCGAGCCCGTTTGAAGCTATACCCCAGTTTTTTTTAATGCTCGCTTGATCGTCATGGTGCTCGAACACTTTCCCGTTTCTTGCTGTAGTCGTACCTGGACCGCTTTCAGCTGGTGAGGTTGTTCTTCTGCAAGCGCCCGTAACCGTTCCCGCTCCTCATCACTGTAGATAGAAGGACGGCCGGCACGAGGCTTATCATTGAGCCCTTCGAGCCCCTTTGCTTCCCAAGCATCAAACCAGAGCGAGACCGCCTCTCGTGTGACCGACAGGATCTTGCAAATCTGGTTAATGGTGTGTCCTTGATGGCTCAGCACAATGGCATGGGCACGGCGACGCAAGGCTGGCTTTTTACCATGTGTGTAGGTAGCGATTAGCGCCTGAAGGTCAGTGTCGGGCAGAGGTAGTACAAAACGAAACTTCATGCTCATCGTCCTGATTTAATAGTCAGAGTTATAAGCATAGCGGAAAACTTATGTTCGGCTACTTATGAGTTATTTAAAACAGTTCGTTGATTCAATGAAGTTTCTGGAAAAATTTGATAAAAACCAAAAGAAACAAGGTTTGAACTATGAGGATGTTTCTCGCGGAATTGAGAGAAATCTTTTAGATAAAGAGCTACAGAATTTTTTGGATAAGAACCTCGGGGTAATCCCCCCATTTATAACCGAAGCGATAAGTAGAGTTGGTTAGGCCGCCATGGCCACCTTCTGTTTCGGTGTTATCCCACCCAATGCCATGTTCGGTCGCTCGTGGTTGTACGTCCAGAGCCAGCGTGTGGCAAAATCCTGTACTTCAGCGATCGAGTCGAAAAGATAATGGCTCAACCAATCATAACGGACTGTTCGGTTGTAGCGTTCAACATAAGCATTCTGCTGCGGATTCCCCGGCTGGATATATCGAAGTTCAATGCCTTCCTGCCTTGCCCAGGTAACGAGCTTACCGCTGATGTATTCCGGGCCGTTGTCACAGCGAATGGCTTTTGGCTTGCCGCGCCATTCGATCAACTGCGTGAGAGAGCGTATTACGCGCTCTGCCGGCAGCGAGAAGTCTGCATCGATGATCAGACCTTCCCGGTTGTAGTCATCGAGCACGTTGAACAATCGATACGTTCGGCCGTCTGCCAACTGGTCGTGCATGAAGTCCATAGACCAACAGCCGTTCAGAACCTGCGGTACCGACAAGGGTTCCGGCTTTTTCCGCACCAGTCGCTTCTTGGGCTTGATCCGCAGGTTAAGCTCCAGCTCCCGGTAAATCCGGTAGATGCGCTTATGGTTCCAGCCGAAGCCCTTCACGTTGCGCAGATACAGGTAACACAGCCCAAACCCCCAGTTACGCTGGTTATGGGTTAAACGCACCAGCCAGTCGGCAATCACCGCGTTCTCATGGCTCAGCTTTGCCCGGTAGCGATAACAGGTCTCACTGATACCAAAGGCCACACAGGCCAGCCGTACACTGCAGCGATCGGCATCAACTGCATTTTTTGCCATCTCTCGGCGTTGAGATGGCTTTACCACTTTCCCTCAAGGGCCTCCTGGCGAAGCTCGGATTTCAAGCGCTCTTCGGCGTACATCTTCTTGAGTCGACGGTTTTCGTCTTCCAGGTCCTTGAGGCGCTTCATCATGGACGCGTCCATACCGCCATACTTCGAACGCCATTTATAAAACGTGGCACTGCTCATACCGTGCTCGCGGCAAAGTTCAGGAACCGGCACGCCAGATTCGGCTTGCTTCAGAATCGCCATGATCTGGCTGTCGGTAAAACGTGATTTTCGCATGTGGAATCTCCTGTCTGTTCAGAGTACAAAATTCCACTTATCACCGCGATTATTTTTCGGGGGGATTACCTCGGCACTGCTGCAAATGGCTTTATACGTAACTCTCCTAGGAATCTTGCGAACCTCTGTCATAGTGCTTCACAACAGTTTTATGAAAACTGGATGTCGCAGAAAATAGGTGACATAGCCCCAGTTGCAATCACCGTTGGGAACGTGAAATATAAAGATCGAGAAATTTATCAGGTATCAAGATCTTCTGTGAAAAGGATAATGGCGAAAGGGTTTTGTCCAGATGACAGCCTTGATGTACATGTTTGGCTAACGTTCTCAAATATGACTGTATTAGACTTAACGATTATACCTACGTTGCTATCAAAGGGACTGGCTAGCACAAGTGATTTCAATGATCTTAGATATGTAATCTGGGAAGAAGGGGGTGACTCAGACTTCGAGTATATTCCTGTTCTTCAACACAATAATTTTATGTATGCGGTAGATAAGGTAGCAGGTCATGCATAACACAGCATTTCTGCGGACAAACCGCTGAATGTGGCGTTATATCAGTGTCGTCTTAAAGTCAGCTCTTGGCCGATAGCTGAATTGCCCAGCATCTCACTCACCACCAGAGGTGCACAAAACTGGTAAGGTTAAGTGCATTTCCGTGACTGCTTACCAAGGATTTGGCATGGCGAATTCCCAACCATTCATTACGTCAATGCGTTTCTACGACGACCACGCTGATCGATTGTTTGACCAGTACCAGTCCCTGAGTTTTGAAAATGCTCATGGTGAATGGCTGCATCAACTTCCTGAGCAGGCTGGTTTAGCACTAGACGTTGGTGCTGGAAGCGGGCGCGATGCTAAAGCACTTGCAGAGCGCGGTTGGCAGGTAATGGCGGTAGAGCCCGCAGAAAAGCTGAGATCGCTAGGGCAAAGCCATACGCACGAACGGGATGTCAGTTGGATTGACGATACCTTACCTGCCTTGAATTGCGTCCGTCAGCTATCACAGCGCTTTCAACTGATACTGGTATCAGCGGTGTGGATGCATTTGCACCCTAATGAACAGCAGCGTGCTTTGCGGGTGCTTAGCTCACTGCTAGCGCCGGGCGGGCTTTTGGTAATTACCTGCCGTGAAGGCCCGGATAGTAATGAGCGTCAGTTTTTTTCCGTCAATATGGGCATGTTGGATAACTGGGCTCGTGATCTGGCGTTACTCCCCGTGCAGGCAAGTCAGAGCGACGACCAACTTGGGCGCCAGGGTGTTGCTTGGCATCTACGTGTGTTCAGGCTACCTGATGATGGCACTGGGGCACTGCCTTCCCTTCGGCATATTATCGTTAATGACGACAAGGCATCTTCTTACAAGCTCGGTTTGCTACGCACGCTGACACGCCTTGCCGATAGCGCACCTGGCATAGTGATTTCACGAACAGAAGAATGGGTGACAGTACCTCTGGGAGCAGTAGGTCTCTTCTGGATAAAACTGTATCGTCCCTTATTGATAGAGCGTGATTTGCGCCAATCTCCCGGCGAGAAGGGGTATGGTTTCGCTAAGGATGATTTCTATCGCTTAAAGCAACTATCGCCACATGATCTGCGCATTGGCTCAGCCTTTTATGATCCTCAATGTGCTGCCACCGTCATGCGAGCAATCCGCGATGCCTGCCAAACAGTTCTAAAGATGCCTGCTCACTTCACCACCTGGCCCGGCAGCCAGCGGCCTGTGTTTGATGGAAGTTATCAAGGGCTACGCATACGCGAACAGGCCGTTCGACTTGATAGCGCCACGCTGGCTTCTTTCGGAACATTTCGTATTCCTACCTCACTATGGGACTCTATGAGCCGCTACGCCTGCTGGATCGAGCCCGCCATTGTTCATGAGTGGGCTCAGTTAATGCAGCGGTATGACACCACCTACGATATCGGCACATTGCATCTCGCCTTGCAGTGGCAAGAAAGTCGCCGTGACACACAGCAGGCGCGTCAACTGGTCACTCAACGTTTACTTGAACCGGCTCCACTGTCTTGCGTCTGGTCACAAAATGATCTGCACAGGCAAAATTACGCTATCGACCACTGCTTTCCCTGGTCACGCTGGAACAACAATGATCTATGGAATTTGCTGCCAGCGACAGCAAAAGCCAATCAATCCAAATCGGATCGACTGCCTGCAGCTCAAGTGATGCAAAAGGCTAAACAGGACATTATGCACTGGTGGCAATATCTCGATGCCAGTACAGTCTGTCAGCAATTTCGTGATGAAGCTGCCGTAGCACTGCCGCTTGCCACGCCAATGTCTTCTCTGGATGGAATTTTTAACAGCGCATTACTACAACGCCAACGATTGAAGGCGAATCAGCAACTTGCGGAATGGATGGGAGTGCACTGATAAGCCTGTGCCACACCTTGTGTCAGGTAAGAGCTAAAGGTCTTTAGCTTGATGACAGTTATTAGATCAAATGTTGACGAGCTTGGCACACTGATGACACAGATTTGACACACGCAAAACAAAAGGGCCTACGCGTTAACGTAAGCCCTTGAAATTATGGCGCGCCCGGCAGGATTTGAACCTGCGACCCTCGGCTTCGGAGGCCGATACTCTATCCAACTGAGCTACGGGCGCTTGTGGGTGCGTATCGTAACTGTGCAGGGGCGCTGTGTCCAGCCGTATGGCGCTTGAGTACCTTTAGTCAATTGACCGTTTTCCCTGGTGTGGTGCATGCTTTGGGAGCACTTCTGCACCTTAGTCCATTGGGAACACAATAATATGAAAACATTTGCACGTAGCACGCTGGCACTGGGCATCTCACTGGCGCTGGTAAGCGCCGCGAACGCCGCTGATTTCGCTGATATGGATCCCGTTACCCTGCGCCTGGCCCACGTAGTCAATGAGCAGGATGGTTTCCATATCGCCGCCACCAAATTTGAAGAGCTGGTAGAAGAGCGCACCGACGGCAAGGTAGATATCGAGATCTACCCCAACGCCACCTTGGGTGACGAACGCACGCTGCTGGAAGGCATGCAGATCGGCACCGTGGATATGGGCGTGATCACCAACGGCCCGGTGGCCAACTTTGTCGAAGAGATGGCGGTATTCGAACTGCCTTTCCTGTTCCCCTCCCCGGAAGCCGCTTACGAAGTGCTCGATGGCTCGATTGGCCAGGAGCTGCTCGATAAGCTTTCTGAGGTGAACCTGAAAGGCATGGCCTACGCCGAGCGCGGTTTCCGCAACCTGACCAACAGCGAGCGTGCCGTAAACTCGCCGGAAGATCTGGACGGCCTGCGTATCCGCGTGATGGAAAACCCGGTCTACACCGACACCTTCCGCGAGCTGGGCGCCAACGCAATTCCCATGGCGTGGACTGAAGCGCTTACCGCTATGCAGCAAGGCACCATCGACGGTCAGGAGAACCCGGTGAACGTGATTCACTCGTTCAACCTGGATGAAACACAGAACTACATGACCCTCTCCCGTCACACCTATGCGCCGGCGATTTTTGTGATGGGTATGCCCGCCTGGAACCAACTGCCTGAAAACGCCCAAGAGGTACTGCTAGCGGCGGCACAGGAAGCAGCGGAGCATGAGCGCCAGGTGAATGCAGAGATGGAAAGCGAACAGTTGCAGGCCCTGCGCGATGCGGGCATGGAGATCAACGACGATCCCGATATGGAAGCCTTCCAAGCCGCCGTCGCGCCGGTGTATGAGAAGTACGGCGAACAGTTCGGTGATTACCTGCCGCGCATCCAGGAAGCGCTCAAGTAATTTGCTTCCCATCAAGGCAGCCCGACATTAGATACAGTGCTTTTACAGCAGTGGCTGAGGGCTGTTCCCGCGCCGGAACGGCCCTTCCAACCAAGAGACACGCCTGATGGCTGACACCACCCATACGAAGCTGGCGAACAGGCTCAATAAGATCAATCTCAATTTACTATTGGTTTTTCACACGCTGTATTGGAAAAGGAGTTTGACGCTCACCGCACAAGCGCTCTGCCTGACGCAACCGGCCGTCAGCCACTCGCTGAAAAAGCTCCGCCTGTTAATGGACGACCCGCTTTTCACCAAGACGTTGGACGGCATGCAACCGACCCCGCTTGCCCGGCAGATGGATGCCGCCGTAGCCAAAGGGCTGTTCTACCTTGATCAGGCAGTCCACAGCAATAACGAGTTTTCGCCTGCCACATCAAAGCGGGAGTTTCGTGTCAGTTTGGTGGACTATGTCAGCCAACAGCTGCAACCCAAGCTTATCCAGCACTGTTTGGAACACGCGCCCGATTTGTGTTTCAACATGCTCTCCACGCGCATCGCAAGTGCAGAGGGCGCCCAGCAAGTCCTTCAAGAGCACGATATCGACCTGGCGGTGGTGCAGTTCGAAACCTTGCCGCTCACCTCTCATCATGAGTACTTGTTTGACGATGTGATTGGCTGTGTGGGTGATGCGACCTTTCATGGCGAGAGCAGCGCCATTACCCTTGAGGCTTTTTTAAACTCCCCCCAGGTCGCTTTGTCGCATCGTGAAGACAGCCCGCTGTTAATTAATGAAAAACTGCGGGAGCTGGGGTTAGAGCGGAAAATCGTCGCCAAGACGCCCTACATCAATCCGCTGCAGGAAATATTGTCATCCACAGCACTGCTTTGCGTGGTGACAGAGAGCGCCGCCAGGGTCATTTGCCGCAACAATAGCTTGAAGTTCTACGCTCTGCCCTTGGACGTCCCAGCGTTCAAAGTCTGCCTGTGCTGGGATGAAAGGAAGGATCACGATCCTGGCATACACTGGTTGCGGCAGTTAACTAGGGAGCTGATGACACCGGCCCCCACCGCCCTGGGCGCCCCTTAATCAAACCGCCATACTCACTCCACCGCCACGACTTTGCCTCGATTCAACAACAGCTTGGGATCCAGTGCGACTTTCATGCGCTTCATTAAAGCGATCTCCTCGCTGGAGCGGGAAATACTGAGGTAGTCGCGTTTTTCGAGACCAATGCCGTGCTCGGCAGAGATCGAGCCGCCGTACTCTTTCAGGGGCGAGTAAACCAACTGCTCAACTTGGCGGCGGCTTTGCGAGCTGTCGTCGCGCACCGTGATCATGATGTGCAGGTTGCCATCGCCAAGATGGCCGAACACGATCATTTTTCCTGTTTGCGGAAACTGCGCCTTGAGGTTTTGCTCCAGGGTATCGACGTACGCGTCCATATGCGGAATCGGCAGGCTGATATCATAGGAGAACATCGGCTTCAGCTCGTGCACCAGCACTTCGATATCCTCTCGGATCGCCCAGATACCCTGGCGCTGAGCACCGGAACTGGCCAGCACGGCATCGGTGATCAAGCCGTCTTCCATCGCCTTTTGCAGAATCTCTGAGAAATGCGCCGCATCCTGGGCGTCATCTAGCCCCAGGGTTTCGATGATCGCGTAGAAAGGCGAGTCGTCGGCCAACGGGGGCGCGTGCTTGCCGCTCTCGGTGGTCACCAGTTTGTAGTGGCTATTCCATAATGCCTCGAAGGCGCTCAGGCTATTGGCGAGCTGTTGGGAGACCCTGCGTAACAGCTGGGTCAAGGCATCGAAGGAGGGCACCGCGACCAGGGCGGTTTGTTCGCTGGGCATATGCGGCTGCAGCCGGAGCACCGCACGGGTGACGATACCCAGCGTGCCTTCGCTACCGATAAATAGCTGTTTGAGGTCGTAGCCAGCGTTATTCTTGAGCATTTTGTTCAGCGAGCTGACCACGGTGCCGTCGCTGAGTACGGCTTCCAGCCCCAGCACTTGCTGGCGCATCATGCCGTAGCGAATGACCCGTATGCCGCCTGCATTGGTGGCGATATTGCCGCCAATGGTGCACGAGCCCCGGGCGCCAAGGTCGAGCGGAAACTGCATATCGATCTCCGCCGCGGCTTCCTGCACACGCTGGAGCGTCACCCCTGCCTGAACCTGAATCGTAGAGCCGACCAGGTCAACCTCTTCGATCTGGTTCATCAGTTCCAGGGAAACCACCAACTCCTCGGGGCTGGCTTCCCCACCGTGCACAATGCCGGTCATGCCGCCATGGGTCACTACCAACTGGTCGGCCTGGTAGCATAAGGCCATCACCCGGCTGAGCTGCTCGGTATTGCGGGGCCTGACAATGGCCTTGGCACGACAGGGCGCCCCGGTAAACCAGTCGACGCTACGCTGGGAGACATCTTCACCGAGCAGCACGCCCTCTGGGCCGACTACCGCTACTAGGTCGTTAAGCAACTTATCCATTGGTTATTCCTGTTTTAGCTGGCGTTGCCATGGTTAGTAAGACTTAACCACCGACTAAGCCTTACAATTGCCTTCCAAGGCATTTAATCAATCGTAATGCTTGCAGGCTAGCGCTAACCATTACCACTCTCAAGCCCCAGATCTATAAAGATTTTTTGGATTATTATCGCGAATAGTGGAATGAAAATAAGTAATTTGCCCTGTTAGTTCGATGTGATATAGATGAAGCCCAATAAGATAATAAGAACAGCCACCACTAGGAGATAATGTGAATCACAACGCCCGCTTCATCCCATCTGTTGCATCCTGTAATACAAGCAAATTCAAACAGTTAAACTTGTCATTGCTATGCGCTGGCCTGCTTGGTTTACCGCTTATGGCCCACGCCGAGGAAATAACGCCTACCAACCTGCGCTTAGCGACCGTGGTAAATACAGAAGATACTTACCATATCGCCGCTGAGCGCTTTCAGCAGTTAGTCAGCGAACAGACCGACGGCGCGGTCTCTGTCGAGATCTTCCCCAACGCTTCTCTGGGAGACGAGCGCACCATTCTGGAAGGCATGCAGATCGGCACTGTCGATATGGGCGTGATCACCAACGGGCCCGTGGCCAACTTCGTTGATGAGTTCTCGGTGTTTGAACTGCCGTTCCTCTTTCCAAGCGCCGAATCCGCCTACGCCGTGCTGGATGGCGAGATCGGCCAGGAGATATTGGCCAAGTTAGAGAGTGTGAACCTGAAAGGGCTGGCCTTTGCAGAGCGCGGCTTTCGCAATATCACCAATAGTCAGCACGCGATTAATGCGCCCCAGGATCTCGACGGCCTGACACTGCGCGTCATCGAGAACGAGGTCTATGTGGATACGTTCCGGGAACTCGGCGCCAATGCCGTGCCCATGGCGTGGACAGAAGCGCTGACCGCCCTGCAACAAGGCACGATTGATGGTCAGGAAAACCCGGTTAACGCCATCCATGCCTTTAACCTGGCGGAAACCCAGGACTACCTCACCATGACGCGGCATATCTATGCGCCAGCGATCTTCATTATGAGCTTACCCGCCTGGAACGGCCTTCAAGAGGAGGTTCAGGAGATCGTACTCGATGCCGCCAGCGAAGCTTCTAGCTATGCCAGAGAACAAAATGCCATCATGGAAGCCGAGCAGTTAGCCGAACTGGCTGAGGCAGGCATGGAAATTAATGAGTCGCCCGATATCGCCGCCTTCCAGGAAGCCGTTGCGCCAGTGTATGAGAAGTACGGTGACCAGTTCGGCGACTACCTGCAACGCATCCAGGAGGAAGTGAAGTAAGTGCCCACTCACACGCATCCATTGGTAACGCTGCTACAGCGTTCTGAACGCTTTCTGGACGCCATTCTACAGCCCGTGGTCTTTGCGGGCATGGCGGCGCTGATTGGGGTGATTACCCTGCAGATCGTTTCGCGGGTGCTGTTCACCGCTGTCGGCTGGACGGAAGAGGTCGCCCGCTTTCTGCTGGTGTGGATCACCTTCTTAGCGGGCACTCTGGCATTCCAGCGCGGGCGGCACATCGCCGTCACCTTTGTGGTCGATGCCCTGCCCGGCCGCCTGCGCCAGCTAGCCCGGCTTGCCGCCCTGCTGATTGTTTTGGCGTTTATGATCGCGCTGATTGTGATCGGCTACCGCTATATGCAGGTACAAAGCTTTCAGAAATCCGCCTCGCTGCGGCTGTCGATGACCTATGTTTACGCGGTAATGCCAATCTGTGCGGCGATTATGGCCTGGTATGCGCTGGTCGATATCATCGAGCTGCTGATTAACGGCGAAACCTCCCAACCCCAGGAGGAGTCGCTATGACGCTGCTGCTGTTTGGGCTGTTCTTCCTGTTTATGCTGTTGGGCGTGCCGATTGCCTTTGCCATTGGCGCCAGCACGCTCTATGCGCTCTATCAATCCGGCGTGCCACTGATGGTGGTCACCCAGCAGATGTTCCAGGGCATCAACTCCTTCGCCCTGGTCGCGATCCCGATGTTTATCCTCGCTGGGGATTTAATGGCCCAGGGTAAGGTGAGCGAGAAGCTGGTCAGCTTTGCGGATTCGTTAGTCGGCTTTATGCGTGGCGGGCTTTCCGTGGTCTCCGTGATGGCGGGCATGTTCTTTGCGGCGATCTCCGGCTCAGGTGCGGCCACTACCGCAGCGGTGGGTTCCAGCCTGGTGCCGGAACTCAAGCGCAAAGGCTACGACCCGGCCTCGGCGGCTAGCTTGATCGCCGCCAGCGGCACCATTGGGGTGGTGATCCCGCCCTCGGTGCCAATGATCATCTACGCGGTCATCGCCCAGCAATCCGTTTCCAAGCTTTTCCTGAACGGCTTTTTGCCAGGGCTGGCGATGGGACTGGGGTTGATGGCCATTGCGATTGCCCAGGCCTACAAGCGCCAATATCCCAAGGGCACACCGCTGTCGCTGGCCACCATCTGGCATACCTTTAAAGATGCCAGCTGGGGATTGATGACGCCGGTGATTATCCTCGGTGGTATCTTCTCCGGGATATTCACCCCGTCGGAAGCGGCGGTCGTGGCGGTGAACTACGCCATGCTGGTGTCACTGTTTGTGTACCGTGACCTTAACCTGCCGCAGATTTACAAGCTGCTGATTCGTTCGGCGATGACCACTGCGGTGATCATGCTGGTGATTGCCATGTCGGCGGTGCTGAGCTGGACGCTCTCCAGTTGGCAGGTGCCGGGGGCGATTGCCCAGGCCGTACTGTCGCTGTCAACCAACCCTTACGTGATTATGCTGCTGATCGTGGGGATTATTCTGCTCACCGGGGTGTTTATTGAGACCGCCAGTGCGCTGATTATCCTCACCCCAGTGCTGCTACCGCTGGTGCTGCAACTGGGGATTGATCCGATTCACTTTGGCTTGATTATCGTGGTGGGGCTCTCCATCGGCATGATTACCCCGCCGGTGGCGATCAACCTCTATGTGGCCTCCTCGATCACCCAGCTACCGCTGGAGCGGATTACCCGCGCCATCATTCCTTACCTGCTGGGGCTGATCGGGGTGCTGCTGTTAGTGGTTTACGTGCCGATTATGTTTGGCTGGTCTGGCAATTAACCACACTGTCTAAGCATCGCTCGAACGACTGGCCAGAATCCTAACTTCTTGTGCCACCACGGCAAAGCCACGGCCATGCAGAAGGGTTTAGCGTATAGACTAAGTATATGTCGACTTAAAGTGTGTCAACTTTAACCACTTTTTGGTTGTTTTTGCTTTATAGGCAGCTATTTAGCTAAATAACTAACGATACATAACCTAGGTTAAGGTAAAAACACACTAATCCATTCATGGTGGGGGAGTGGTGGCCAGGGATGGCCCGTTTTAGCAAGACGCTAACACATGTTCTTCGGTTGCCTTGATCTTTCTACCGCCTGATCAGGGCGACCTTTTTATTGCTAATGTCTTTTTTTCCCTTCTCTTAATAACCTCGTTATCGACTCTCGATCTGACATTTCCTGACGTCCTTGTGATTTGCGCTTGTTACTTGCTATCGCCAGCAGCGTATCATGGCGCTAGTACACAAGGAGTATGGCAAGCCATGATTCGTAATTCCTCTCTGTTTAACGCGGCCTTGCTCCTGCTTCCTCAGTTGGCTCATTTTTCCTGGCGCGTACTTCGTAATTTTCTGAAAAACCACGGCGTTCTGCTGGCAGGCGGGGTGGGCTACAATATTTTGCTCTCCATCGTGCCGTTATTTGCTGTACTGGTGGTGCTGTTAACTCAAGTCGTTGATCAGCAGCATCTTCTCAATGTGCTCGCTATCCAGGCCCGGCATATGGCTCCCGCCCACGCCGAGGTATTGCTTGAGGCCGTGCGCAGCCTGCTCGATTCGCGCGATGTCATCGGCATTCTGAGCTTTCCTGTTCTATTACTGTTCAGCTCCTTTGCCTTTCGCATGCTGGAAGACGCCTTGGCGATCATTTTTCATGCACCGGAGAGCCCGCACATCAAGCGCCGTGTCTGGGTGTCAGTGATGCTGCCTTATGCCTTTATGGTGGTACTGGGGGCAGGCTTGATGGCGCTGACGCTCGTGGTCACCCTGGCCAGTTCACTCAATACGCTGGTCTTTTTAATATTCGAGCGCGAGCTGCCGTTGGCGAGCTTTTCAGAACCCGTGCTGAACCTAGCCAGTTTCATTGGGGTTTTCCTGCTCTTTAGCGCTATTTATAAAGTGCTGCCGGTGGTGCGTATCGCCTTACGCCGTGCGGTAGTGGGTGGTTTTGTGGCAGCGCTACTCTGGGAAGGCGTACGGCTGTTACTGGTCTACTATTTTGCCAATCTATCGTTCGTAAACGCCGTTTACGGCTCGCTGGCAACACTGGTGATCGTGCTAATTAGCTTGGAAGTAGGCGCCATTATTTTACTGCTGGGCGCCCAGGTGATCGCCGAATTGGAACGCAACTCGCGCCTTGGCCTAGCCTGGCATCTCGACCCTAGCCGCCAGCCTATTACGCGGGTTGAATGAGCAACCTGGGGCGGCTGACGCTCCCTGCGCGTACTGGCGTTATGGTAAAAAGACAGCCAAACGACGTGGCAAAAAGCCCTCAAATCAAAAGGGCTTAATATTAATATCAAGATAAGAAGGGGCAAGGTCCCGCTCAAGCGGCACGAACATCTCTTCCATAAAATCCATCAGCAAATGCGTCGCTTTTAATGCATTAGGAGTGTCACGCTCAATGATCGCATCGAGCATATTGATGTGCATCTGGATATTTTCCTGCACGGTGCGCTCACTCCCCAGGTGGCTCTGATAAAGATACCCCAACCGCCGAAACGTCGTGTGAAGTGGCCGCAATGTCCGTTCCACAAAGGGTTCGTCGGCAGCCTCCAACAGTAATTGATCCATCCGCTTATCGAGCTCATTGAAGGGGCGAATATCACTGCCTGACTTTAATTCTCGAAGCATGCGGGCTAGTTGGTTCAACTGACTTCTTACCAAACCACTGGCGTTATCAATGGCCAGTTCAACGACAAAACTCTCAATATCGCGCCGAATTCTTAACAACCGGCGTTCGCGATGCAAGTCAATGGGCGTAATCTTTACCCCGCGCCCAGCGCGTACTTCCAAAAGGGTGTCGTCCGAAAGCTTGCGAATCGCTTCAAGCACTGGGGTGCGGCCCAGCGACACCCGCTCCTGCAAGTCGGCCATTGTCATGGTCTCACCGGGCTTGAGCTCCATGTGAGCGATTAATGACTCAATTCTCTCGTAAGCCTGTTCTCCTTGGGACATCCCGTAAGACGATGTTTTAGTGACCATTATTTTGTAATCCCAATAAATTAGTGCCTTATTAGACATAAGTATCATGGTATATCAAGGTATATACCAATATATTTATATATCAGAACACATGTGATGGATACGTCAATAACGCTTAAGTAGCGCATCACTTGATTGTTTATTTAATGTTTCCTTAAAAAATAAGTTTTCAATAAAGGTGGAAGCAGAGTCTTGTGACTAACATATCTTTAACGCTGTTTACTTGTAGCTTTCGCCGCAACGTTAATAGCCTTCAAAAAAACGCTTAATTCACTCTAGAAAGTAGCTAAACCCTAAAATTCTTTTCACACAACAATGATACAAGAGGTGAGAAAGATGACCTTGTTCGATCTAACAGGCCGCACGGCACTTATTACCGGTTCATCGGGTGGTCTGGGGCTCGCAATGGCCCGCGGATTGGCTCAGTCGGGCGCTCAAATCATTATTCATGGTCGTAATCGCGACAAACTCGAAGCAGCGCGTGATGCCCTTTCAGAGGAAGGCCATAGCGTATTGACCACATCGTTCGATATTACCGACGAAGCTGCCATTGAGCAGGCGCTTGCAGCGCTTGATGCCGATGGCGTCACTATCGACATCCTGGTCAATAACGCTGGCATGCAGCTTCGTCGCCCGTTGGTCGAGCTCGAACGCGACCAGTGGGACACCGTAATCAACACGAACCTGACCAGTACCTTCCTGCTGGGTCGCAACGTTGCCCGTCAAATGATTGCGCGCGGCAAGGGCGGCAAAATCATCAATATCGGCTCACTGATGAGCTCAGTGGCACGTCCAACCGTGGGCGCTTATACGGCGTCCAAGGGCGGCGTGCGTTTGTTGACTCAATCCATGGCTGCGGAGTGGGCTGAACATAACATTCAGACCAATGCCATCGGCCCAGGTTACATGATCACGGAAATGACCCAGCCACTGGTCGATGATCCGAAATTCAATGACTGGATCGTTGGCCGCACCCCTTCCAAGCGCTGGGGTGTTCCCGAGGATCTCGTCGGCACGGTGGTCTACTTGGCATCCTCGGCGTCGAGCTACGTAAATGGCCAGATCATTTACGTCGACGGCGGCATGCTGGCCGTTCTTTAACGGCAATTTAAAACCCGAGAAAGACAACCACACCGGTATGACCGGATGAACGACCTATATAACAACATACAAGGACTAGGCTCATGCAACTCAAACACGCTTTAACCACAACACCCGCTGTGCTGACGGCATTGGCGCTCGCCATCAGCAGCACGTCCGTTCTAGCAGCAGATTACAATGCCAAGCTCTCGCTAGATGTGCCGGAAGGCAATACCAAGTATGTAGCGGCGCAGCAGTTTGCCGATCTGGTGCGTGAACGCACAGACAATAATGTCGATATCCAGCTGTTCGCCAACAGCGTGCTGGGCGGAGAAAGCGAATCTGCCGAAGGCATCCGATTGGGCTCGGTACAGATGGGCATCATCACCAGCTCTGTACTGACCTCTTGGATTCCCGAGGTTCAAGTGCTCGATCTGCCTTATTTGATCGATGGCGAGGAGCAGGCGACAGCACTCAGCGAACCATTGACCGAAGAACTCTCAGCCAACTTTGAAGAACAGGGATTCCATCTGCTTGGCTTCTCCGTCAATGGTATCCGTCAGTTGATGAGCAGTTTCCCGATTGATTCGATTGACGATATCCAGGGCAAGAAGATGCGCGTCATCCAGAGCCCGTTGCACGTCGACGCCTGGAAAGCAGCTGGCGCCAACCCAACGCCAGTTCCCGCACCTGAAATCTATAACTCCATGCAGACGGGGGTTATCGACTTCTTTGATAACACTGCGACTAACTATCTGACCAACCGCTTCTATGAAGTGGCTCCGTACTATGTGAAAACCGATCACATCTTCGCCATGGGTACCTGGGTAGTGTCACAGAACTGGTGGGAGCGTCTGCCTGACGACTACCAGGAGGTGATCACTGAGGCGGCACTGGAGGTTCAGGCAGAGCTACCCGCAATGCGTAAGAGTGACGACCAGGCGGCACTGGATGAAACCGTTGCCGACGGTGCAACGATCATCGAAATCGAAGACAAAGGGCCATGGCAAGAAGCTATGAAGCCAATCCGCGACGAATATGTTGAAAAAATCCCGAATGGCGAAGCACTTGTTTCGCTGATCGAAAACGCGGAATAACAACCCTGTCGGCCCCACCGCTACGGTGGGGCCGAGTGTTTGTTGCGTCTTCACTGGCGCCGCCCTTCTGGAGCGTATCGGATGTCTGCCTACCGTTTTTCCCTTGCAACCTCATCATTGGGCATCGGCCGCGCCGCCACCGGGCTGGAAAGCCTGGTGCGTTTCCTCGTCTTTGGTATTTTGCTGGCCATGACCCTGGCGGTGCTCGCCGGTGTCGTTTCTCGCTATGTTTTCAATGACTCCTTTTCGTGGACCGAAGAGTTCGCGATATGGTGCTTTACTTGGTTAATCTTTCTCGGCGCGGCATTAGGGGTACGCCAACAGCGCCATGTTGCTGGTGACTTCCTGCCTAAGGATCTGCCAGCCTGGCTCGCCGGTGTACTGGGCTTCACCCAGAATCTTATCCTTTCGCTGACACTGATCATGATGTTGTTCGGTGGCTACCAACTAGCCGACATGGTGGGTGGCACCAGCGCCAGCTTACAGTGGCCCACGGCTATCAAGTACGCCGTCATTCCAATTTCCGGTGTCATCGCGCTGGTCTTCTTGCTCGCTCGCGACGCTGACAGTACAGGTATCCTGGTCCGCAACTTGGCGGCGATAGTCATCGCTGGCTTGATCTATGCAGGGCTGGATCAAGGCCTATTGGGGCCCTTACAGGGCGTCTCACCGAGCCTGATCATGCTGGTGGTTTTCTTTCTGGCACTCGGGGTTGGTGTACCGGTATCGTTTTCGTTGATGTTCGGGGTGTTTATGGCCAGTTCGGCCTCGTTTATTCTGCCAGCGCCAGCGGTGGTTCAGAACATGGTCACCGGCTCGACTAAGTTCATCCTGCTAGCGATTCCCTTCTTTCTATCTACCGGTTACCTACTTAACCTGGGTGGGCTTTCGACTCGCTTAATTGATTTCGCCACAAGCTTGGTAGGCCACCTGCGCGGTGGCTTGGCCCACGTCAACATCCTCAACAGCCTGATGGTTGGTGGTATCTCAGGCTCTTCGAGTGCCGATGCGGCCAGCAGCACCAAAATCCTGGTGCCTGAGATGGTCAAACGTGGCTACTCACCAGCGTTCTCATGCGCGGTCACCGCCTCATCGGCTATTTTGCCCAACGTGGTACCTCCTGCCATCGCTATGCTGGTCTATGCCTCGGTCGCCAACGTTTCTATCGCCCGCCTGTTCATGGCCGGTATCGTGCCTGCACTGATGGCCGCCGGTGCGTTGATGCTGGTCGCTTATTGGATCTCCGTGCGACGTCAGTACCAGACAGCTACCGCCCGTGCGCCAATGGCGACGATCTGGCATACCTTCGTGCGGGCGCTACCGGTGTTGGTTATCACCGTCGGTGTCCTTGGCGGCATCCGCTTTGGGGTGATTACCGCCACCGAGGCGGGTGTTGTGGCGCTGCTCTGGACGTTCGTGCTTGGCAAACTGGTATTCAAAGCGTACGACTGGAAGCAGTTTTACCGCTCCTTCGTTGAGTGCGGGACGGACGCCGCGCTGGTCGGTTTTTTGATCGCAGCCTCGGTACCGTTCGCATGGATATTGATTGCTGAGCAGGTACCCCAGGAAATAGTCGGCTGGGCAGGCACGGCGGCTGACAGTCAGTTCGGGTTGTTCATCATCCTTTTAGTGGTACTTGCCGTGGCCGGCATGTTTCTCGACCTGACACCAGCGATGCTGATCATCGCTCCCCTGTTTTTACCGATGATGACCAATGCTGGCGTCGACCCGGTGCAATTGGGGATTGTGATGATTATTACCTTACAGCTAGGGGGGATATCGCCACCCGTGGGGCTGTTGGTATTTATCACATCGCAGATCGCCAAGGTATCGCCTTCCGCCGTGTTCCGTGCGGCGGTACCTTTCATCGCTGCGACCATGGTGATCGTCCTGCTACTGTGCATGTTCCCCGCACTCACCATTGGCCTGTGGAACCTGTTGGAATAATAAGTCGCTAAACAGCAAAGGCCGCCAAACATTTGGCGGCCTTTGTGCATCGCGGACTTACTAAATTGCCCCTGTACTCGCTGAAGCCAATGTATCAGCCTGCGGGCGCCGCTCATCCAGCATCCCTTTATCGAGAATAAAGCGGATAATCTCCTCTAGCCCTACCCCGTCATAAAGATTGGTAAACACGAAGGGGCGTTCGCCGCGCATTTTCTTCGAGTCGCGTTCCATCACTTCTAATGAAGCGTGAACATACTCGGCGATATCGATTTTATTAATGATCAGCAGGTCTGACTTGGTGATACCCGGCCCACCTTTGCGGGGGATTTTATCGCCTGCGGAAACGTCGATGACGTAAAGCGTCAGGTCGGAAAGCTCGGGGCTGAAGGTGGCCGAAAGGTTGTCACCGCCCGACTCGACCATCACCAGTTCCAGCTTCGGGTGGCGCGCCTGGAGCTCATCAATGGCCGCCAGGTTCATCGAGGCATCTTCGCGAATGGCCGTATGCGGACAGCCGCCGGTTTCCACGCCCAGGATACGATCCGCTGGGAGGGCATCGTGCTTGAGCAGGAAGTCGGCGTCTTCGCGGGTATAGATATCGTTGGTGACCACGGCGATATCGTAGTAGTCACGCAGCGCTAAACAGAGTTGCTTGAGCAGCGCGGTTTTACCGGAGCCTACCGGGCCACCCACACCAACGCGTAAACAGTGAGTCATCATTCTCTCCTCGTTAACTTCTAAGCTTTTTAGCTTCTAAATAGGCGCGAATATTGCGTTTCGTGCAGGGCGCTGGCCAGTGCCAGGCCGGGCAGCACCGGGCCTAGCTCGTCATCTTCCAGCGTTAGCGCCTGATTGACGGCATCCACTAGCGCTGGGCGCAACTGCTCAATCACGCGCTGGGCGGCGGTGTGGCCCAGCGGAAGCGCTTTACAGGCCACTGCCAGTTGGTTCTCTAGCCACGCCCAGGCAAATCCCAGAAGGGTTTGGCGCACGGACACGCCACGCAAGTGAGCCGTGTAGGCAAACAGCGTCACATAGCCTGCCTGATGCGGGAGCAAAGGCGTTAGTAAGTCCTCACTTGGCAGCTGTTGGTCTCGGGGCAATAAATCCAAACTGCCCAGCAGGCGCTTAAGCGAGGCGCCCAGGCGGCTGTCTTCAGCGGCCAGCTCGGCGGTTTCCCGGGTGGCAGCCAGCCACTCATCCCACGCTGCTATGGTTGCGCGACCCGCTTCGCTATCAGCTTGGCCAAAGGCCTGATGCAATCGCGCCAGCACGGGAAGCTCGCAGCGGGTTAAGCCATCTTCCAGCACGCCGCTTAACCACTCAGCAAGACTCGCTTCATCACGTACCCAGTCCAGCTCAAAGGCGCTTTCCAGGCCTTGAGAAAACGCGAAGGCACCAATCGGCAGCGCGGGGCTTACCAGCTGCATCAGCCCCAGCAGCGCCAGTTCGTCGCTTTGGCTTTCTAGTGCGGTAAGCTCAGTGTGCATGGTGGTGCTCATGCGGGTGGTCATGGTCGTGTGAATGCCCGTGCGAATGGCCATGACCGTGGGAATGCGAATGCCCGCCGCCCACTTGGTTATAAGCGCCCGGTTCAGGGTCGAACGTGGCGTTGTGGTGCTCTAGTTCGGCACCCAGTAGCTCGGCGAGTTCTTCCAGCACGTGATCCGGCGGGAAGCGCACCCAGCCGCCTTTTTCATCTTCACCCAGCGCCAGCTGTACGTGGCGATTGCCCAGATGATAAGCGAGCCGCGCCAGCGGTAAGCCAGTACTCACTCGCGCGGTAACCACCGGCTCTACGGCGGCGCATACGCGTACTATCTCACCACTTTCGGCTTTCAGGCCTTCGCCGCTTCGCAGCACCGGGCCGCGATCCAGAAATAGGCCCAGCTCGCGGCCGCTATCGCTTTGGGCTTTTAAGCGCCCACGAATACGTAGCTCAAAGGGCAGCGTGAGTGTGTCGCTCGCCGCGCTCTCCTCTATTGGTCCTAAGCGCTCTATGAGTTTAAGCATTGGTATCGTCCTGTTCAGAACCTGCAGTTAAGCACCCAGCAGCCGAGCCGGGGGTAGGTCGTAGTGAGGGTCTTTTGCCATGGATGGCAAAAGTAGCGTACAGGGATGTATTTACAGCGCCCTCACGTAGAGCTACCCCCGGCACTGCACTTACTGGCGGCCACAGCGCGCTATTCAAAATAAATGATAACGCTGAGCCAGCGGCAGTTCGGTGGCGGGCTCGCAGGTTAAAATTTCACCGTCGCAGCGCACTTCGTAGGTTTGCGGATCTACCGTCAGCTCCGGGCAGGCATCGTTCAGCTTCATATCCTTTTTGCGCACTTGGCGCACGTTTTTACACGCCGCTAGTTCGCTATTAAGCCCGAGAGTCTCTTTAATGCCTGCATCCAGCGCGGCCTGGCTGACAAAACTGAGCCGGGTTTGGCTCGCTGCGCGGCCAAAGGCGCCAAACATATAGCGGTAGTGAACCGGCTGCGGCGTGGGAATCGAAGCATTGGGATCGCCCATGGGCGCCGCTGCAATCATGCCGCCTTTGATCATCATCGCCGGTTTCACGCCAAAGAAGGCCGGTTTCCACAGCACCAGATCCGCCAGTTTACCGACTTCGATGGAGCCCACTTCGTGAGCGATGCCGTGAGTGATCGCCGGATTGATGGTGTACTTGGCGATATAGCGCTTGGCGCGCAGATTGTCAGCGCCCATCGCTTCATCTTCCGGCAGCAGGCCGCGCTGCACCTTCATTTTATGCGCCGTTTGCCAGGTGCGGCAGACCACTTCACCGACTCGCCCCATGGCCTGGGAATCCGAGGCGATCATCGAAATCACGCCTAAGTCGTGCAGGATATCCTCGGCGGCGATGGTTTCGCGGCGAATGCGTGAGTCGGCGAAGGCCACATCTTCGGGGATATTGGGGTCGAGGTGGTGACACACCATCAGCATATCGAGGTGTTCGTCGATGGTGTTGACCGTGTAGGGCCGCGTCGGGTTAGTGGACGACGGCAGCACATAGGCTTTCGAGCAGGCAGTCAGGATATCTGGGGCGTGACCGCCACCCGCGCCTTCGGTGTGGTAGGTGTGGATGCAGCGCTCTTTAAACGCGGCCAGGGTGTCTTCCACAAAGCCTGATTCGTTCAGCGTGTCGGTGTGAATCGCCACCTGCACATCGTAGGCATCGGCCACGTTGAGGCAGTTATTGATCGAAGCGGGCGTGGTCCCCCAATCTTCGTGCAGCTTGAGCCCCATGGCGCCCGCTTTGAGCTGGAGCTCCAGGGATTCGGGCAGGCTGGCGTTGCCCTTGCCCAGAAAGCCGATATTCATCGGCATATCGTCCACCGCCTGGAGCATTTTGCCGATATGCCAGGGACCTGGCGTGCAGGTGGTGGCGTTGGTGCCAGTCGCTGGGCCAGTGCCGCCGCCGAGCATGGTGGTCACGCCGCTCATCAGCGCTTCTTCGATCTGCTGGGGGCAGATAAAGTGGATGTGGGAATCGATGCCGCCTGCAGTCAGTATCTTCCCTTCGCCGGAAATGATTTCGGTGCCGGGGCCAATGACGATCTCCACATCGGGCTGTACGTCTGGGTTGCCCGCCTTGCCAATCGCGGCGATACGGCCGTTCTGAATACCGACATCGGCTTTGACGATGCCCCACCAATCCAGAATCAGCGCGTTGGTGATGACGGTATCCATGACCGTGTCGTCAGCGCGCTGGCTTTGGCCCATGCCGTCGCGGATGACTTTACCACCGCCGAACTTCACTTCATCGCCGTAGTGGGTGGCGTCTTTCTCGACTTCGATCCACAGCTCGGTATCGCCCAGACGAACGCGGTCGCCCACCGTGGGGCCGTACATATCGGCGTAGGCTTGCCGACTGATCTTGTTGGTCGGCTTCATGACTGACCTCCAGCTTCGCCTGGTTTCTGTGCTTTTCGCGCGGCATCGGGCGCGGTAGAGAGTAGCGCGCCCATGACATCGCCACGGAAGCCGTAAATTTCACGCTTACCGACAAATGGAATCAGCGTGACTTCACGGGTTTGGCCGGGCTCAAAGCGAATAGCGGTGCCAGCGGCTACGTCCAGGCGAAAGCCACGGGTTTTAGTACGATCAAACACCAGCGCGGGATTGGCTTCCGCAAAGTGGTAGTGGGAGCCAATCTGAATGGGGCGGTCGCCGGTATTGGCCACTTCGACACTAATCCGCTCGCGGCCCACGCACAGTTCGATGTCACCCTCTTTTAACTTGTACTCACCGGGAATCATCAGGCGCTCTCCTGGTTGCTGAAAACTAGTTGATAGGTGTGTGGACAGTAACCAGCTTGGTGCCGTCGGGGAAAGTGGCCTCCACCTGCACTTCGTCGACCATCTCGGCGACGCCGTCCATCACATCCTCACGGCTGAGTATCTCGCGGCCATAGCTCATTAAATCGGCCACGCTGCGGCCATCCCGGGCGCCTTCCATAATTTCAAAGCTGATCAGCGCTACCGCTTCGGGGTAATTAAGCTTTAAACCACGTGCTTTGCGGCGCTCCGCCAGTTGGGCGGCTGAGAACAGCAGCAGCTTGTCTTTATCTCTCGGGGTTAATTCCATGGGGCGTTTCTCCAGCAATCTATTCGATTAGGTTAACCAAATACGCGGTGTGTGGGCGTCTCGCTCAATCCACAGGGGGCGCAAAAGTTGCCAAGCCTGCTCGCATAATGCCCAGGCTTCATTACGCGAGTTACCCAAGTAGCGTAATAGCAGCACGCCATGACGAACGGTCACCGCCCAACGTGCGTTATCCGGTAGCGCTTCACGCAACGCTTCAATCGCCGCAGGTGCATCTTCAATGCCTACCGCCCAGAGCGTGGCCTGCACCGTGGCGCCACCCTGCCCCCAGCGCCCAGCAAAGCGTGGGTGTAGTGGGTCTAACGGTTGGCGCTCTAACCACAGCGGCTTGCCGTCCAGGGTTAAACGGAAGTGTTGCTCAATGCGGCCTGAAACGTAAGGTAAATCGCTAGCGGGGCGGCCTAGCGCCATCACTTCCCAGCCCAGGCAGCGGGCGCTGCCATGCAGCTCGATATGGGTGCGCTGCTCGCCTTTCGAGCCATCGAAGGCGATGGTCTCCTGGGGCAGCCACTCCAAAGTGGCGCCATCTTCAA
Source organism: Halomonas sp. HAL1 (assembly GCF_030544485.1). Classification (NCBI taxonomy): domain Bacteria; kingdom Pseudomonadati; phylum Pseudomonadota; class Gammaproteobacteria; order Oceanospirillales; family Halomonadaceae; genus Halomonas; species Halomonas sp. HAL1. Next base: position 3,990,694 of record NZ_CP130610.1, read on the forward strand.
CGCTTAACCGGGTGTGCTGGGCCCAAGCCACGCCCTGGCTGTCGGCTTTATAGAGTTTATTGGCGGCAGGCGTTGTGAGTAGCGCATGGGCACCACGCTCGACATGAGCGCTAATGGTAAGCGCGTCGCCGCTCACCAGCCCGCCCGGTGGGTGAAGCACGTACACATGGCACGCCTCACTCCGGCCTTCTGGGTAGAAGGGCCGTTGCACCCGCAGCGGGCCTTGGTGGCGCGCCTGTACCATGCGGGTAACGCCGTCGCGATGAGCAAAACGTAAGTCCAACGAAGCCGCCCAGTGGCGGCCTTGATCAAAGCGGTGGCCAGAGGCAAGGGGAGATTTTGCGATATCGCATAGCATCATAATTAGCTATCGCTTCCTTTCAGTAAGCCGTTAGCTAAGCAGTGCAATTAATGCGCCAAAATGGTGAAAAACTATTTTCAATTTCTAAAACAATGAGTTAAACAATGCCTCTCTACACCTAAAACTTTCAATGCACCACAAAAGATCAAAAAAATTACAAGTTGCACCAAACAAGAACGCGCAGTCGCTGCTTATCCTGCCAACTAGGCTGCATCAGCAAGTAAATATATCGATTAAAAGGGAGCTAACACGGCTAGACAACCGCTTAGCATGGCGCTTATATAAGCTTTTATTCAGGAGCCTAATCATGCTTCAACTTCGCCCTAACTGTGAATGCTGCGATAAGGATTTACCCCCTGATGCAGCGGCGGTCATTTGCTCCTTTGAATGCACATTTTGCCCTGAGTGCGCCAACGGCGTGCTGGCTGGGTCATGCCCCAATTGTGGCGGCCATTTTTCGCCGCGACCCGTTAGGCCCAGCCACTTGCTGGATAAGTACCCTGCTTCATCAGAGCGCATTGTAAAGGCCCCTTAAAAGAGCATAACGAATGAAACGATCTGCTGTTCTTTCCGCCGGACTTCTACTCAGCCTAGTGAGCAGCCACGGTGCCGCGCAGTCATTGCCAAAAGGCGCAATCCAGGCAGGCTCACTCTCTAATCAGCAGCTCATACAGGATGCTATGCCCGCCGTGGCAGCAAAAGTGGCAACCCTTGGCTGTAGCGCTCCCGAGTCATTCCAGCCTTACGTGATCTCTATGCCGCAGGGGAGTGAAGGGTCCAGGTATTGGAGTGAGGTGTGGGTTGTTGAGGGGTGCGGTTCTGAATTCCCTGTGGAAATTCGTTTTAGTGAGGCGGGCCTTGGGGCCGCCAATTACGTGATTGAGTAAACTTTCTTGGCCGCGTTAAGCGACGGCACCCTGGCCGCCGCTAAACGTGGTATTGGGCACAAACCCACGACCGTGCCCTATACCGTCAGATGCTGCTTGATCAGCTCATTGGAAAGTTCACTGATCTCGCCTTTGGCTACCGGGCGGCCGCGATCCATGATCACAAAGCAGTCGGCGTACTTGCGGGCAAAAGGTAGTTTTTGCTCCACCAGTAGCACCGTGAGACCATCCTCGTTGATCAACTGACGAATCACCTGGCCGATCTGGGCGACGATATTGGGCTGAATGCCCTCCCCCGGTTCGTCCAGAATCAGCAGTTTGGGTTCGATGACCAGCGCACGGCCAATGGCCAACTGCTGCTGTTGACCACCGGATAGATCACCGCCACGGCGGTTTTTCATCTCCTTGAGCACGGGGAACAGCTCGTAGACCCGCTCGGGAATCTTTTTCAGCCCGTCGCTGCGGGCGGCAAGGCCGGTGCGCAAATTCTCCTCTACAGTCAGCAGCGGAAATATCTGCCGTCCTTGGGGCACATAGCCAATCCCCAACCGTGAGCGCGCTTCAATGGCTTTTTTAGTCAGCTCGATCTCGTCTGCCTCGGCGGTGTAGCGCAGCTCGCCACTTTTGACGGCCACCTCGCCCATCACGGCTTTCAGCAGTGTCGTTTTACCCACGCCGTTTCGGCCCATCACACAGGTGCACTGGCCTGTGGGCACGTCCAAATCCAGATCCCACAGGGTGTGGCTTTCGCCGTAGAACTGGTTGAGCTTTTCAATGGCTAGCATCAGGCGGCCTCCTCGTCATCGGCACCCAGGTAGACCTCGATTACTTTGGGGTCGTTGGAGACTTGATCCATGGTGCCTTCCGCCAGCACGCTGCCTTGGTGCAGCACGGTCACCTGGCGGGCAATCGAACGCACAAAGCCCATATCGTGTTCCACCACCACCACGGACTGCTTGCCAGCCAACCCGGTGAGCAGTTCGGCGGTGCGCTCCATCTCCTGCTCGGTCATACCCGCTACCGGCTCATCCACCAGCAGCAGGCGCGGGCGCTGCATCAGTAGCATGCCGATTTCCAGCCACTGCTTTTGGCCGTGGGAAAGAATGCCTGCGGGCTGATGGCGCAGTGCCGTCAGGCCGATGGTTTCCAGCACTTCGTCGATGCGGTCTTTGATCTCGCCGGTCATGCGGGCGGTCAGGGTGGGAAAGATCCGCTTGTCGGCGGCCATAGCCAGCTCCAGGTTTTCAAATACCGACAGCGCTTCGAATACCGTCGGCTTTTGAAACTTGCGGCCAATGCCCAGGCTGGCGATATCGGGCTCGTTCATGTGCAGCAAATTATGACGGCTACCGAACCACACACTGCCGCTATTGGGCCGGGTTTTGCCGGTGATGATATCCATCATGGTAGTTTTGCCCGCCCCGTTAGGGCCGATAATGCAACGCAGCTCACCGTCGTTAATGGTCAGGTTGAGGTTATTGATGGCTTTAAAACCATCGAAGCTCACGGTCACATCTTCCATATAAAGAATCGGCCCGTGGCGAACGTCCACCGGTGAGGCCTGAGGCGCCATAAAATCGAACACCCGGTCACGCTGGGAAAGCGATTGCAGCAAACTCATGCGGAGGCCTCCTTGGATGTCTGTTGGTGGTCAGGGTTAGCCGAATCGTCGCGCTTACGGCGCTTGAGGTAGCGAAACAGTCCCGCCACACCCTTGGGCAGAAACACCGTGACCAGTACGAACATCGCGCCCAGGGCAAACAGCCAGGCATCGGGCATTACGCCGGTAAAGATGGTTTTGGCGTAGTTGACCAGAATGGCACCAATCACTGCGCCATACAGCGTGGCGCGACCACCCAGCGCTACCCAGAGCACAATCTCAATGGAGAAAATCGGCGAGAATTCGCTGGGGTTGATAATCCCCACTTGCGGCACGTAAAGCGCCCCCGCCAAGCCCGCCAGCATCGCCGAGACCACAAACACAAACAGCTGAAAGCGCTCGACCCGATAACCAAGAAAGCGCGTGCGCGCTTCGGCGTCGCGGGTGGCCACACTCACCCGGCCCAGCTTGCTGGTCACAATCGCACGGCAGAGAATAAAGCCCAGCGCCAGCGCCACCCCGGTGGCTAGGAACAGCCCTAAGCGTGTGGCGTCGCTGCGTAGATCGAAGCCGACGATTTCGCGGAAATCGGTCAGGCCGTTATTGCCGCCAAAGCCCATCTCGTTGCGGAAGAAGGCTAGCATCAAGGCAAAGGTCAGCGCCTGGGTAATGATCGACAGATACACCCCGGTGACCCGTGAGCGGAATGCCAAAAAGCCAAACACCAGTGCCAATAGACCGGGCGCCAGCAGCACCATGGCGAAGGCAAACCAGGCCATATCGAAGCCGTGCCAGAACCACGGCAGGCTGTCCCAGTTCAGGAACACCATAAAGTCCGGCAGTACCGGGTGGCCGTAGGTGCCGCGATCGCCAATCTGGCGCATCAAATACATGCCCATGGCGTAACCGCCGATGGCAAAGAAGGCGCCATGCCCCAGGCTTAAAATGCCCAGGTAGCCCCACACCAAGTCCACCGCCACGGCAAGCAACGCGTAACTCAGGTACTTGCCAAACAGGTTGACCGTGTAAGCGCCCACATGCAGCGGGTTCTCCGGTGGCACCGCTACGTGCAAGATCGTTACCAGCGCCAGCGCGGCCAGTAGCACGCCGAGAAAAATCTGGGTGGAGCGCTCGCTGAATGGGCGTGTTAGCCAAAAATTCGTCGATGATTCGGTCGTTAATGACATCGTTTAGCCCTCCGCAGCCCGGCCCTTCTGCGGGAAGAGTCCACGCGGGCGTTTTTGAATGAATAAGATGATAAAGACCAACACGATAATTTTGGCCAACACCGCGCCAGCCCAGGGTTCCAGCACCTGATTGATGACCCCCAGCGATAGGCCAGCCACCAGCGTGCCCCATAGATTGCCCACACCGCCGAACACCACCACCATGAAGGAGTCGATGATGTAGTTTTGCCCCAGGTTAGGGCCGACGTTGGTGAGCTGGGAGAGCGCGACCCCGGCAAGCCCGGCCACGCCGGAGCCCAACGCAAAGGTCATAATATCCACACGGGTGGCGCGAATGCCCATAGAGCGGGCCATGGCGCGGTTCTGGGTAACAGCACGCACCTCAAGCCCTAGCCGGGTGCGGCGCATGATCAGCATCAGGCCTGCAAACACCACCAGCGCAAAACCGAGCACGTACATGCGGTTAAGCGTTAATGACAATGCATCGTTCACCACTAGCGAACCGCTCATCCACTCGGGGGTGATGACGGTACGGTTAAGCGGTGAAATCACCGTACGTACCAGCTGCTGCAAAATCAGGCTGATACCGAAGGTCGCCAGCAGGGTTTCCAGCGGGCGGCCCTTGAGGAACTGAATCACGCCGCGCTCGATCGCCACGCCTGCCAAGGCGGCGACCATAAAGCCTGCGGGTATCGATAGAATCAACGCCAAGCCCGGCTGGCCGGGCAGCAGTTGCTGCATCGCCCAGGTGGTGTAGGCGCCCAGCATCATCAGCTCGCCGTGGGCCATGTTGATCACGCCCATGACGCCAAAGGTAATTGCCAGACCAATGGCGGCCAGCACCAGCACCGAGCCAAGACTCAAGCCGAAATAGAGCGTTTCCAGACCGCGATTGATCTTGAGCTGCTGCTCAATACCCGCCAGGGAAGCGGCAGCGGCATTGGCGACGACGGGATCATCGCTATTGGCTGCCCGGCTCAACGCCACGCGAGAGCGGGGGTGAAGACTGCCGTCCAGCGCTTCGACCCCAGCCATTTCACCCGCTTCAGCGCGGTAGATCGCCACGGCCTGAGTTAGCCGGTAGCGCACCTGCTCGTCCTCTTCCTGTTCGATCAAGTCGTCGAGGGTGGGCACCAGCTCACCATCTACTTCACCTAACAGGCGCTCGGCCGAGGTACGGCGGCGCTCCACATTAGGCGAGTAGAGGTCAACGACCGCGATGGCACTGCGCAGTTGATTGCGCAGGTTGTTGTTGATGCCGATACGCTCCAGATCACGACGGGACATCTCGCCCAGCGCTTCACCGGTCAAGACATCGGCCACTGGCCAGTCACGGCCCCGGTTCTCGAGCACCAGCACGAACCGGCCATCTTCGGTACGCTGCAAGCGACCATCCAGCAAGGCCTGCAGCCAATCACGGGCGCGCTCGTCGTCGCTTTGCAAAATAGCGGTAATGGCTTCGCCTTTGGCGGTGTAGGACTCAACGTCCAGTGCTTCTAAAAGCTCAAGTGCAGCACTGTCGTTGTCAGCGCTGCTGGCGGCGTCTGTTGATTGTGCCTGCGCGGTAAGGGTGACACCCAACAGCAGGAAGCAGAGCAACGCCAAGGAAAGGAAACGCCTCATGGGGTTCTTCCTTTGGTTATCTAAGAGGGAAAGATAGCGTGCTCCTTGCCGCGCCAACTATTAAAATCACGGCGCGGCAAGGGGGTTATGTTTTACTCAGCGAGTGCCGCTTCGGCTTCTTCTGCTGCGGTGCTGCCGCCGCACGAGCCGTTAACGACGTTGAAGTTGCCGCATTCCATCGGCTTGCGCCAATCGGCAATCAGGTCACGCGAGCCAGGCAGGTAGTCAGACCAGGCGTCGCCCGCCACGGTAGACGGTGTCTGCCAAACGATATCGAACTGGCCGTTGTCCTGAATTTCACCGATCAACACCGGCTTGGTGATGTGGTGGTTGGGCATCATCGCCGCATAGCCGCCGGAAAGGTTAGGCACGGTGACACCAATAATGGCGTCTTTAACCGTGTCGACGTCTGTCGTGCCCGCTTTGCGAACCGCTTCGGCCCACATGTTGAAGCCAATGTAGTGCGCTTCCATTGGGTCGTTGGTCACGGCCATATCGTCGCCGGTGTACTCAATCCAGGCATCGATAAAGTCGTAGTTGTCATCGTTATCGACGCTCATGAAGTAGTTCCATGCCGCCAGGTGGCCCACCAGCGGGCCGGTATCAATACCGGTAAGCTCCTGCTCACCCACGGAGAAGGCGATGACCGGAATATCCGCAGCGTCGATACCCTGATTGGAGAGCTCGGTATAGAACGGCACGTTGGCGTCGCCGTTCACTGTCGAGATCACCGCGGTCGGTTTACCCTCTTCACCGAAACGGCGAATTTCGGCCACGATGTTCTGCCAATCGGAGTGACCGAAGGGCGTGTAGTTGACCATGATGTCCTCATCCGCGATGCCGTGTTCATCCTTGAGGAAGGCTTCAAGGATACGGTTGGTGGTACGCGGATAAACATAGTCGGTACCCACCAGCGCAAAGCGCTCAATACCCACTTCGTTGATAAGGTATTCAACCGCAGGAATCGCCTGCTGGTTAGGCGCCGCGCCGGTGTAGAAGACGTTTTCAGAGGACTCTTCGCCTTCATACTGCACCGGGTAGAACAGCAGCCCGTTGAGTTCCTCTACGACGGGCAGTACGGATTTACGCGAAACCGACGTCCAGTTGCCGAAAATCACGTCCACTTCTTCCTGGTCTAGTAGCTCCCGGGCACGTTCGGCAAACAGCGGCCAGTTGGACGCAGGGTCAACCACCACGGCTTCTAACTGACGGCCCAGCAAACCACCGGCTTCGTTCTGCTGCTCAATAAGCATTTCGACGGTGTCTTTGAGTACGGTCTCACTAATCGCCATGGTGCCGGAGAGTGAATGCAGGATACCGACTTTGATCGGGTCATCGTCTTGGGCGATGGCCTGGGTGCTGGCCCCCATGATGGCAGCGGTGAGTAAGGCGGTCGCGAAACGACCACTTGAAAGGAATCGGTGCGGGTGTGTCGAGCGTTTGAGAGTGTTCATTGTTAATCTCCTTGCACCCCTTATGATTGGGGCTTGATGGTTGGCTTCGCACTTGGGGTTGTTGTGTTAGCTCCCCCAATACGTCCACTAGCCATTAACACCTGCAAGGGATGCGCCAGATTGGCACAAAGTTATCTTATAGCTATCTAATCAGCTACTTAATAATCATCAGAAAATCTCGACGCTCACCAAACGCACCAAAATAAAGCGCAGAAAAGCAGCTAAAGCACTCTTCCAATGCACCAATAAGATTCAGCGCACCAATTAAGTACTCGAGCTTTTAAAATACACAACAGCAACCCATTGATTACTTATCAGTTACAGAACCACTCTTTGTTACCCGTTAAAAACGGAAATAAAAAAGGAGCCTTGGCATTACCAAGGCTCCTCGCTATTCACCCTTTAAGCAGTGGCGTTAAACAGCCACGTCGGGTGGAACTTTCTTACGGCGTTTTTTCAGCAACGGCAGACCAAGCGACAGCAGGGCGACTACCAGCAAACCAAGGGAGATGGGCTTGTCGATAAAGGTCATCCAGTCGCCACCAGAGATCTGCAGCGCGCGACGCAAGGACTCTTCCATAATGTTGCCCAAAATCAGCGCTAGAATCAGCGGCGCCGCGGGGAAACCAAACAGCCGCATCCCCAGGCCCACCAAGCCAAAACCAAGCAGCAGCAATAGATCAAAAATGCTGAAGCTCATACCGTAAACGCCGATCATGCAGAAGATCAAAATCAACGACAGCAGCAATGGGCGGGGCATATCGAGAATTTTGGCGATGTAGGGAATCAGCGGCAGGTTAAGTGCCAGCAGGAAGATATTGCCGATATACATACTGGCAACCACGCCCCAAAACACGTCCGGACGCTCTGCAAGCATCATCGGACCGGGGTTAACGCCCATGACAAGCAATGCGCCTAACAGGACAGCGGTAGTGCCCGAACCCGGCACCCCCAGGGTTAACAGTGGCACAAAGGAGCCCGTACAGGCAGCGTTGTTGGCTGCTTCTGGCGCGGCCACGCCTTTGATATTGCCGGTACCAAAGGTGTCACCATCTTTGGCAATGCGTTTTTCCATGCTGTACCCAAGGAACGAACCGATGGTCGCACCCGCGCCTGGCAGTACGCCGGTGAAGAAACCCAATACCGAACTGCGACCAATCGGGCCAGCGATCTCTTTCACTTCGCTTCGGGTCAATTTCAGTGAGCCAATCTCATTGCGGGGCGCCTCTTTGCCACCGCCACCACGCAGCAGCATGTAAAAGACCTCGGCAAGGGCGAAAATACCCAGCGCCACGACCAGGAAGTCGATGCCATCAAGCAACTGCACTGAACCGAAGGTAAAGCGCTCAGTACCGGTCTGCATGTCGATACCGATAATTGAAATAATCACCCCCACTACGGCGGCAATTAGTCCTTTCACCAGGGACTTATCCGACAGCGAAACAACAGCGGTTAAGCCCAGTACCATTAAGGCGAAATACTCGGAAGGACCGAAGCTCACAGCTACTTTCGACAGCAGCGGGGCGATCAGCATTAAGAAAATAACGGAAACGGTACCACCGATAAACGAAGCGTAGGCGGCAATCGCCAGCGCTTTACCCGCCTGACCTTTTTTAGCCATCGGGTAGCCGTCAAAGGAGGTCGCCACGGTTCCTGCCACGCCAGGAGCGTTGAGCAGAATCGAGGACGTAGAGCCACCAAAGATAGCGCCGTAGTAAACCCCTGCCATCAGGATCAAGCCCGACGAGGGCTCCATGGCAAAGGTGATGGGAATCATCAGGGCAAGTGCACTGATAGGCCCCAGGCCCGGCAGCATGCCGATAATGGTGCCAGCAAACACGCCGGCAAACACATAAGCGATATTGATCGGCTCAAGCGCGATGCCAAAGCCGTACATCAGATTATTGAAGGCTTCCATGGGAATTGCTCTCTCAAGATATGCAAGCGGAAAGACCTGCTAATACGGCTTTGTTTAAAAAGGCAGCACGCCAGTGGGCAGGTAAACATCCATCACCCGCGTCATAGTCAAGTAGAGCGCCAGCACCACCCCGAGTGACGTGGCGAGGTTAACCCCATGTCGGCGATAGCCGTAGTAGGCCGTCAGTCCAACGCATAGCAGCGTTGAGGCGAGCACAAAGCCCAACGGCACCAGCAAAAACGCATAGGCGGCAATCGCCAGCGAGGTCACGATGACTCGCGCCCATGGTGTCAACAGCATGGGACCTTGGGTGGCTTCTTGATCTATCTCATCGGCCCCGGCAATCGGAGTGGGTTTCTCAAAAAACAGAAACACCGATAGGATCAGCAGCGAAAAGCCCAATACTTTAGGAAACAGGTCAGAGTCGACCGGGCGCGGCAGCGGAAAGGTGGGAATTTGCCACGCCATCGCGATATAGCCAGCGGCCAATACCGCAAATACCAGTGCTAACCACTGATTGGTATTTAAACGAGTCATAGGAGTCTCTCCGAAGGAGCCAACGCGCCTTACGTAGCTAACGTATATCATTAACTACGTAAGCCCCCAGCCGCACCTGGGCGGCTGGGGGGACAGGCGTGGCGTTACTGACGCAGTAGGCCAAGCTCGCTCAGCACATCGCTGAACTGCTCTTGCTGCTGATCTAGGAAGGCGCTGAACTCTTCGCTGTCCTGATAGGCATCGATCCAGCCCAACTGGTCACTTGCTTCGCGCCATGCTTCGGTTTCCAGCATTTCGGCGAACAGGTCTTCGTAGTAGGTCACGGCTTCTTCAGGCATATCAGGAGCGCCCATCACACCGCGCCAGATATCGAAGGTGTAGTCGAAGCCCTGCTCTTGATAGGTGGGCACTTCACTCAAACCGGCGCCCAACCGCTCTTCAGACGAGACGCCCAACGCACGCAGCTGGCTGCCTTCACCCAGCTGGCCTACTGCTTCACCCGCGCCACCAACGACGGCTTCGATATGGCCGCCCATCAGGTTGGTCATGGCATCGCCACCACCGGAGAACGGAATGTAATTGACTGCAGAAGCTTCCATACCCGCCGCAGAGGCAAGGCCTGCAATGGCGATATGATCCATAGAGCCCGGTGCACTACCGCCGCCAACGCTTAAGCTGGGGTCTGCTTTCAGCGCATCAAGCAGGTCTTCTAGGTTTTGATACTCGGAGTCTGCCGCGACCAAGATGATTGAGTAGTCGGTGTTAATCCGCGCGACCGGGGTAAAGTCGGTGTGGTCATAACGTGAGGCACCCGCCAGCGGCACTAAAATCATCGGCGGGCTGGTGGCGAACAGCTTGTGCGGGTTGCCACTATCGCGGGCAACTTGGGCCCAGGCTACGGCACCGCCGCCGCCAGGTACGTTGATCGCAGCAAAGCTTTCATCGGCCAGCTCTTCCTGCTGAATCACCCGTGACATGGTGCGAACCAGGGTATCCCAACCACCACCTGGGTTAGCCGGGGCAACGAATTCGATCGAGCGTTCGGGCGTCCACTCTTGCGCCTGGGCAACAGTACTCATGCCAGCAAAAGCAGCGAGGGGTAGCGCAAATACCGATAAACGCTTGAGGGTAAGCGACGTCATGATGGCGTTCTCCACGTGTCAGTGTTGTTGTGTGGGGCGTCTTATTGTGAGACTGCACGCCGCGAACGTTAGAAGACCGTCACCCTGGCCGACAAGCTTGTGCGCATAAAAAACAAAAAGTTCTTTATGCGCATTTTGTTCACAACCACTTACTTATAACGACTCAAGCCACTCGTGTGCTGCTTCTAACAGCCGATAGCGACGCTCGGGCCGGCCTACGTCGCCATACCCCAGTTCGGCACTCACGGCCTGCTCGGCAACCAGAAACTCCAAGTAGCGGCGGGCGGTTGAACGACTCGCACCCATGGTGCGCGCCATCTGCATGGCGGTGAGGGAGTCTGGGGCGTCAGCCAAAGCATCAATCACCCGGCGCAGCGTGAGGCGGTCAATGCCTTTGGGTAGGGCTTGAGAAAGAGTTTGGTTTTTAGATCGCGCCGATTCACCCGGCTGTAAGCGCGCCAGCACGTGATCCAGCTCGTCTTGGTTCATCTCGGCACGGTTGGCCAACGCCTCACGCTCGCGTCGAAAGCGCGTGAGCATTTGGGTCATCCGCGCGGCCTCAATAGGCTTGATAAGATAGTCGAACACCCCACCGCGTAGCGCTTCGCTGATGGTTTCCACTTCCCGGGCGGCAGTGACCATAACAATATCCACATGCACATAGTCGCGGCGAATCGCCCACAGCAGCTCTAATCCCTCAACGTCCGGAAGGTAAGCATCCAATAAAATCAATTGGATGTTGGCAGCATGCTCCGCCATGATCGCTTTAGCTTCACTGCCATTGCGTGCCATACCCACTACATAAAAACCGTCGCTCTGCTCAATAAAGGCCCTGTGGATATCGGCAATGCGAAAATCGTCTTCAACGACCAAAATGCCGTACTGCCCATCAGACATTACCTTCCCCCTAGCCGTGGTGGTCACTGTTTTTAAATTGTTGTTGAGACGGTTATTGATATGGCTGCGCGCATAGCGAACGGTCGAGCACGGCAATAAAACAGGCGCCTCCCAGCTCACTCTCTTCTAGCGTCACCGCGCCACCATGTTGGCGACAGAGCCTCGCTACCAGCGCCAGGCCTATGCCCTGGTGCTTGCCGGTTTTGGTAGAGAATCCCTCCTGGAAAATCGACTCAGCAAACTGGGCAGGTACCCCTGGTCCATTATCTTCCACTTCAATCAGTAGCTGTTCGCCCAAATCAGTAAAAAATAACCGCACTTTGGGCTCTTCACTCTGCCCATTCAGCGCGGCGTGACAGGCGTTGTCCAGTAAGTTCCCCACCACGCTCATCATCACCTCTTGACCGGTAGGCGTTAGCGGACAGGAGAGCGAGCTTTGCTCGTCAATTTCCAGCGCTACGCCAAGCTCCCGCGCGCGGGTGAGTTTACCCAGTAGCGTACCGCTAAGCACGGCGTCAGCCACATTGCGTATTAAAAAGCTCATTTGCGCCTGGGCACGCTCGGTTTCCTGATGGATCAGCGACAAGGCTTCCTCGGTACGCTGTAACTGCAGTAATCCGGAGATGGTGTAGAGCTTGTTGGAAAACTCGTGAGCCTGGGCACGCAGCATATCCACGTCACGGCTGGCCTGGGTTAGCGCCTGAGAGAGATCGACTATCTCCCGACGGCTACGGAAGGTGGCCACCGCCCCTTCGATCTCACCCTCGTGCAGAATCGGCACCCGGTTGACCACCACCGGATGGTCGCCCAACCACATCTCCTGGTCGAACTCCTGCTCGCCGCGCCGGAGCACTTCCAATAACCGTGAGTTGGGCACAATTTCACGGATAGGTTGCCCCAACAGCACATGCTCGTCATCTAAGTTGAGAAAGCGCCGTGCTTGCTGGTTGACCAGCGTGATATGTCCTTCACGGTTAACCGCTAAAATGCCCTCGTGAATCGACTGCAAAATGGCCTCTTTTTCCATCGCCAGCCGGGCAATCTCATAAGGCTCCAAGCCTAGAATGACCTTTTTGAGGTGCTGCGACAGCCAATAGGCACCAGCGAAGCCCAGGCAGATCATCAGCGCCACTAGTACCCAGCCAAAGCTGTTGTAGCGCGCCACGTCCATCTCAACGCGATCCATCATGAAACCAACGGATACCAGGCCAATGATATTACCTTCTTCATCCCAGATCGGCGCTTTGCCACGCATGGCGGTGCCCAGTGACCCGGTCGCCTCAGAGACATAGAACTGGCCATGGATCAGCGCCTGATCGTTATCCCCTCCCACCATGGGTTGGCCAATTCTTTCTGGTACGGGGTGGGAGTAACGGATGCTCTGGGCGTTGCCTACCACGACATAGCGCGCCCCTGTTTCATGGCGTACTCGCTCTGCCAGCGGCTGGATAATATAAGCGGGATCAGGGATCTCGAAAGCGTTGATGATTTGGGGCATCGACGCCACTGTTTTGGCCACTGCCAGCGCGCGCTCGCCCATCTGCTGGCTAATAATTTCCGCCTTGCGGAGATTGAGATACGTGCCCTGTGCCAGTAGCATGCCCGCCAACAGCAGCCCGACCAGCAGCATTACCTGCAGTCGAAAGCTGCGTTTGTACCAACTGCGCCTTGCGCGGGTACGGCGCCAGCGCTGCAGGTCGGCCAATGTTCGGGGGCGTGAAACGCTCATAAAGAGACTCGGAATGCGTGAACGCACCATTATGGCACGCACCAGCAAACGACGTTAATTGCCAACACTCGTGTCATCGTTCGCTGATATAATACTTCGCTGCTAAAACCAAGGAGGGATGTAGTGGCTATTGTTGTGAGAATCGTTCGATGGATACTCTTGCTGGCCTGCTGGCCCCTGTGGTTAACCGCGGCTTATGCCAACCCGTTCTACGCCCCACCGCCTCCTCTGGATGATGCACCCGTGTTTAGCGGCGATGCAGAGCTGGGCTTTACCCACCTTTCGGGCAATACCAATAGCCAAACTCTAATTGGTAAAACGCGGCTGACATGGCTGACCGGCAAATTCACCTACTCCTTGCGTGGTGAAGTGCGCAATGTGAGTAAGGATAACGAAACCAGCGCCGAACAGTACCTGATCGCGGGACGCGAACGCTATGAGCTAGATGGCCCCCACTACCTGTTTGGGTTTGCCCGCTGGGAGAAGGATCGCTTTGCCGGTTACGACCAGCAGTTGTCAGCGATTGGCGGTTATGGGCGCCAGATTCTTGAGAATGACACCCATACGTTGTCGCTGGAAGCGGGCCCTGGCTATCGTCACGATCGACTGCGCGATTACGACGATGAGCGCTTGATGGTGACCTACACCGCGCTGGATTACCGCTGGGAATTTTCTGACTACGCCGATATCGAGCAGGAAATGTCCCTTGAGTATACCGACCAGAACACGACGTCCCGCTCGCTAACGGCGCTCACCGCTAGGCTAAATTCAAAGCTGTCGCTGCGCCTATCCCACGAAATCAAGCACAACTCGCAGCCGCCCGACGACACCAGCGAACGCACGGACAGTACCACTAGCGCGTCGCTGCTTTATCGCTGGTGAGCTTGGCGCTGCATGCCACCGCGCCAACAGTGTGCATTTGCACTCTTAAAACGCACCAAGATAAAACATATTAGACGTTGGTCTATATTGGCGGTATACTATGCACAGTTTCCTGTCCTCGCGCCATTCATTGAATGGCGCTTTTTTTTACCTAAAACTTCACTTGGCAAACCGCTACTTCCATTAAGGCCTGCTGTTATTAATGACTCATTTCATTCATAGAAGCGCGGCGTTAAACAACCTAAAACATTGATTTTATAGGCTTTTCAAACCTACCCCTTGCTCCCCATAAGGTATTTAACATGAACCAACCCAGCCCCAACGCTGAGGGTTCCCAGCGTTTTTCACTTGGCGATCCCATTGTGCTGATCTTGAGTATCGGCTTTATTGTCGCTTTTCTGGCGCTGTCGTTTTACGACGTAGCGCTGGTGGCGGATAGCATCAGCGCAGGCTTCGCGTGGACGGCGTTAGTGTTAGGTAGCTACTTCCAGCTACTACTTCTGATGACGTTCTTTATTGCCATCGGTTTAGCCATGACGCCGGCTGCAAAAGCGAAAATCGGCAATTTAGACGCACCAGAAATGAGCACGTTTAAATGGCTCTCGATCATTTTGTGCACCCTGTTGGCGGGGGGTGGCGTATTTTTTGCCGCCGGTGAGCCGGTTTATCACTTTGTAGTGACGCCTCCCGCCTTTGATAGCGAAGCAGGTACCGCTGAGGCCGTTTCTGGTGCGCTAGGCCAATCCTTTATGCACTGGGGTTTTATGGCCTGGGCGGTGCTGGGGTCATTAACCGCAGTGGTTCTCGCGCATGCGCACTACGTAAAGGGCCAACCGCTGCAACCACGTACGCTACTCTATCCAATATTCGGTGAACGCTTAATGCGTGGTCCACTGGGCGGTTTAGTCGACGCCTGCTGTGTGATTGCGTTGGTGGCGGGCACGGTGGGGCCCATTGGCTTTCTGGCCACTCAGGTTAGTTTTGGTCTTCATGAGCTGTTTGGCCTGCCGGAAGGCTATACCGGCCAACTGATTATTCTGGGCATACTTGCCAGCATCTACGTGCTCTCCTCCATGAGCGGCGTACACAAAGGCATTCAAATACTCAGCCGGTTTAACGTGTTGCTGGCGTTAGGTATTGGGGCAGTGATTATTGTCTTTGGCCCAACGCTGTTCCTGGTCAATAGCTACGTTTCCGGTATGGGCGCTTATGTCAGCGAATTCTTTACCATGGCGACCATGACCGCTGAGACGGCACCAGCGTGGTGGATGCAGTGGTGGACGGTGTTTTTCTTTGCCTGGTTTATCGGCTATGCACCGGTGATGGCCATTTTTGTGGCGCGTATTTCACGCGGCCGCAGCATTCGTGAAATGATTGTGGCGGTGGCGATTCTCGCCCCTATCGCCACTACCGTTTGGTTTACCCTGCTCGGCGGCTCGGGTATCTATTACCAGCTCACTGGCGTGATTGATTTAACCGAAGCACTTAATAACTTTCAGTTTGATGTCGCGACGCTGACCGTCGCCCAGGCTCTGCCCGGCGGCACCTGGATGGCACTGGCAATTTTAGTGCTGACGACGATTTTCGTAGCCACCACCGGCGACTCAATGAGCTATGCCATTGCCGTGGTCGGTGCGGGTCATGACAACCCCAGCCCAGTAATGAGAGCCTTCTGGGGCATCGCTATGGCGCTCATGGCGGCGGTACTGCTCTATATGGGTGCCGGTCAGATTGGCGCGTTGCAGCAGTTTATCGTCATCACCGCCATTCCGGTGTCGTTGATGCTGCTGCCATCGCTCTGGAATGGCCCTCAGGCGGCCTACGCCATGGCCCGCGAACAGGGCATTATTGAATAGGTAAGCCGCTCGGGCCCTGACTGCCTTATAACCCTTCCAGTAGGCGCAGAATCATCTGCGGCTGCTGGTTGGCCTGGGCCAACATAGCGATACCTGCTTGCTGAAGGACCTGTGCGCGAATAAGGTTTGAGACTTCCTGAGCGTAATCGGCATCCTGAATACGCGACCGGGCGGCGGAGGTATTAACGATACTGTTATTGAGGCCGTCAATAACGCTCTCGAAGCGATTCTGAACGGCGCCCATATAGCTGCGTTGGCGATCTAACCGCTTAATTGCCTCATCTACCCTATCAATCGGTTTATCTGTACCGCTGGCATCGTCTAGCACGCTTAAGCCATCCAGCCCCAACCCCTGCAAGTTCATACCTTCAAAACGCACCGCAATGCTATCGCCAGCGTTCGCGCCAACCTGAATATTTAACGATTTGGTCTCGTTAAGCAGCCCAATACCGTTGAAATTACTCTGCCCGGCAACACGGTCGATCTCCTCCAAGCGTTGATCAATCTCGGCTTGGATAGAGACAAGGTCATCAGAGGAGTTGGTGCCGTTAGCCGCTTGCACGCTGAGTTCGCGAATGCGCTGCAGGTTATCGTTAATCTGATTGAGCGAGCCTTCCGCCGTTTGCACCATGGAGATGCCGTCATTGGTGTTGCGGATCGCCTGGGTCATGCCTTTGATTTGTGCCGTCATGCGGTTGGCAATCGCCTGCCCCGCAGGGTCATCTTTAGCACTATTGATACGTAGCCCGGATGAGAGGCGCTGCATAGCGGTCTGCATGGCTTGCTGACTGCCGCGCAGGTTATTTTGCACGGTAAGCGGCATCAGGTTGGTGTTAAGGCTGAGCAACGCACGCCTCCGGAGGAAGTTAGCCGACCCAGACGCTGGGAGGCTATAACGTTACTATCGGCCTAGCCATAAAAATCATGAGCGTTTTACTGCCTCAAGAGTGCGGCCGCTGCTAGCGAGCACTTCGTCGACCGGCACTTTCACATAGTCATGCTGGTAGTAACCCTCATCCACAACTTCACCATCCCACGCCACCATATCGAGATCCATCGTGCGCGGCCCTGACTTAATCGCGCCGCGGACTCGACCCAACCGGTCTTCCACTTCCTTGAGGTAGGCACGAAACGCTGCTTGCTCAAGTGAAGTGCTGACTAATAGTGCGGCATTTAAGAAATCAGGCTGCTGCTGATAACCTACCGGTGTTGTGCGTATCGCTTTTGAGCGCGCAAGGAGCTTGCATTCCTGGCTAAGAATCGTCAGCGCCTGATCAAAATAGTGCTCAGGGTCGATATTGGACCCCAGGGAGATCAAACATTCATGAAGAGAGACAGCCTGTTCGCTAGGCAATGTCGTGGGGGGCATGGCGACATCCTATGTTAGTGGCGTTTTCTAGGAAACATGGAACTACCCTATTGTGAGCCAGCTATATAAATACCTCCAGGCCCCGCCATGTTCAAGCTCTGTATAAGTTATTGACAAACGCTGCACTCACGCAGAGAGTTTTGCATATCCATAAAACGATAGGGAACGCTTTATGCACCAACAAGCTGCTTTGGTCACCGGCGGTGCCACTCGTTTGGGCCGATTCTTTTCTGAAGCATTGGCCGATGCGGGGTATGACATTGCACTGCACGTTAATCGCTCCCGCGAGGAGGCTGAAGAGGTCGCTACCGGAATTCGCGCCAAAGGACGAGAGTGTGAAATATTTCATTGCGATTTTTTAAACGACGACCTAAACGTCTTACTGCAGTCGGCAAAGCAGCGCTTCCCAGGGCTTAATTTGCTGCTGAATAGCGCTTCCGCCTATGAGCCTGCACCGATTGCCGGGACGGATCTTGCGATGCTGGAAGCTCAGTTCCGAGTCAATATGTTTACCCCGCTACTGCTGACGCGCCACTTTGCCGAGGTGGTTCAAGAGGGCCAGGTGATCAATATCATTGATAACAAAGTGGCCTATCATCAATACCCGTATGCGGCGTATTTACTGTCGAAAAAGAGCTTAGCGGAGATGACTCGCATGGCGGCGCTTGAGTTCGCCCCGCGTATTCGCATTAATGGCCTTGCCCCTGGCGTGGTGCTGCCTGCCTCCCAGCGCACCAGCGACTATGTGCAGTGGCGTATTGAAGGCATTCCGCTTAAGCGACAGGGTGATCCTGCCCATCTTGTACAGGCTTTGCACTACTTATTGAATAACCCTTTTGTAGCTGGGCAGATTCTGTTTGTCGATGGCGGTGAGTCCATCAATATTGAGGGGCGTCACTCGGAAAACTATACATTATAAGTATGCATTATAAGCCGATGCTTTTTTAAGAAGCGGCAGCCGCTAACAACGGGCGTCGTTAGAACGCAGCGAGGCCGCCCTAAGGCGGCCTCGCTTATGCTTACGGTGTTGTCAATCACACCCTACCTTTCATCGACGTCATCGTGGTCAGGCTTGAGGTGATCAGGTTCGTGGGTTTGCTGAACGCTCTCCTGGCTATCGTTCTGGCTATCACTCTGAACAATGGGCTTCTCTTCCACATCCTTCTCTTTAGCGGTTGACTCCAAGACCCGCACATTGGCAGGTGGTGTCTTCCCATTTTTGGTCTCACCAAAGTAGAGCGTGGTGTGTGGGAAGGGAATTTCAATACCCGCCTCATCAAAGCGCAATTTCACCAAGCGATTATAAGCGCGGCCAACACCCCACTGGTCGCCCGGCGTGGTTTTGATCACCACACGAATGTTCACGGAGCTATCCGCCAGGGCCACCACGCCAGCCACCGTTAGGTCAGCGAGCAGCTTATTCCCGTGCTCTTCGCTGGCTTTTAGATCTTCAAAGGCCAATTGGAGCTGCTCAATAGCTTCGTCGATGCTCTCGTTATAGCCAATACCGTATTCGCCCACATGGTTGCCGTACTCACGCATGTAGTTAGATACGGTATCTACGCTTGAGAACGGCACAATGTGATAAGTGCCAGACAGGTCGCGGATGCCGACCGAGCGAATGCTGAGCCGTTCGGCGGTACCTGTCACGCCACCTACCGTGACGACATCGCCAGTGTTCATGGCATTTTCTACCTGAATAAACACCCCGGTAATAACGTCTTGCACTAGCTTCTGCGCGCCAAAACCAATCGCCAAACCGAGTACACCAGCACCGGCGATCAGCGGGCCGATATTGATGCCGATTTCCGACAGCACAATCATGCCGGTAATCGTCACCATGGCGATGGCCAGCGCATTACGGAACAGACTAAGCAGCGTTTTCGCCCGCGCGGAAGGTTCACCATAGCCGGTTTCCGGGTTGAGTTTATGCTCAATCAGGCTCGCCAGCCCCAGCCAAACCGCTAGCGCGACAATCAAAATCACCGCGACACCGACCAGTTTGCCGACCAGATTGGCACCGCGTTCAGAGGCATACCAAGCGGCTAGATCAAACGCGCCCCAGGCGTTCAACACCATCATGATGACCACGATCAGAATGACGGTACGCAGCACACGCAACGCATTGGGAACGTAGCTATTCAGGCGCTTTTCAAGCAACGGCAGTTTGCGCCGTAGGTCGTCTGACAGCGTGATACGGCGGCCAATGGTCTGGGTAAGGAAGGACGACACCAGCAGTCCGACCACGATGGCGGCCAAGGACTTCAGGGTGGCAAACATTACAAATGGCAGCGCATCGCCGGGCCGCGTCAACGTCAGTACAAACACGATTAAGAAGTACAGCAGCGCGAACAGGTGCCAAGTACGAGCAAATAGCTGCAGGGAAACACGGCTGGCGGTTAAGGTTGATTTTACCGCCATATCATTCAGGTTATTGCGTAGGCGGATGCGGTTCTTAAGCACCACTGCCACGGCATAAATAAACGCCAACAACATGATCAGCGTGCCGACTGCTTGGCCTAACGAGGCCGCCACATAGAAATTAATCAACGGCACCACGACCATCAGGCCGTAACCTACCATGCCAATCAAACGCGCCAACCAGCGGTTCCAATAGGACGCTTCCTGGGTCGAAATAGGCAGTAGGCGCAGCCCTTCATAGCGTGAAGAGAACAGCATCCGCACCCCGGCTTTGAGCAACTCGATGACCAGGAAGGCATTTAAGAATAGGGAGGCGCGGGTAGATAGCTCACCCGCTTCACCAATCGCAAAGGTAGCTAATAGATTGCCGCCTACGTAGGAAACGCTTACCAGCAGTACATCTATCACCGCCGCAATGGCCACACAGGTAATCAAGCGCAACACGGGTGTTAAGTTACTGCCATTCAGCGACCAGCCACTGATTTTAGTAAACAGCGGCTTCGCCAAGCGCCTGAAAATCATAAACATCGCAAAGGTCGCGACAATCACCAGGCCCAGATTAATCGCCGCACTGGTGAACGCGGCCATGTCAAAGACACTATCGGCTTCTTGACCAGCGAACAGCCCGCCTACAATGCCAACCACTTGCTCAAACTGCCCGCCCACGTCGCTAACCACACGACTGGTGAGTTCGGCTAGCTGGCGCGGCAACGAGACATCCTCCGGCGCTATCTCACTGCCTTGAGCGGCAGCTTCTGGCGAAAGCTCGGTGGCAATCCCTTCGGGCAGCGCCGAGGCTTGATTGCGCAACATCTCAATCAACTCTTGTCGCGACTGCTCATCTTCCAATAAATTGGCCAGCGCCTCGTAAGATGTCGGTACCGAGGCTTCTGATGATGCCGTGCCTTCGGCGCTGGCCGATTCACTCGGCGTGCTCTGTGCCATTGCTGGCGTGACCAATATGGCAATCATTGCCAACAGCCAGACACCTAGCCAGGGTAGTAAACGAAGTGGCTTCACACCTTAACCTCCTTTTGGGTGAGTGTTCTTTTCAATCTAACGGCTGCTTACACTCTACACTGCCTGTGCAGCTTGTTAAAAAGTTGTACAGGGTAACATGCCTTAATTAATAAGACGTTTCACTGGCACAGCGGCGCTAGCCAGTAGTGCGCGAGCAGTAATACCACAGCGTAGCGGGCGCCCTTAGCGATCACAATCCACGCCAGCGCCCGCCACCAGGGCAGCCGAAACACGCCGGCCAACACGGTAAGAGGGTCGCCAATAATCGGCGCCCATGAAACCAGTAGGCTTAGCTCACCAAAGCGGTGATACCAACCCTCTGCACGCACCAAGCTACGTGGCGAGGCAGGAAACCAGCGGCGATCTTGAAACTGGCGGGCATAGCGGCCTAGCGCCACGTTGATCATGCTGCCCAGGGTATTGCCGGTAGTGGCGACTAGCCACAGCGCCAGCGGTGGTTCGCCCATACACCACAGCCGCGCCAGCCACACTTCCGACCCACCCGGTAACAGCGTCGCGCTGACTAAGGCGACAAAAAACAGGCTCAGCATCAATTAGCGAATCTCGTTAACGTGGCACCTGGCCGCCCAACTGCTGGGTGATTTCATCGGCCGTTTGTCGAACCAGTGCACCCAGCGTTAGCAGCCGCGCTTCAGGGATGCGCGCCATGGGACCTGAAACGGAAATCGCCGCCAGCGGGGTACTGTGTTCGTCAAAGACGCAGGCGGCCACACAGTGCAGGCCGATCGCGTGCTCCTCACGGTCACAGGCAAAACCCTGAGCACGAATTTGCTGGGTTTCCTCTTGCAGGGTCTCGGGCTGATAAAGCGTATTAGCGGTCACTCTTGCCAGCTCGCGGCCATCCAGCAATTGAGCGCGCTCATCATTAGGCATCCACGCCAGCAACGCCTTGCCGACTCCGGAGGCATGCAGCGGTGCGCGGGAGCCAAGACGGGTGATCATGCGCATCATCTGGGGCGACTCATGCTGGGCGAGAAACACTGCCGTTTCCCCATCGCGGATACCCAGGTTGGCGGTTTCGCCGGTTTCGGCCGTTAGGCGGCGCAAAAATGGCCGGCTGGTGGCCACGACGTCGCGCGCTTCAAGAAAGCTATTGCCGATGCGGAAGGTTTTGACATCGATTCGCCACAGGCCCTGCTCGTTCTCCTGGGTGACAAACCCCTGGCTTTGCAGTGCTTGTAATAAGCGGTGGGTGGTCGATGGCGCTAATTCGGCCATTTCCGCCACTTCCGAAAGGGCGAGCCCAAGGGGGCTCGCCGCAAGATACTCCAGCAGCGTTAAGCCGCGTACCAGCGACTGGCTGTGCCCGCCGCTGGCTTTGGCGGTATTCGCCGGACGACCGACCGTCCTGCGCTTGGCTTCACTCACCTGGCTATCTCCTAAAAGGCGCTCCTACCTGAAAACGCCTTTGCTGACGGCGCCTTCCCTGAAAACATAAAGGGCGTCAGGATAACGTGCCAACACAGCCGTTGTCGCGTTTACGGAAACGAATTCCATTCATTCAATGGCGTTATCTTAGCGATGTCGCCATTGCGGTGGCCGTTTAGCCATAAACGCATCAATACCCTCTCCGACATCCTCGGCTAACATGTTGCAGGCCATGGTTTCGCCGGCAAAGGCATAGGCTTCATCAAGCGGCATGGCGAGCTGACGGGCAAACATGGCTTTTCCCGTTCGCACCGCCACGGCGCTTTTCGCGCAGATACTGGCGGTCAGTTCTTCCGTTGTCTCATCCAGCGCATCATCCTCTGCCACGCGGTTAATCAAGCCCCACTCGGCCGCCTGCTCGGCGCTAATAAACTCACCCGTCAGCAGCATTTCCATGGCGCGCTTGCGGGCAACGTTACGCGACAGCGCCACCGCAGGGGTGGAGCAAAACAGCCCAACGTTGATTCCGGAAACCGCAAAGCGAGCGCTGCGCGACGCCACCGCCAGATCACAGCTCGCGACTAATTGGCAGCCCGCGGCCGTGGCGATACCCTGGACTTTAGCAATGACCGGTACGGGGAGGCTCACAATGGCCTGCATCACTTCGCCACAGTGGGCAAAGAGCGTTTGGTAGTAGGCTTTATCGGGGTTAGCGCGCATTTGCTTAAGATCGTGGCCAGCACAGAAGGCTTTGCCTTCGGCGGCAAGCACCACACAGCGCACGCTGCTATCGTCGGCAATATCAGCTAATGCATCATGGAGGGCTTGCAACATAGCTTCCGAAAGCGCGTTAAAGCGCTCTGGCTCGTTCATCGTCAGCGTTGTGATGCCCTGCTGGTCAAGGCGTTGCAGGATGGTGGCAGGTGAAGATAGCTCTTCAGAAAAGGATCCGTCAGAGGTGATGGGCATGGTGAACTCCTGAATTTGAGTAACACAGTGCCCATCAGTCTAGCGCACAAGCTTTGCGTGCAATGCTTGTGCGCTAGACCATTTTTATCAGGATTTTTTCATTAAGCGGGTATCACGGCCTAACGGGTGCGGTTCGCCGCGCTGTTTGGCTAGATCAATTTGGCGCTGGCGCTCACGCGCAGCGTTGCGGGTTTTCTCCGGCAGCGAGTCGATGCAGTGGGGGCAGCTAATGCCCGGCTCATACGCAGATGACTGCATATCCTCGGCGGAGATCGGCATCCGGCAGGCGTGGCACTGCTCAAACTCACCTTTGCTCAAGTCGTGGCGAACCGTCACACGATTATCGAACACGAAGCACTCACCGCGCCAAAGCGACTGCTCTTCCGGGACTTTTTCCAGGTAGTTCAGCACGCCACCTTTTAGGTGATAGACCTCTTCAAAGCCCTCTTTGAGCATAAAGCTGGAGGCTTTTTCGCAGCGAATACCGCCGGTGCAGAACATCGCCACTTTCTTATGCTTTTCCGGGTCGTAGTGCTCGCGCACGTACTCGGGAAACTCGCGGAAAGTGGTGGTCTTAGGGTCTATCGCCCGCTCAAAGCTACCTATCGCCACTTCGTAATCATTGCGGGTATCGATCACCAGCACTTCCGGGTCGGCGATGATGTCATTCCAGTTTTCCGGCTCGACGTAGGTGCCAACGGTGTCGTTGGGGTCGATGTCCGGCACGCCGAGGGTAACAATCTCTTTTTTGAGTTTGACCTTGGTGCGGTAGAACGGCGTTTCGTCGCAATAGGACTCTTTATGATCAATATCGGCCAGACGCGGGTCGGCGGTCAGCCAGGTAAGCAGGCCGTCAATGCCTTCGCGACTGCCCGCCACCGTGCCGTTGATGCCCTCTTTCGCGAGCAGCAGGGTGCCTTTCACGCCGTTATCGAGCATGGTTTGGTGAAGCGGTTCGCGCAGCGCTTCGAAGTCGTTCAGGGTGACAAATTTATACAGCGCCGCGACCACAATGGGCGGCGTTTGGGTAGGTACTGACATGTGAAGCTCCAGGTAGTCATCCTCGTAAAGGACGGACCGGGTTTATTAAGACGCGCATATTCTAGCGCAACCTGGCGCTGAAAACGTCGATTTATTCGACAGAAACGTACTGAAAGCTTCACCCCACGCGGCGTCAACGAGGCGTATATTGTCTCTATTCCACATCACATAACTTCGGAGTACAGCATGATTATTCGTCGTTCAAACGAACGCGGCTACGCCGACCACAGCTGGCTACGCTCATTCCACACCTTTTCATTTGCCAACTACGTTGACCGCAACCATATGGGCTTTCGCGCACTGCGCGTGATCAATGAAGACCGCGTCGCGGGCGGCCACGGCTTTGGTGCCCATCCTCACCGGGATATGGAGATTATCTCCTACGTGCTGGAAGGTGAGATGGAGCATAAAGACAACATGGGCAATGGCGAGGTGATGCGCCCAGGCGATGTGCAGCGTATGTCCGCAGGTACCGGGGTGCTGCATAGCGAGTTCAATCACTCCAAGACAAACGAGCTGCACTTCCTGCAGATTTGGATTGAACCCAAGCAGCTCGGCATTAAACCCAGCTACGAGCAGAAAGCGTTTCCTACCGCCGAGCGCCAAGGCCAGTGGCGGTTAGTAGCTTCTGAAGAGGGCCGTGAAGGTTCCGTGAGCATTAATCAGGACATGAACCTGTACGCGGGCCTGTTTAACGCGGGCGAACAGCCAACCGCGCCGCCTTCGCGCCACGCTTGGCTGCATGTAGTGAACGGTGAAATGGAGGTGAACGGTGAAACGTTAAACGCAGGCGATGCCGCAGCGTTTACGCCAGAAGAGACGATTAGCCTCACCGGCAAAGAAGCAGGCGAAGTGCTGTTGTTTGATTTGGCTTGATCACCACGTCGACTAAACTGCACCAACCAAAACGGCGCCTCTTGCGAGGCGCCGTTTTTTTACAGCCAACTTACTTAACTAAAGGCTTTAGCTATTTTGTGACGAGTAGAGCGCACGAATTTTCAGCGTGTGATCGACCTCACGCAACGCTTCCAGCGCCTGGGGGCCGTAAGCTTTATCGACATCGATCACCACGTAACCAACTTTCTCGTTGGTCTGTAGGTACTGACCCGAGATATTGATGCCATTTTCAGACAGTACGCGGTTGATCTGCGACAGTACGCCCGGCACGTTGTCGTGAATGTGCAGTAAACGGTGCTTGTCTGGGTGAGCGGGCAGCGCCACTTCGGGGAAGTTGACGGAAGTCACGGTAGTACCGTTATCGGAGTAAGTGATCAGTTTTTCCGACACTTCGATACCGATGTTCTCCTGAGCCTCTAGGGTAGAACCACCGATATGCGGGGTCAGGATCACGTTTTCCAGGCCGCGTAACGGGCTCTCAAACTCTTCTTCGTTGCCTTTCGGCTCTACCGGGAAGACGTCAACCGCCGCACCGTTGAGGTTGCCCGCTTTAAGCGCTTCGGCAAGCGGTTCGATTTCAACGACGCTACCGCGGGAAGCGTTAATAAAGATCGCGCCGGGCTTCATGGCGGCAATCTCTTTGGCGCCGATCATCCAGCGGGTAGAGGCAAGATCAGGCACGTGCAGGCTGATGACATCGGCACGACCCAGCAGCTCTTCAAGGCTGCCTACTTGGCTGGCGTTACCCATCCCCAACTTAGTGATCACATCGTAGTAAATTACGTTGAAACCCAATGACTCCGCCAGCACGGAAAGCTGCGCACCGATGCTGCCGTAGCCCACGATACCTAACGTTTTACCGCGTGCTTCGTGGGAATTCTTGGCTGATTTCAACCAACCGCCCTGGTGGGCACGGGCGTTTTTCTCAGGAATACCGCGCAGCAGCATAATCGCTTCCGCCAACACCAGCTCGGCCACCGAACGGGTATTGGAGTACGGCGCATTGAACACCGCGATACCACGAGTAAGCGCAGCGGTTAAATCGACCTGATTGGTGCCGATACAGAAACAGCCAACGCCGACCAGCTTCTCTGCTGCCTCGAACACGCGCTCAGTCAGCTGTGTGCGGGAACGGATGCCGATGAAGTGAACGTCGCGAATCTTTTCGATCAGCGCTTCTTCATCAAGCGATGTGGGCAGATGCTCGATATTTTCATAACCGGCGTTGTGAAAATTGTCCACCGCACTTTGGTGGACGCCCTCGAGTAGCAGGATCTTGATCTTGCTCTTGTCCAGGGACGTTTTGGCCATGGCTGAATCAACCTCTATGGTCGGCGGCATGCGCCGTGTATCGGTTCACGGGAGGCGCATATCGTAGCACAGACAGCCCCATTCACGCCGGGTCAAGATGATGAAAAGTGTGCGTACTGACAATGAATGAACCGCAAGTCGTTACCATAAGCGTAGGCTGAAAGGCAGACGCCACCCCCAGGCGTCGGTGT
Organism: Halomonas sp. HAL1; assembly: GCF_030544485.1. NCBI lineage: Bacteria > Pseudomonadati > Pseudomonadota > Gammaproteobacteria > Oceanospirillales > Halomonadaceae > Halomonas > Halomonas sp. HAL1. The sequence continues at coordinate 4,017,336 of NZ_CP130610.1, forward strand.
ATACTGTGGGCCTATTTCAGCTTATTTTAAAAAACATACCGGTTTGCAGGCACACCCCAATGAGCGACACGACATCACCTCCGCAGGATTTTGCCGCGACGGTTGAGCAACTCGAAACCATCGTTGAACGTCTTGAGTCAGGCGAGCTCTCATTGGAGGATGCGCTGACCGCGTTTGAACAGGGCGTGCGGCTAACCCGCGATGCCCAGCAGCGGCTGGATAGCGCCGAACTTAAAGTGCGTGCACTGAGTGAAGACAGCGAAGGCCGCTTGAATGTGGCGCCTTTTGCTGGCCCCGACGACCCCAAGGAAGCGGCCGACGAAGAGAGCAAGGAGACGCCCCCATGGTAGCCACCCAGCCGAGCCAGCTTGCCACCCTGCGCCACCGCAGCAATAGCCGCGTAGACGCCACCCTGGCGGCTCTGTTTGATAGCCGCCCGGCGGTAGCGCCACGGCTTGAGGCGGCCATGCGCCACGGCTTGCTAGCGGGAGGCAAGCGCCTGCGCCCACTGCTGGTGTACATGGCCGGTTATGCACTTGGGGCAGACGACGAGGCGCTGGATGCTCCCGCCGCGGCGATCGAGTTAATCCATGCCTACTCGCTGATCCACGATGATTTACCCGCGATGGATGACGACGACCTGCGCCGCGGCCAGCCCACCGTGCATAAAGCCTTTGATGAAGCGAGCGCGATTCTGGCTGGCGATGCCTTGCAGGCGCTAGCCTTTGAAGTGCTGGCCGGTACCGCTCATCCTCGGCTGGGCAGTTTAGTCCATACGCTTGCCTCAGCCGCTGGCCGCGACGGCATGGTGGCAGGGCAGGCACTGGATTTAGACGCCGTTGGTGGTCACCCGGATGTCGATGCTCTTGCCCACATGCACGCCCATAAAACCGGCGCGCTGATTGTTGCCGCTGTGCGCCTCGGCGGCTTAGTAGCCGTTGCCGACGATGACCCCCGTTTAACCGCGCTTATTCGCTACGCCCGCGCCATTGGTCTAGCCTTTCAGATTCACGATGACATTCTGGATGTAACCGGCGACACCTTGACCCTAGGCAAAACGTCAGGCGCCGATGCCGCCCGAGCCAAGCCCACCTACCCCAGTCTGCTGGGATTAGAGGGCGCTCAACGTAAAGCGCACAGCCTGATTGACGAGGCTATTGCCGCGCTCGCCCCTCTGGGCGAACGTGCTGCACCGCTGGCCGACTTAGCCCACTATATGATTGAGCGTGACTACTAAACGATGTCCTTGAATACGATGTTCTTGAATACAATACCCATGAAAACATGCCTATGAAAACATGCCCATGAAGCTGTTCGACGAGATTCCCCGTGAGCGGCCCGCAACGCCGCTGCTCGACTCCTTTGATCACCCCACTGCCCTGCGGGCCATGAATGACCAACAGCTCGCCCAACTGGCTGATGAGCTGCGTGCTTACCTGTTATATAGCGTGGGCGTGTCGGGTGGTCACTTTGGCGCCGGGCTCGGCGTGGTCGAGTTAAGCGTTGCCTTACACCACGCCTTCCATACGCCCGATGATCGCTTAGTCTGGGATGTTGGTCACCAGGCTTATCCGCATAAAATACTTACTGGCCGTCGTGAGACGATGTTGAGTATTCGTCAGCACGGCGGTTTGGCGGCGTTTCCGCGCCGCGCCGAGTCCGAGTACGACACCTTTGGCGTTGGCCACTCCAGCACGTCGATTTCGGCGGCGTTGGGTATGGCGCTGGCGGCCAAGGCACAGGGAAAGAAGCGGCGCGTGTGTGCAATCATTGGCGACGGCGCGCTAACCGCCGGCATGGCCTTTGAAGCCCTGGCCCACGCAGGCCACGTAGACGCCAACCTGCTGGTGGTGCTTAACGACAACGAAATGTCGATTTCCGAAAACGTCGGCGGCATGGCGACCTATCTTGCCCGCGTGCTCTCCAGCAAGCCCTATCTCAAAATACGCGAAGAGGGCAAAAAAGTGCTTTCTCACCTGCCCGGCGCGCTTGAGCTTGCCCGGCGCACCGAAGAGCATATGAAAGGCATGGTCAGCCCCGCCACGCTGTTTGAAGAGATGGGTTTTAACTACGTTGGCCCCATTGATGGCCACGACCTCAACGCGCTAACCGATACGCTGGAAAACCTGCGCGACCTCGACGGCCCGCAGTTCCTGCATATCAAAACGGTAAAAGGTAAAGGCTTCTTGCCTGCAGAGGCCGACCAGATTGGCTATCACGCCATTACCAAGCTGGAAAAGCCCAGCGCTGCTGCCAGTAACGGCGCCGCCAAAAAACCCATTATTAAACAAGCCGCAGCCAAGAAAAAATACTGCAATGTGTTCGGTGATTGGCTCTGTGATATGGCTGCGGCTGATTCGCGCTTGATGGGCATTACCCCCGCGATGCGCGAGGGCTCCGACCTGATTCGCTTCTCTAAAGAGTACCCGCAACGCTATTTCGATGTCGCGATTGCCGAGCAGCACGCCGTCACGCTCGCAGCAGGTATGGCCTGCGAAGGCATGAAACCAGTGGTGGCGATTTACTCTACCTTTCTACAACGCGGCTACGATCAGTTAATTCATGATGTGGCGGTGCAGAACCTGGATGTCACCTTTGCCATTGACCGTGCAGGCTTAGTGGGCGAAGACGGCCCCACGCACCACGGCAGCATGGATCTCTCGTTCCTGCGCTGTGTGCCCGGCATGGTGATTCTGGCCCCGGCGGATGAAGCCGAATGCCGCGCCATGCTCAGTGCGGCTTACCATCATCCTGGCCCCGCTGCGGTGCGCTACCCACGCGGCACCGGCCCCGGCGTGGAGATTCCCGCCCACCTTGAGCCACTAACGATTGGCAAAGCCGAGGTACGCCGAAACACCTCAAGCGACGGTGTTCGCATTGCGCTGTTGGCGTTTGGCAGCATGAATAGCGCTGCCGCTGAAGTCGCCGAACGGCTCAATGCCACCCATATCAACATGCGCAGCATTAAGCCACTTGATCGAGATGCGGTGCTACACGCCGCCGACGAGCATGAACTGCTGGTAACACTGGAAGAGAACGTCATTGCGGGTGGCGCAGGCAGCGCTGTCAATGAATTGCTCCACGCCGAAGGCGTTCAGGTGGAAGTGCTCAATCTCGGCCTGCCGGATGCCTTTGTCGAGCACGGCACGCCCGCGCAACTGCTTGCCGATTGCCAGTTGGATATTGAAGGCATTGAGCGCGCTATTCGTGTCCGGCTGCCCTAAAACTTATTGCTACTCGGTTGCCATAAGGCATTACCTTTAAACTACTTTTGAGATTTTTATGCTACTGCTTATTGTTATTTTCGGCCTGATCGGCCTTGCGTTCGGTGGCCCGGTGGGGCTACTGATTGGTGGCGGCTTGGGCTGGTGGTTGGGCCGACGCATCAGTCGTCGTTTGAATATCGCCCGAATGCGTATTCAGGAAGGTTTTCTTGAATCGATCTTCTCGGTTATGGGCTGCCTGTGCCAAGCCGACGGTAAAGTAACCGATGGCGAGCTGGATGTAGCCGAGAAACTGTTTGATCAGATGCATCTGCAGGGTGAGCAGCGCGCCAAGGCCCGCGCCGCCTTTGAGCGTGGCCGCGCCGATGACTTCAACTTAGACGCCGAATTGGCCAACGTTAACCGCCTCACCCAGCGTCAGCCGGTGTTGCGCCAAGTGTTTATCCAAGTCCAGCTTTCGGCCATCGCCGCGGACGGTGTGCTCCACCCCGCTGAACACGAGATGATTTTGCGCGTTGCCCGTGGCGTAGGCTGCAGCGATGCTGAAGTACAGCAGATTGAGGCAATGCTCCACGGCGCTGCCGCTAACTCCCAAGGCGCCAGCGAAGAAGCTCTAAAAGATGCCTATCGCGTACTGGGGGTTTCTGACGATGCCAGCGATGCCGAGATCAAGAAAGCTTATCGCCGCCTAATGAGCCAAAACCACCCGGATAAACTGGCCGGTAAAGGCCTGCCCGAAAGCATGCGCGACATCGCCCAAGCGCGTACCAGCGAAATCGGCAATGCCTACGAGCGAATCCGTACGGCGAGGGGCAGCGCTTAAAGGCGATCTTAAAACACGATAATCGACAGGTTCGCTAACGCCCGCTAGATTGAAGGATCGATTATTGTCGCCAGGAGTTCGCCATGATCACGCTATACAGCTTCCCCCAGTCCCGCTCGCTAAGAGCGGCATGGACACTCGAAGAGCTAGGCCTTGAGTACCAGTGCCAGCACGTGGCCTTGGATAAAGGCGAGGGCCAAACGGCCGAGCATTTGGCACGTCACCCGGACGGCAAGGTACCGGTCATTGAAGATGGCGATGTACACCTGTTTGAGTCGGCGCCTATTTGCCGCTATCTGGCCGAGACCTATGGCGATGGCACGCTGCTGCCCAGCGACCCCGCGGCCCGCGCCCAAGTTGATCAATGGCTCAGTTTTATCGTGACGGAAATTGAGCAGCCGCTGTGGAATCAGGCCAAGCATAAGTTTGCCTTGCCCGCTGATAAACGCGTTCCTGCTATTTTGCCGGTTTGTGCCTGGGAATTTCAGCGTGCGCTCAGCGCTCTGGAACGGCGTTATAACGGCCAGGAAAACTTAGTGGGCAATACGTTTACGCTCGCGGATCTTTTCCTGACCCACACCCTTTCCTGGGCGGTCAGCATGAAGCACCGCCTGCCCGAGCCGCTACTAGCTTACCGCGAGCGGCATATCAAGCGCCCCGCCATGGCTAAAGCCGTCGCGCGTGAGAAAGCCGCCGCTGAGGGTTAAGCAGGCGTACCGTGGGGAAGAACCGCGCTATAGATAGCAAAGTAGTGGCAGACACTTCCCGCTATTACAAACAGATGCCAAATAGCGTGGTTATAGGGGATCGCACGCACGGCGTAGAAGATAACGCCCAACGTGTAGGTGATTCCTCCCGCGGCCAGCAGAGTAATACCGGTTGACGATAAATTAGCCGCCATTTCCTCTGCTGCGAGTAAAATCATCCAGCCCATCAGTAAATAAATTATGACGCGCAATACTGCAAAGCGATGCGGCCAACATAGTTTGCAGGCAATGCCCGCTAACGCCAGCGACCATACGGCAGTAAATAGCATCCACCCAGTGGGGCCGCGCATGTTCACCAATAAAAAAGGCGTGTAAGTACCCGCGATCAGGAGATAAATTGCGCAGTGGTCAAGCAGTTGAAAACGCAGCTTCCAACGCCGATGCGGAATGCCGTGATAAAGGGTCGAAGCGGTATACAGCAGTACCAGCGTAGTGCCGTACAGGCTAAGGCTAACCACCTTCCATGGGTCCACGTGCGCCGCTAGGCTCGCCACTACGAGCAAGACCACCATACCTACCAAGCTAAGCGCAGCACCAATCCCGTGGGTAATGCTGTGCAGCCACTCTTCAATAACGCTGAATTCGCCCAGCGGGTCGTCGATATCGGTATTTTTCAAACGTGGCACCTCTAAACGCCCTTATTAACTTATAGCTCAGCCATGTAAAAAATAGCGAGTAGCTGACTATAAAGAGAGTGCTAGCGGCCATTTGTTCCTTCTTTTAAGCAAATCGAAACAAAGCAACTAAAACCGAGCCCGAAAACTAAAGCCGGGCTCGGTATTGATTGGAGAAGAAATCCTGCCAATGCACGCGATGGGAATCTTTTTAAAGCGTTGGCGAGGGTAAAGCATCCTTCATATCGGCAGGCACTTGAAAACCTAGCGCAGCACCGCGCGCACTTGCTAACCCTTGGGGGAAGCCGCTTCGGTAGCGGTAATCAGGAGTAGCGCCCCCTTGATAGGCATGGCGCTGGCTCAACGCCTTGGCACAGGCATAATCAATGGCAGTGAGAATACCCACCGCGGTTAACGCCAGGTAAACGTTCTGCTTCTTGGGATTATGCTCATCCTTCAGCGCAAAGGAGAGGGCCGCAAGATCTAACACATCGCCGCCAACCCGGCTCCATATAGCTGGTGTAGGATTATCTGAAAGCGCGCCGATACCACTCATTACGCCTCTTGCCCCGCAGGCGCGCAGGCTGTTTTCGCTGCCTTGCATACCGAGTTCACGGGTAATCCTGTCTGGCGCTAGCAGTTGATAAAGCCCGACACCCAGGCTTAGCCAACCGAGCCCTCGCGCCAGCTTATCCGCTGAGCTTTGCGACTGGGCCATGTCTGTGTGCTTATGCATACCTACCTCCATGTCGGTGTATTCAAGGCTGGAGAATTACCTTGACGCAACCATCCTGTTTATCGCGGAAGGTCTTATACATTTCGGGCCCTTGCTCTAGGCCAACGGAGTGAGTAATAACAAATGAGGGGTCAATCTGGCCCTCTTCAATACGCCGCAGCAGATCATCGGTCCAGCGATTCACATGTGTCTGGCCGGTACGCACCGTCAGCCCTTTATTCATTAACGCACCAATGGGGAGTTTATCCACCAAGCCCCCATAGACGCCGGGAATGGAAAGCACTCCCGCAGGGCGACAGACATAGATCATTTCGCGTAATACGTGGGCTCGGTCGGATTCCAACAACATGGCTTGTTTAACGCGATCGTACATGGAGTCCAGTGAACGGGTAGCGTGTGCCTCCAGGCCCACCGCATCAATACACTTTTCTGGCCCCTTACCGTTGGTCAGGTCTTGCAGGCGACTCAGCACGCTCTCTTTATCAAAATTAATGGTGATAGCGCCGCCCGCTTCTGCCATGGCGAGCCGCTCGGGGACATTATCGATCACCACCACTTGCTTTGCGCCCAGCAGCACAGCGCTGCGAACACAAAACTGGCCTACCGGCCCAGCGCCCCAAACAACCACCGTATCGGTAGGCTGAATGTCACACTGCACCGCCGCCTGCCAACCGGTGGGGAAAATGTCGCCTAGGAAGAGTACTTGTTCGTCAGTGAGGGTACTGGGCACTTTAATATGGGTGGTATCAGCAAATGGTACCCGGACAAATTCAGCTTGGCCGCCTGCGTACCCGCCAGTGAGATGGGAATAGCCAAATAATCCCGCACCACCATGCCCAAACGCCTTATCGGCCAATGCTTTATTGCGATTAGAGCGCTCACAGACTGAATAATTGCCACGCTGGCACTGCTCGCATTCACCACAAAAGATAGTGAAGGGAATTACGACACGATCACCTACCTTTAAATTCTTTACTTCACTGCCTACCTCCATCACTTCGCCCATAAACTCATGGCCAAGCACGTCTCCCGACTCCATAGCCGGTATGAAGTGATCGTAAAGGTGGAGATCAGAGCCGCAAATAGCACAGCTACTTACATTAACGATAGCGTCGCGTGGGTGCTCAATTTCTGGATCCGGTACCGTGTCATAGCGAACGTCGTTTTTACCATGCCAGCAAAGTGCTTTCATCGTCGCTTCTCCTTAACCTTTATACCCCTGGGTTAGCATCCTGCTATGTATCAACATAGCTCAGTTGCCGGGCAAAAAAGCTTAAAAAAAAGCAAGTTTCCGAGTCCGATTAAGCATCACGCGTTGCTAGTTTGTTGTTAGTTACCCTTTACGCTCAATATCCACATCGCTGGCCTGGGTAAAGTCATCCAGGGCCATCATATGGCCGAGCTTGCCCGCTTTAGTGGCAAGGTACTGCTCGTTATGGGGGTTCAGGCCGGTGGTGATCGGTAAGCGCTCCACCACGTTCACTCCGTCGCGGGTGAGGGCATCCACTTTGCGCGGGTTATTGGTCATCAACCTTAGTGAGGTGATACCTAAATGGTTGAGCATCGGCACGCACAGGTCGTAGCGGCGCATATCAGCACCAAAGCCGAGCTGCTCGTTCGCTTCGACAGTATCTGCCCCTTGATCCTGTAAGTGATAAGCGCGAATTTTGTTTAACAGGCCTATGCCACGGCCCTCTTGGCGCAGATAAAACAGCACGCCCCGCCCTTCTTCCGCGATACGTTTGAGCGCTTCCTGCAGCTGGTAGCCGCAGTCGCAGCGCATGGAAAAGAGCGCATCGCCGGTCAAACATTCAGAATGTACCCGCCCCAGTACCGGTACGTCGCCAGTCACATCACCCAGCGTTAAGGCGATATGATCCTTGCCAGTGGCCTCATCTTCGAAGCCATGCATCGTAAAGGTTGCCCAGGGGGTGGGCAGTTGGGAAGCGGCAATAAAGCGAATGGTCACAGGTTACCTCGCTGATTGACCAAACCAGTTAACCACACCAGTGTTGGCAAAATGGGCAAGTATTCTAACAGGAAGCGGCGCCCGCCTCACGATGGCAACGCAGCTAAAGTTGGCTAATTAGAGGAGAAAAATTGATCGGGTGCGACGATTTTTGCCACCGGTTACGCCGCCCTAGCGCCTATCTTCAAGTACAATTGCTCACATACGATTTCAAATACGACCCCAAGCACTGCTTCAAGTACGATGCGGGCAAATTTCTTAAGAGCAAGTATTTATGACCACCACACCGTTACAAAATGACCGTTTCCTTCGCGCATTAGCGCGCCAGCCCGTTGACCGCACACCTGTATGGATGATGCGCCAAGCGGGCCGCTACCTGCCGGAATACCGCGCCAGCCGTGCTGATGCGGGCAGCTTTATGGATCTGTGCCGTAATCATGACCTGGCCTGCGAAGTCACTATGCAGCCTTTAGAGCGCTATCCGCTGGACGCCGCCATTCTGTTTTCGGACATTTTAACCATTCCGGATGCGATGGGCCTGGGGCTCTATTTTGAAACCGGCGAAGGTCCTAAATTTCGCAAAACCGTGCGCACCCAGGAAGAAGTCGCTGCACTGAGCGTGCCCGATGCCGAGCGCGACTTGGATTACGTGATGCGTGCGGTGTCGACCATTCGTCGCGAGTTGAACGGCCGCATGCCGCTGATCGGCTTCTCCGGCAGCCCCTGGACGCTGGCGACCTATATGGTTGAAGGTGGCTCAAGCAAAGACTTCCGTCACCTGAAAACCATGCTTTACGATACGCCAGATACCATGCACCAGCTGCTGGATACGCTGGCGCATGCGGTAACCGACTACCTGAATGCCCAGATTCGTGCTGGCGCCCAGGCGGTGCAGATTTTTGATACCTGGGGCGGCGCGCTATCCACGCCTGCGTACCTGGAGTTTTCGCTGCGCTATATGGAGCAGATCGTTTCAGGATTGATCCGCGAACACGACGGTCGCCGCGTGCCGGTGATTCTGTTCACCAAAAACGGCGGGCAGTGGCTTGAGCATATCGCCTGCGCCGGTGCCGATGCCCTGGGGATCGACTGGTCTACTGAGCTTTCCGATGCCCGCGCCCGCGTTGGCCATAAGGTCGCACTGCAGGGCAACCTGGACCCTAACGTACTGTTTGCCCGCCCCTCGGCTATCCGCGCTGAAGTGGCCCGTGTGCTCGAAAGCTACGGCCACGGCCCTGGCCACGTCTTTAACCTGGGCCACGGTATCAGCCAGTTTACTAACCCGGATAACGTCACCGCCTTCATGGAGGCGCTGCACGAACTTAGCCCGCAATACCATCGGGATATCCCCACCCAATCCAACACACCGCATTCAGGAGCCAATTGATGAGCGAATTACGCGACGACCAGTGGTTTACCGAAGTCTTTGATAGCCACGGCAGCGCCTTCTCGCTGAAGATCTCTGAAAAGCTGCTGGATGTGCAGAGCCAATACCAGCACCTAGAGGTCTACGCCACCGAGACTTACGGCAACCTCATGGTGCTGGATGGCTGTGTGATGCTGACCGATCGCGATAACTTCCTCTATCACGAGATGATCGCGCATCCGGCCCTGTTTACCCACCAAGACCCTAAACGGGTGGTGATTATCGGCGGTGGCGACTGCGGCACGTTAAAAGAGGTACTGCGCCATTCAGGCGTTGAGAAAGTTACCCAGATTGATATCGATGAAGAAGTAACGAAAGCCTCTGAGCGCTTCTTCCCATCGTTAGTAGCATCAAATAATGATCCTCGCGCCGAGCTGTTGTTCGCTGATGGCGTGAAGTGGGTAGACGATGCACCTGATGAGAGCATCGATGTATTGATTATCGACTCAACCGACCCGGTCGGCCCTGCGGAAGGGCTGTTTAAAACCGACTTTCTCAAGCGCTGCCACCGTATTTTGAAAAGCGGCGGCGTGATGGTGCAACAGAGCGAGTCACCGCTTTACCACACGGGTTCGATCATTCGTGAGCTACGCCACGATATGCTTGAAGCGGGTTTTAACAGCGTCGCCACGCTGCCCTTCCCGCAGCCGGTGTACCCATCAGGCTGGTGGAGCGTAACACTGGCGGGTAAAGCCATTGATGTGAATGCGTTCCGCGAGCAGGCAGCCGCCAGCCACGAGCTGCCGCTTGAGTACTACAGCGTTGATGCCCATCGCGGCGCGCTCGCCCTTCCTCCGTTTATGCGCAAGGCATTCGCGGCCGAATAACCCCCCCGTTCATCGCGTACTTTCTGTCACCGCTCACCTCAGCTTGCCCTATAAAGGTGCAAAGCGAGGTGGGTGGTAACATTTTTTGCACCTAGACGTTCGTCTCGAATCCATTAAATAGCGTTGAAAAGCGCTGAATTCACGCCTGTACCCTTGTTGGCATCTTCCTTGCTAGGTTTAGTGACATGCTACGGCATGCATAACTATTTTAATGATGGTTTTTAATCACTTCGAGGGAAACTAAATGTTCAATAAAAAACACCTAGCGCTTCTGGCGTCCGCTGGTTCACTGAGCCTAGCGGGAATGGCGACTGCTCAAGCCGACACCTTAGAAGATACTATTGAGCGTGGCGCCGTTCAGTGTGGTGTGAGCGATGGTTTGCCGGGCTTCTCCGCCCCGGATGACGACGGTAATTGGCAAGGTCTGGACGTTGATGTATGCCGTGCAGTCGCCGCAGCGGTTCTCGGCGATTCAGAAGCCGTTAACTACATTTCTCTAAATGCCGTTGAGCGCTTCACCGCCCTGCAGTCTGGTGAAGTCGATGTACTGTCACGTAACACCACCTGGACCACCACGCGCGACACGACTCTGGGCCTAAACTTCACCGGCGTTACTTTCTATGATGGCCAGGGCTTCATGGTTTCACGCGATCTGGGTATTACCAGTGCCGATGAGCTAAACGGCGCCTCTATCTGCATCCAGTCGGGTACGACTACCGAGCTGAACCTGGCGGACTACTTCCGTGCTAACGACATGGAATTCAACCCCATCGTATTTGATACCTCTGAGCAAACCGTGGGTGGCTATCAAGCCGGCCGCTGTGACGTTCTGACCTCTGATACTTCTCAGCTTGCAGCGCTGCGTATCCAGCTAGACGATCCTTCTGCCTCGATGATCCTGTCTGACGTCATCTCCAAAGAGCCGCTAGGTCCTGTGGTTCGTCAGGGTGACGATCTTTGGTTCAACATCGTGAAATGGTCACTGTTTGCGATGATCAATGCTGAAGAGTACGGCGTCACCAGTGAAAACGCTGAAGAGATGCTTAACTCTGAAGATCCCAACATCGCTCGTTTGCTGGGCCAAGACGGCAACTACGGTGAAGGCATGAACCTTGAAGCTGACTGGGCTTACAACATCATCAGCCAAGTGGGTAACTACGCTGAAAGCTTTGACCGCAACGTGGGCATGGGCTCTCCGCTTGAAATCGAGCGTGGTGTTAACGCTCTGTGGACAGACGGCGGCTTCCAGTACGCTCCCCCGATTCGCTAAGCGTCTCGCTTGACCCCGGCCCGCCGCTCTCTTTGCAGGTATCTGTTTAAAGGGCATGGCGGGCCATCTGATTGACCTTCCGTGTAGCGGAGACGCCATCCATGTCTGTTAGACCCAACGTTCGCCCCGTCGGCCACAAGCCGCCGTTTTGGCGAGACCGCGCTAAGCGCGCACTTATTTTTCAAATCATTTTAGTCGCCGTTGTGGCGGCTTTCCTGATCTATATTATCGGCAATACCCAAGCCAACCTGAATGCCCGCGGCATCACCACAGGCTTTAGCTTTTTGGGCAACACAGCCGGCTTTGGTATTGGTCAAACCTTAATCGAGTACTCTTCCCAGAGCACCTACGGCCGCACCTTCGTAATCGGCTTGCTCAACACGCTGCTGGTCGGTGGGCTTGGGGTGTTAGCTGCGTCGATTATTGGTTTTATCGTCGGTATTGCGCGGCTTTCGCCCAATTGGCTGATTGCCAAGTTAGCCAACGCCTATATCGAAACCTTTCGTAATATCCCGTTGCTGCTGCAAATTTTCTTCTGGTACTTCGCGGTACTACGGACCTTACCCAGCGCTAGAGAGAGCATGGCGTTTGGCGAAGCCATTTTCCTGAACGTGCGCGGGTTGTACTTACCCCAACCGCTTTTTGAATCAGGCTTTGGATTGATCCCTGCTACTTTCGTTGTGGCGATCATTGCCAGCATTGCGCTAGTCATGTGGAACAAGCGCCGCCACGAAGCCACCGGTAAGCGCCTGCCGGTTTTCTGGATGTCGTTGGTGATTATCTTTGGCCTACCACTGCTGGTACTGGTGGCGACCGGCGTTCCGGTCACTTGGGAAATGCCGGTACTGCGTGGTTTTAACTTCGGTGGTGGTATTACTATCATTCCCGAATTTTTGGCCCTGTGGCTGGCGCTTTCCATTTATACCGCATCGTTTATTGCCGAAATTGTGCGCTCGGGCATTCAGGCCATTCCTCACGGCCAAACAGAAGCGGCCCAGGCACTTAGCTTGCCGCGCAAATTAGTCTTGCGCTTAGTGGTGATCCCCCAAGCGCTGCGCGTCATTATTCCGCCGCTCACCAGCCAATATCTCAACCTGATTAAAAACTCGTCCCTGGCCACCGCCATCGGCTACCCCGACCTGGTGTCGGTTTTTGCCGGCACCACGCTCAATCAGACCGGTCAAGCAATCGAAGTCATTGCCATGACCATGGCGGTTTATCTAATCATCAGCTTGCTGGTGTCCATGTTCATGAACTGGTTCAACGCTCGCGTTGCGCTGGTCGAACGCTAGGCCGGAGGCGACCCCATGATTCACAATAAAGAAACCATACCTCAGCAGCCGGCTCCGAAAGGCACGATTGGTCCGCTTGCTTGGCTACGTGGCAATCTGTTCAACGGCCCGATTAATAGCATTTTTACGCTGTTGGGCTTGTACGTGCTGTATCTACTGGTGGTGCCAACGGTTCAATGGGCGTTCATTGATGCCGATTGGATAGGCGATAGCCGTGAAGACTGCTCCCGGGTGGGTGCTTGCTGGGTATTCGTCAACGCGCGTTTCTCCCAGTTTATGTACGGTCTCTACCCAAGCGAGGAGTATTGGCGCGCCAACATCGTGTTTGCCATGTTCGCGGGCATTATTGCCTGGATGGTGATCCCTCGCCTGCCGTTTAAGCGCTGGATGGCGTTGTTTGCGCTGCTGATTTTCCCGGTGATCTCATACGTGTTGCTACACGGCGGCTACTTTGATTTACCGCGTGTTTCTACCCACCGCTGGGGCGGCTTGATGCTCACCCTGCTGCTAGCCACAGTGGGTATGGTAGGGGCACTGCCAATTGGTATTGTGCTGGCGCTCGGGCGACGTTCCAATATGCCCATCGTCAAAACCTTCTGCGTGATTTTCATTGAGTTCTGGCGCGGTGTGCCACTGATCACCATTCTGTTCATGGCCTCGGTGATGCTGCCGCTGTTCCTCCCTTCAGAGCTCAGCGTGGATCGCCTTGTGCGAGCGCTGATCGGCCTTACGCTGTTCCAAAGCGCCTATATGGCGGAGGTCATTCGCGGTGGTCTTCAGGCGATTCCTAAAGGCCAGGACGAAGCCGCCGCGGCACTGGGGATGACGTATTGGAAGCGCATGGGGCTCATCGTGATGCCTCAAGCACTGAAAATGATGATTCCCGGTATCGTCAATACGTTTATCTCACTGTTTAAAGACACCACCCTGGTGATGATCATCGGGCTGTTTGACCTGTTGGGCATTGTGCAAGCGGCGCTTTCCGATTCGCGCTGGCTGGGCTTCTCCATCGAGGGGTATGTATTCGCCGCGTTCGTGTTCTGGATATTCTGCTTCAGCATGTCGCGCTACAGCCAGTACCTGGAACGCAAGCTAAATACTGGTCATAAGCAATAGGCTTATCCAAACGCTTAATGCCGCTTTCTTTCGATTTTGAGTAGGATTTCAACATGACACAAGCAGCCACTAACAACGCGTCTGACCTGATGGTTGAGATGCGCAACGTCAACAAGTGGTACGGCGATTTTCACGTACTGCGTGATATCTACCTTGAAGTAAAGCGCGGCGAGCGCATTGTGGTGTGTGGCCCTTCAGGCTCCGGCAAATCAACGCTGATTCGCTGCATCAACCACCTTGAAGAGCACCAAAAGGGTGAAATTGTGGTGGGCGGTATACCACTCACCCAAGACGTAAAGCGTATTGAGCAGATTCGCCGCAGCGTCGGCATGGTGTTTCAGCACTTCAATCTGTTCCCGCATTTGTCAGTACTGGAAAACTGCTGTATCGCACCAATGTGGGTTCAAAAGAAGCCCCGTAAAGAGGCCGAAGCGCTGGCCATGGAGTATCTTGAAAGGGTGCGCATTGCAGAGCAGGCCACCAAGTACCCCGGGCAGCTTTCGGGCGGCCAGCAGCAGCGTGTGGCGATTGCGCGCTCGCTGTGCATGCACCCCGACGTGATGCTGTTTGACGAGCCCACCTCCGCCCTAGACCCCGAGATGATCAAAGAGGTGCTGGACGTTATGGTGGAATTGGCGGAAGAGGGCATGACGATGATTTGTGTCACCCACGAAATGGGCTTCGCCAAAAAGGTCGCTGACCGAGTGATCTTTATGGATCAGGGTCAAATCATTGAAGAAAACGCGCCTGAGCCCTTCTTCAATAACCCGCAGTCTGAGCGCACCCAGCTGTTCCTGAGCCAGATTCTGGGGCATTAATCCACAGCCCAATCGACAAAGTGGCTGTTGACAAGTACGTCATCATGGGCCTCATTTGAGGCCCATGATGGTTTGAAACATTAAAAAACAGCAAACCACCCACTTGTCATCGCGAGCGTAGCGCAGCGATCTTGAGGTTATCCTGCCACTACCAACAACATTGCTTCTTCGCTTCGCTCCTCAATGAAAGGGACTCCTCCCCTCTCGAAGCTTCAGCGAGCTACATTGATAGTTGAACCACATCAATGCGGAGGGGAAGAGCCATGAACAAGCATACGACGATAGGTATTGATCTGGCAAAGCGTGTTTTTCAAGTGTGTGTTGTCGACACCCGCTCCTCGCGTGTTCAGGTCAACAAAGAGCTTAAACGGCATCAGGTCTTGGATTTTATGCGCCGCCAACCGGCCTGTCGGGTATTTATGGAAGCGTGCGGTGGATCGCATTATTGGGCGCGACAACTGCAGGCCCTCGGCCATACCGTTGCCCTCATTTCGCCCCAGTTTGTGACGCCTTTTCGCAAAGGGCACAAGACAGATGCCAATGACGCCCTCGCTATTGTAGAAGCCGGATGTCGTCCGGACATGCGCTTTGTACCACTCAAAAGCGTAGAGCAGCAGGATATTCAGAGCCTGCACCGCATTCGGGAGAGGTACATCCATCAGCGCACCCAGTTGATCAATCAGGTTCATGGGTTATTGCAGGAATATGGAGTGATCAGCGGTCGGGGACAGAAAGCGTTAAAGCAACGTGTCTGGCTCGCCCTGGAAGATGCCGATAACGAGCTTTCGATGCTGATGCGTGACTTGATTGCCGAGCAAATGGCGGAGCTGGATCGACTCAACGAGCGTATTCAGTCACTGGATAAGCGCGTGGAGCAGATGAGCCGTGCGGTGATGCCTTGTCGCCAACTGTTGGCGATTGAGGGAGTGGGACCGGTGGTCGCCACCCAGCTCTATAGCGCCCTCGGTAACGGCAACGCCTTCAAGAAAGGTCGCCAAGCGTCAGCCTATCTGGGGTTGACGCCGACACAACACAGCAGTGGTGGCATCGCGAAGATCAAGGGCATTGGCCGAACGGGGCAAATCTCGCTGAAAGCCGCCCTGATACGCGGCGCACACTCGGCCATCAACACCGTGGGTGACAAGCAGGATGCCAAAAGCCGTTGGCTACGCGCGCTGGTCGCACGCGTGGGCAAGAACAAAGCGGCTGTCGCGTTAGCGAACAAGACAGTACGAACCGCCTGGGCGGTTCTGCACAGCGGACAGTCCTATTGTAGAGAGTTTAACGACGGTTCAGCGCTGATGGTGAGCTAAGCGGTAGCACCATCAGCGGCTAAGCGCCGAGAGGCGGCTACCTTGTTGCCGGGCAACGATCGATGAAAAACAGGTCAGACCGACCTTCTCGCAACCTGATCATTGCGATGGCTGAAAAAGCCTACGCCTCGTTGAGGAGAGAAGGTGCGCGACGTTCATCAGGGTCAGGGGATAGCGTCCCCATCAAGAGACCGACTATACGCACGCATCGGCTTATGTTTTTCCATCATCGTCGTTTGCAACCGGGGAGGAGTCCCTATACGCAATGACATCATTCCAAAAAGGATAAGCACATGATTGAAAAGCTGTTTATTGACCGCGCGCCACAGCCTATCGCGCCGTTTTCCCATGCCTGCCGCGTCGGCGATCTGGTGTTTATCACGGGGCAAATGCCGACAGTGCCGGAAACCAACGAAATGCTGCTGGGCACTTTCACCGAGCAGACACACCGGGTGATGCAGAACCTGGCGATTGTGCTGGAAGAAGTCGGCAGTGCTTTTGAGTATGTGGTGCAGTCCCGGGTGTTTATTACCAATATGGGCCACTTTGACGAGGTCAATAAGGTCTACGCCAGCTACTTCCCTCAGCCGCTGCCTACCCGCACTTGCATTGGCGTGACCGGCCTGGCGGGCGGCGCCGATGTGGAAGTCGATATGATCGCCTGGATTCCGCCTGCTGCCGAGAGTGCCTAATGTCCTATTTGGGTAATGCTCGCGGGCAGTAACGCAACTTGTTCACGATGCTGGGTAAGGGGTTTATTAGCCAGCGCCGTAAGCAGGATTTGCAGCGGGTCGCCGTGGCTTACCAACAGGATGATTTCACCTGTGTATTGCTGTTCTAGCCCTTCCATCACGGCGCTCATGCGCGCCGCTACTGAGCTAACGGCTTCCACCTGATGATGAGCGTGATCGGCATTAAGGCTGTCCAGTGCCCATACGTCAGGATAATGCGCATCAGTCTGCCCATCGAATTCGCCAAAATAACGCTCCCGCAAGCGCTTATCTACTGCCATCTCAAGCTTAAAAGCGCTCGCCACCTGGGCAGCCGTTTGTGTCGTCCTTAAAAAATCTGAATGTACCACTTTGGTGGGCACAGGCCACCCCCACTCAGCCACCGCCTGGGCTAGCTGACGCTCGCCGATCGCCGAGAGACCAAACTCGTTAATACCGCGCTCAGGGCTGCTGATAATTAGCCCCTGTTGGTTTGCTTGGCTGTGGCCGTGGCGCATTAATAAATAGCGATTGCGCCAATGGTCGGAGGGAGACTGTAAAGTATTTGACATAAGTTTGTCACAAACCCTAGATTGAAGGTGTCTGCTTTCGAAAATAACCATCCTTCGCGCGGAATGTCCACTTACGAACCATTTTTCGTTTTCATAAGTAGCAAATCGCAGTGAAGAGAACACAGCATTAACCATAGCAAGCACACAACAATAACCGTACAAACGAGGCACACCATGGCAACTTCGCTCTTCCGCAAGCGCCCGCTTGCAATGCTTACCGCCGCATCACTCCTTCCGCTCGCCCTGTTAACAACACCTGCTTTCGCTGAGTGTGAGCGGGGTGATTTGGCTGCCATTTATTGCGACGAAGATGGCGATATGGTTGCTGATCGTCCGTCTGACGAGTCTGAGTGGGTTAATCCCGATACGCTGATCTTTGCCTATACCCCGGTAGAAGATCCGGCCATTTATTCAGATATCTGGCAGCCCTTTATCGATCACTTGGCGGAAGTCACCGAGCGCGATGTGCGCTTCTTCGCGGTGCAGTCCAACGCGGCGCAGGTAGAAGCCATGCGCAGCGGGCGGCTGCATATTGCTGGATTCTCTACCGGCCCCACACCGTTTGCGGTGAATTTGGCCGGTGCTGTGCCATTTGCATTGATGGGCTCTGATAGCGGCCAATTTGGTTATACCCTGCAGCTATTTACCCACGTCGATTCCGACATTCACGAGGTAGAAGACCTCAAAGGTAAGCGTGTCGCCCACACCTCGCCCACCTCCAACTCGGGGAACTTGGCCCCTCGCGCCCTGCTGCCTGAACTCGGCATTACGCCCGATGAAGATTACGAGGTGGTCTACTCGGGTAGCCACGATCAATCCATGCTAGGTGTTGTGGCCCAAGACTATGACGCCGCTCCTGTGGCCTCTGAAGTCGTCGAGCGGATGGCCGCCCGCGGCCTTTACGATGAAGAGGACGTGCGGCTGATTTTTGAGTCCGACCGCTTCCCCACCACGTCTTACAACTACGCCCATAACCTGCACCCAGATCTGGTCAAAAAAATCGAAGAAGCCTTTTTCAGCTTTGATTTTGTCGGCACCGAGCTAGGAGAGGAGTTTGAAGGCGTCGAGAAATTTATTCCCATCAACTACCAGGATAACTGGAAAGTAATCCGCACCATTCAGGCGGCTAATGATGTGAGTTATACGCCAGAAAATCTGGAAGAGTAAACGTAACGCACCGCCACCGGCGGTGCGGTTATTTTCTCGACGATGGAAGCGGACACATGCTGGAAATTACCAATCTGGTCAAACGTTATGGTCACGATGAAGCCGTGCTGAAAGGGCTTGACCTCAAGGTAGAGGGAAACAGTGTTGTTTCTATCGTAGGCGCCTCGGGTGCAGGTAAAAGCACCATGCTGCGATGTATTAATCGCCTGGTCGAGCCCACCTCTGGCTCAATCAAACTCAACGGCAATGAGCTGGTGAACCTGAAAGGCGCTGAGCTGCGCCGTGCTCGCCGCAAAATCGGCATGGTGTTCCAGGGCTTTAATCTGCTGGATCGTTTGACCGTGATGGAGAACGTGCTGGCCGGGCGGTTGGGTTACGTCAATCTCTATCAAGCGATATCGCGCCGCTATCCCCAGGCAGATATTGAACGTGCGTTTGTGTTGATGGAGCGGGTGGGAATCGCTCATTACGCCAACAAGCGTGCTGATGAGCTATCCGGTGGCGAGCGCCAGCGGGTAGGCGTGGTTCGCGCACTGATGCAGGAACCAGAGGTTCTGCTGGCGGATGAACCGACTGCCTCGCTGGATCCACGTACCTCCGAGCAAATTATGGTACTGCTGCAGAGTCTGGCCAGCGAGCTGTCGCTACCGGTGCTCATTAATATCCACAACGTGGCACAGGCCAAAACCTATACCGAGCGCATTGTGGGTCTACGCCACGGCAAGATGATCTTTGATGGGTTGCCTGCCGACTTCAACAAAGATGCGCTAGACGCCATTTACGGCGGCATTGAAGCACCGGACGATGCGATAACCGAGAATCCAGCGGAGGAGCGCGCCCATGGCTCCGCCTGAAGCTGCGTCTGGTTCACCGCGAACCTGGAAAAAGCCGCCGTTTATCGCCAATCCACTACTGCGCTACGGGCTGATCATTGTTGCAGTGGTCTATTTGGTGTGGGCGTTCGGCTCGCTGCCGTTCAACTGGGCGCGCATCTCGGAAGGGTTGCCCCGCGCCGCGCGTATTTTTAGTGGCGGCTTCCCGCCCAATTTAGAGCGCTACGAGCTACTGCTGAAAGGTTTCAAAGAGAGCTTTCAAATCGCCATTTTGGCCACATTGATGGGGGTTTTGCTCTCTATTCCCTTTGCCGTGATGGCGGCGCGCAATATCGCTCCAATGCCGATTTACATCATTGGCCGGGCAGTGATTATTGTCTCACGCAGCTTCCACCCGGTGATCGTGGCGATTCTGTTCGTCGCTGCTGTCGGCTTTGGTCCGCTGGCGGGTATCCTTACCCTCACGCTCTATTCGATTGGTTTTGTCGGCAAGCTGCTTGCCGAGGAGATCGAAGAGATTGACTGGGGCCAGGTAGAAGCGATGAAAGCCGCTGGCGCGGGTTATGTCGCTATTCTGTTTTATGCGGTTTTCCCGCAAATACTGCCACGCCAAGTCGGGCTTTCCATGTACCAGCTGGACAGCAACCTGCGCGCCTCTGCGGTGGTTGGAATCGTGGGGGCAGGCGGCATTGGCGGCACCCTCATGAACGCCTTTGGGCGCTACGATTACGATTTCGCCTTTGCGATTTTGCTCGTTATTATCGCGGTCATTTTGCTCAGCGAAGGTGTCAGCGGTTGGGTAAGGAAAAAAATATGGTAGATCACGCACAGCAGCTTGCCGACCGTGTTTGGCAACGTTACGACCGCAAGCAACGCCTTATTCGCTACGCCGTGCTCTTAGCCACCTTGATAGTAGTGGTCTGGGCGGTGCGCGATATTGATATTTTCTGGCCCTGGGTATGGGATGCACCCAACCAAATTTCTGCGCTTGGGGGGCGCATGTGGCCACCCAGTGCAGCGGGATTTAAGGGCATCATCGCGGCGCTCATTGAGACCGTGCATATCGCCACCCTGGCGACCTTCTTAACCATCTTCTTGGCCTTACCGGTGGCCTATATTGCGGCCCAAAACACTACGCCAAACCGTACCTGCCTGTGGCTGGGGCGTTTTATTCTCGTCTCCAGCCGTTCGGTAAACACCATTATCTGGGCGCTGCTATTCGTGGCGATTTTTGGTCCTGGCGTGCTAGCAGGGATCCTCGCCATCGTATTTCGCTCCATTGGCTTTATCGGCAAGTTGATGGGCGAGGCAATCGAGGAAATCGACCGACGCCCCGTAGAGGCGATGGAAGCCACCGGCGCCTCCAAGGCCAAAGTGGTTGCCTATGCGATTGTGCCTCAGGTCATGCCAGCCTTTTTTGCCATTGTGATCCTGCGCTGGGATATCAATATCCGCGAATCGACAGTGCTTGGCTTAGTGGGTGCGGGCGGTATTGGGGTGATCCTGCAAGGTGCGATTGACACCTTTGCCTGGCCAACCGTGGCGACCATTTTGATTGCCATTATTGTGCTGGTGCTGATTGGCGAAGCCATCACCAGTTTGCTGCGCGGCAAAGTCCTGTAGGTGGCCTAAGCGTTTGACCTAGCGCCAAACGCTTGCCATGTTTAAAGGATCATCAACGACAAGGAGTATGCACAGCGATGACAACTTATATCGTGGTAGCCGACGCCGCTCGCGCGCGTATTTTTACCCGTGATTCGCTTAATCTTGCCGAAAAGGAAAGCCTGGTACATGCAGCAGGAAGACTTCATGAAGGCGATTTAATCACTGATCGCCGCGGCGCCGATGTGCATGAGTCGACATCCTCTACGTCACGCTCTTCTGGAGAAGAAAACGTTGCTTCACAGCACGAGAATGAACTGTTTGCTAAAGAGGTCGCTCAACACCTCTATAGTGCGCGGGTTAAGAACAGCCTGGAGAAGTTAATCATGGTTGCACCCCCTAAATTTTTAGGCCTGTTGCGTGACAAGCTTGATGGCCCGACCCAGAAACTGGTCATTCACTCCCTTTCGAAAGACCTAAGCAAAGCCTCGCTAGCAGAAATTCAAACTGCCGTGAGCGACTTACGTTAGACGTATTAACTTTACAATCTCCTTACTAACCTAAAGTAGTGGTCGCTCTCGCCGATACTAAGAAGTTCTATCAACAGTGCCTCCCTGGGTACTGACATGCACTTCGACGTCGAGAGCGATCATGTTTTCTACCCTCCGAGCACGCATTCTACTAGCTGCGCTAGTAGTGATTACTCTTGCCCTAATGATTAACGGCATAGCCAGTTATACCACGGTAAAACACCATAATAATCAACAAATAACCCGTAATCTTAGTGCCGTGGTTAAAGGTAATACGCAAGCTATCAACGAGTGGTTTAGCGCACGCTATACAATGCTGTCCAGTATGGAAGATGCGGTTAATAGTGATGACCCGCTTGCCGCGCTGCGCCAATTAGAGTCCTCAGGCAATTTCATGAGTACCTACATTGCCCACCCCTCTACGTCAGCCGCTATTTTTTCCGATGGCTGGGAGCCCCCTAGTGATTACGATCCTCGCCAGCGTCCCTGGTACCAAGACGCGGTAAGTGCAGGAGAAACCATTATTACTACCCCCTATGTAGATGCCCAAAGCGGTGGCCTTATCGTTACGTTTGCGCGCCCGTATTATCAAAACGGGGAGCTAGCAGCTGTGGTTGGGGCCGATATTGCCATCACTGATGTCATAGAGATTGTTAGCGGCATTGCACCGACAGACGCTAGCTTTGGTTTTCTTACTACGAATGACGGCACGCTCGTCGCTCACCCTGATGCTAACTTAACACTAGAGCCTGTATCAGCAATTAGCGCACAGCTTACCCCTGCGATGCTCGACCAACTGTCCCGTGCCTCCACACCCATTGCCCTTACACTACAAGATAGCGACAAATTACTTTTAGGCAGTCCGGTAGGTGGCAGTAGCGGTTGGCAATTAGTGGTGGCGTTAGATGAAGCCGAAGCCACAACGGGCCTTCGGGCAATTGCGACAACATCCATTGTTACGCTAATCATCGTTGCTGGCGTCACGATAATTACATTTGGTCTGCTGTTAACTTTCCTACTGCGTCGTTTGCTTAGCGTGCGCAATGCATTGATGAGCATAGCCAGCGGCAGCGGCGATTTAACTCAGCGCTTATCAGAAGATGGTCGCGACGAGGTGGCACAAATTGCCAGCGCCTTTAACCAGTTTGTCGCTAAAATGGATGGTGTCATGCTCACCATTCGCGACAGCAGCCAATCGGTACAAACCGCGGCCAGTGAAATTGCCCTTGGCGGCCAGGATTTATCGCGGCGCACCGACAATGCGGCCTCAAGCCTTCAGCAGAGCTCTGCTTCCATTGAAGAAATCACCAGCACTATCGAACATACCGCTTCCTCGGCACAACATGCTAACCAACTGTCGTTAGACGCATCTGAAGTAGCGAACCGCGGTGGTGACGTAGTGGGCCAGGTTGTTTCTACCATGGACGAGATTTCAGCTTCATCGACGCGAATCAGCGAGATTGTTACGTTGATGGATGGCATCGCCTTCCAGACCAACCTACTGGCATTGAATGCCTCTGTAGAGGCTGCACGCGCTGGTGAGCATGGCCGTGGGTTTGCAGTGGTAGCCGATGAAGTACGTAAACTGGCTCAGCGCAGCAGTGATGCCTCCAGTGAGATCAAAACGCTCATTGATACTTCTCACCAAACTGTTACCAACGGTACTCAGTTGGTTAAAAACGCGGGCTCTACCATGCAAGAGATTGTCGTTAGCATCACTCGTGTAACCGATGTATTGAGCGAAATTACCGCCGCTACGCGTGAGCAAAGTGATGGCATCAACCAAGTCAATATTGCCGTGTCCGAACTTGATCGAATGACGCAACAGAATGCCGCCATGGTGGAAGAATCCACCACTGCAGCTGAGCAGCTAAAAGATCAGTCACTACGCTTGGCAGATGCAGTGGGTGGATTCAAACTCTCAGAATCAGCATCTGCTCCGTTATCATTAAGCAACGCCAGGGCCTATGCCACCTAATCTCAAGAGCAAAGTGAGCGGGGATTTTACGGAATCGGCGGCAGCGCAATATCGTCGCTGCGTTTAGCCCCGGCAGTCATTTCACGGCATAGCCGCAAGAACTCGCGCACACCGGTGGTGAGGTACTTGTGGCGGTGCCAGATAAAGGTGAATTGACGCTTTAGATCCAACTCCGGCGTGGGCAGCGGCACCAAGCTGCCGCGCCGGAAGGCATCGCGCAGGGCTAGACGTGAGACACAGCCAATGCCCAGCCCTGATTCCACGGCGCGCTTGATGCCTTCGGTGTGTTCCAGCTCCAACAAGGTGTTAAACCGACTGCGGCGGTGTCGCGCAGCGTGCTCCAGCGTCATACGGGTGCCGGAGCCCTCTTCGCGCATAATCCAGTCCTCACGCAGTAGCTGTTCAAGCTCAAGATGCTCACGGCCTGCCAGTGGGTGACGCGGCGAGCAGAACACGCATAGCTCGTCTTCGACCCACGGCTGGCTAATGATCATCTCATCGTCGCACTGCCCCTCAATCAGTCCTAAATCCAACGAATGCTGGCGAACCCCTTCGATAATATGGCGCGTATTGCGCACTGCCAGGCGTACACGGCTGCCAGGGTGGCGCTGCATAAAATCGCTGATAAGCAGCGTGGCTAGATAGTTGCCAATGGTTAGCGTGGCGCCTACCTCCAGCGACCCAACCCCCTGCTGGCCGCGCAGGAGTTCTTCTATCTCTTCCCCCCGATCGAGCAGCGCCACCGCTTTGGGCAACAGTTGAAAGCCCAGTGCGTTGAGCTTTAAGCGCTTGCCGATGCGATCGAGCAGCTGGCAATCGAACTGCCGCTCCAGCTCGGCAAGCGCGGTACTGGTCGCTGACTGAGACATGGAGAGCGCCCGCGCCGCATGGGAGACGCTCTCATGCTGAGCGACCGCTACAAAGACTTCCAACTGCCGCAAGGTGTAGTGCATAGCGTCTGACCTGTATTTGATCTATATCTATTTTTCAGATAAGTGTTATCAATATAATTCGCTTAACAGATATACCACCCTTTGCTTAGACTTGTTGGCAACTTATTAAATCATTTTTATTCTTTTTAAGAATATGATCGATGCGGTGTAACGCCAGCATCGACTAATGGAGAACCGGCATGAGTAAGTTTGCTCTGGAAGAAGTGCTTAGCGTTCATCACTGGAACGATACCCTGTTCAGCTTTCGCACCACACGCGAGCGCAGCCTGCGTTTCAAAACCGGTCAGTTTGTGATGATTGGTCTGGAAGTGAATGGCAAGCCGCTAATGCGCGCTTACTCGATTGCCAGCCCCAACTATGAAGACCACCTTGAGTTCTTCAGCATCAAAGTGCCCGACGGCCCGCTGACCTCACGCCTACAGCACTTGAAAGTGGGCGATCAGATCATGGTCAGCCGCAAGCCAACCGGCACGCTGGTCACCGATGATCTACTGCCCGGTCGTAACCTCTACATGCTTTCGACTGGTACTGGTCTGGCGCCGTTCATGAGCTTGATCCAAGACCCAGACGTTTACGAACGCTACGAGAAAATCGTGCTGGTACACGGTGTCCGCGAGGTCTCTGAACTGGCTTACGCCGACTTCATCACCAAAGAGCTGCCTGCGCACGAGTATCTGGGTGAAGATATCACTGAAAAGCTGGTCTACTACCCCACCGTTACCCGTGAAGAGTTCCACACCATGGGCCGCCTGACCGACCATATCCGTACCGGTAAGCTGTTCGAAGATACCGGATTGCCGCCCATCGATCCGCGTCAGGATCGTGCCATGATCTGCGGTAGCCCCGCCATGCTAGACGATACCAGCGCACTGCTTGATGAGCTGGGTCTAAATATCTCGCCGCGCATGGGCGAGCCGGGCGACTACGTGATTGAACGCGCTTTCGTCGAAAAGTAAGTTAACCACTAGCCATTAAAAACCCCCGCTACTCGGTTTGAGGATATAAACCGGCTAGCGGGGGTTTTGTATGCTGGCGTCTTTAAACGGCGTCTTTACCGGTTTCACCGGTACGGATACGTATCACCTGCTCTAACGGCATAACAAAGATTTTACCGTCGCCGATTTTACCCGTGTTAGCGACTTGGGTGATGGCATCAATCACCTGCTCGGCCATATCGTCGTCCACGGCGACTTCCAGCTTCACCTTGGGCAGGAAGTCCACCACATACTCAGCGCCACGATACAGCTCGGTGTGCCCTTTCTGGCGCCCAAAGCCCTTCACTTCTGTCACCGTAATACCCTGCACGCCGATATCGGAGAGCGATTCGCGCACATCATCGAGCTTGAACGGCTTGATAATAGCTGTGATCAATTTCATTACCATATCCTCTAACTGGGTGGCCGTAATGGGGTCGGGTTGCACGGCTGCTGGTAAGGCAACCGATAACCGCTAACCACCAGCATACACCGCTATCGGCAGAGAATAAAAAAGCCTCCCACTTTAGGGGAGGCTATAAGGAGCACACCAGCTCACTAGGTCAGCATTAAATTATTTCTTAATACCGCTGTTTATTTCTTAATACCAAACTCTGGGTAGGCTTCGAGACCGCACTCAGCGATATCAACGCCTTCATACTCTTCTTCTTCGCTAACCCGGATACCCATGATGGCTTTCAGGATCACCCATACCACCAGGCTTGCCAGGAAAACCCAGCCGAAGATACCGGCGATACCGATAATCTGGGCACCAAAAGACGCACCGTCGTTATTCAGCGGCACCGCCAACACACCCCAGATACCGACAACACCGTGAACCGAGATCGCGCCGACCGGATCATCCAGTTTCACTTTATCAAGGGTGACGATGGCAGCGACCACAATGATGCCGCCAATCGCGCCGATAATAGTGGCGCCCAGTGCGGTCGGAGAGAGCGGATCAGCGGTGATTGCCACCAGGCCCGCCAGCGCACCGTTCAGTGCCATGGTCAAGTCCGCTTTACGGAACCACAGTTTGGCCAGAATCAGTGCCGCAATCACACCACCTGCCGCAGCAGCATTGGTATTAACAAACACTTGCGCCACGTTATTCGCAGAATCGACGGCCGCCAGCTTGAGCTCGGAACCACCGTTAAAGCCGAACCAGCCCATCCACAGAATGAAGGTACCCAGCGTTGCCAGCGGCATGTTGGCACCGGGAATCGCGTGGATAGAACCATCTTTGCCATATTTGCCTTTACGCGGCCCGAGCACGATGACACCAGCGAGGGCTGCAGCTGCACCGGCAAGGTGCACAATGCCTGAGCCTGCATAGTCAGAGTAGCCAACTTCAGACAACCAGCCGCCACCCCACGTCCAGTAGCCAGACACCGGATAGATAAACGCGGTCATTACCACTGCAAAGGCCAGGAATGCCCACAGCTTCATACGCTCGGCCACGGCACCCGACACAATCGACATGGCGGTGGCGACAAAGACTACCTGGAAGAAGAAGTCAGAACGCATGGAGTAGTAGGGGGCGTCATCGCCGCCTGCGGTCACCGCATCAACGCTGTTTTCAGCGCCAATCAGGAAACCCAGGTTAGGTAGGAAGCCGCCAGCGCTGCTGGAGTACATGATGTAGTAGCCCACCAACAGGTACATGGTGCAGGCAATCGCAAACAGCGCGATATTTTTGGTCAGAATTTCAGCGGTATTTTTGGAGCGTACCAGGCCCGCTTCCAACATGGAGAAGCCTGCGGCCATCCACATCACCAGCACGCCGCAAATTAGAAAGTAGAACGTATCGAGCGCGTAGCTCAAATCAGCTAACTCATTCATGAGGTGTTCCCCGTTATTCTATGAGAAGTTATACGCAAAAGACGGCTCTGCAGCCCTGTTCGCGTGGCGTCCGTTATACGGCGTCAGCGCCGCGCTCACCGGTGCGGATACGAATCACGTCTTCCAGTGGCGTAACAAACACCTTGCCGTCACCGATTTTTCCGCTGTTGGCTGCGCTGCAGATGGCATCCAGCACGCTTTCTAAACGTGCATCGTCAACGGCCACTTCCACTTTTACCTTGGGCAGAAAATCGACAACGTATTCGGCGCCACGGTACAGCTCGGTATGCCCTTTCTGACGGCCAAACCCTTTAACTTCAGTAACGGTGATGCCCTGAACCCCGTTGTCGGCTAGTGCCTCACGAACATCGTCGAGCTTGAATGGCTTGATGATAGCGGTGATGAGTTTCATCCCGGATCTCCCCTGCTGGATAAGTCCTGCTAGATTGGTAGCGGCACAGCCGCCAGAATAAGCACCTGAACCGTTAATGCGCATACCGTGCCAGCTGACTTTTTTTACTTATAAGTCAGCTAATTAGACAACAAGGAAAGTCTTTCAAAGCGCTTAATCTCGTCAAATCCATCGTCACACCACGGCTATTGCACCAAAAAAAGGCGTAAGCAAATGTTGCCTGCTCCATTTCGATGCAAGCCACCCGCTGAGCAGTTAATCCATTCGACGCATGCGAATTCGTCAACTGTTGCGTATCCTTACGGGTAAGCCGTTTTTATATATGTTCATTTAGTGAGTTATTAAGGAGAGAGCAGCTATGGCGCCTCAAGACCGCATCAGCCGACTGGCCCAGCAGATTGGCGACCGTTTACAGAACGCCTCTCAGGCACCGGAAGATATACAAAAAGGCGTACAGCAAGTCGTGCGTGGCGCCTTCGACCGCCTAGAGCTTGTTTCCAGGGAAGATTTCGATATTTTGATGGACGTACTGCAGCGCACGCGTTCGCGGGTAGAGGCGTTAGAGCGCCAAGTGGCTAACCTTGAAGCAGCCGTTGAAGCCTCCACAGCGCCAACCACCACGCCAGTAGAAGCAGAAGTACCACCAGTGCCTACCCCAGAGCCAGACAGTGACAGCAATGAAGACGAAAAACCGACCAAACGGTAAACCCATTTACTGCTCAGTCATTTAGTTAACGGTTATCGGCAATAGCGTGACATCACCTATTGCCGACGTCTGCCGTCATGATGGTCGCCTTGCTCTATCATGTCCTCTCAGCCCTCCCTATCTCCATAAATACGAATCAATATCATTGACATTTTATCTGTCAATATTATCTTCCTGGGCTAGCAGTTATCTTCAAGCGCCATTAGTTCTTTGATAGTGGAACCCTTGAGAAAGGCGACCTGGTACAAACAAGTCGCGTGCAAGCACCAAGATAGGTCAAACCGGTGCCGACATCGCTGTGGGGTGGCCGTTGCCAGCGCAGACTTTTTCATTTTGAAGAGTCGTCTTGCCTACTGATGCGCCAATTTGATGCATATCATTGAAAACGATAGCGCATGACCTATGAAAACACTCGCGACTCACCCGCCTGTAAACCAAACACAGCAGACCCTGACGTCGCAGTCGCTGGAACAATTGGGATTGCGCCTCGGCATCACCTGCACCTATGTTTGCAAACAATAAATATTATCGTTTAAATACAGCACTTATTTTTCGGATGGCCTCTCATCACCATGCGCCACACCACCGCGCTCTCAAGACTCACACGCTGCGGGCTGTTCGCCGTTTGTCTAATGGCCTTTTCGACTGCCCAGGCTCAGTGGGCAACGGTTGACTGGACGATAGCCGAAACCTTGCTGGCGATTGACGCGCCTGTCAGTAGCGTCGCCCAGCAGAGTGACTACCACCAGTGGGTGGGTGAGCCTCGCATACCCGAGAGTGCCACCGATATGGGGCTACGTACCCAGCCCAACTTTGAGCTGCTGGCACAAGTGCCACCAGAACAGACGCTTATTTCACCCATGTTTGCGGGTTTGACGCCACGCCTGGAGCGAATCGCGCCGGTCACTTCGTTCGCGCTCTACTCCCCCGGCACCGACACCTGGGAAGAGATGCAAACCCTCACTCGCCAGCTAGGCGAGTTAACCGAGCACCAGCCCCAAGCAGAAGAGCTAATTAACGACACCCAAGCCTTGATGGCTAGCCTGCGCAAATCACGCCCCCTCTCACAGTCAGAAATCGCGCCGCTGCTCATGATTCAGTTTATGGATGCCCGCCACGTGCGAGTGTTTGGGGACAACAGCTTGTACAACGCCGTGCTGGAGCAGCTCGACCTCCCCAATGCCTGGGATCAAACCACCAATGCCTGGGGATTTGCGCTGGTAGGGGTTGAGGCGTTGGCGCGTTACCCCGAGGCAACGCTGGTGATCATCGACCCGTTGCCTGCCGGAGTTGAAGAGCAGCTTTCCAAAAGCGGTCTGTGGCAGCATCTTCCCAGCGTCAAAAACGACAGGATAGTTCGCCTGCCGCCGGTATGGAGCTTCGGCGCGCTTCCCTCCGCCCAGCGGTTTGCTCGCGAACTGACTACGGCGCTAGATGCATCGGCTGTGGTGAACGCCCCCTCTACTGATTAGCAAGCCATGAGGCTACCAAAGCGTTCTTAATTACGTTAGTTTAAATACTTAAGATAATGTAGGTTTCGCCAAGCATTAGCTTAAGTCCGTACGAAAAATCAGCGAGGGAATGCAATGACGCTAGCCATTGTCGCCACGCGCGCAGGCGTAGGTTTGGACGCACCCGCGGTGCATGTTGAAGTGCATCTGGCTAATGGCTTACCGGGCCTGACGTTAGTGGGCTTACCCGAAACCGCCGTCAAAGAGAGCCGTGAACGGGTGCGCAGTGCATTGGTCAATGCGGGCTTTGATTTCCCTAATACGCGACGCATCACGTTAAACCTCGCCCCCGCTGATCTTCCCAAAGAGGGTGGCCGCTTTGATCTACCTATTGCATTAGGCATTTTGGCCGCCTCTGGGCAAATTCCGGTGGAAGCATTGGAAGGCATGGAGTGTGCCGGCGAGTTGGCCCTAGATGGCAAACTGCGCGCAGTACCGGGAATCCTACCCTTTGCCCTGGCTACGCGACGGGCGAAAAAAGCGCTGATTATTCCCCGCGACTGCGCCGATGAAGCGGCCTTGGCGGGCGATCTGCCGGTGCTGCCTGCCGACACCCTCTGGCAGGTCGTGGCGCACTTGCTCGATCAAGAGAAGATTTCCCCGCACAAACTCAGCGCCTCGGTGAAAACCACCGCCCCGGTGGATGACCTCGCCGATGTGCGCGGCCAACAGCAAGCGCGGCGTGCGCTCGAAGTCGCCGCGGCCGGTGGTCATAATCTTCTATTCGCAGGCCCGCCAGGCACCGGCAAAACCATGCTGGCCAGTCGCCTACCCGGTATTCTGCCGCCGCTTTCAGAAGAGGATGCACTGGAAGTCGCTGCCGTACGCTCGGTCTGCGGCCTGCCACTGGAAGCTGACTGGGGCAAAAGGCCATTTCGCCAACCCCATCACAGTGCCAGCGCCGCGGCGCTGGTCGGCGGTGGCTCGAAACCCAAACCCGGTGAAATATCACTCGCTCATCATGGTGTGCTGTTTTTGGATGAGCTGCCCGAGTTCTCCCGCCATGTGTTAGAAGTTCTTCGGCAGCCGCTAGAGAATGGGTGATATGATTACCAAACTTTTTCTAGCTCATTGGCTTAGGAACCCAGCCCATGCCTACAGCTTATGCTTACGTTCGGTACTCATCCGCCATTCAGGCCGATGGAGACAGCATTGAACGACAGACAACACCGCTAGCCCTATTCACAAAGCGTTTCGGCGTAGAAATTGCCCAGACCTTCATTGATGAAGGGGTTTCCAGTTTCAAAGGCGACAACATCAAGCGTGGCCGATTCCGCGACATACTTGAAATGATTGAGAGCGGAGAAATTAGGCCAGGCAGTTATCTTGTGATCGAGAGCATTGACCGGATTTCTCGCCAGCAGATGGACGAGACAGCGACACAGCTTTACGAAATTCTCAAGAAGGGAATCAACATATATACCACCGCAGATGAGCGGTTATATTCGATTAAGGATAAGAAAAAAGACTTAGAAAATTACATGATGATTGGCTTGATCGCGAAACGATCCAATGACGAAAGCGAAATGAAAAGCCGTCGTCGCAAATCGGCTTGGCGTCGGGCAAAACGAGCGGTCAAAGAAGACAACAAGATTTTCAATACCCCGAACAATACCCCCTATGGTTTGCGGGTTGTAGACGGTAAGTTTGAAATCGTGGAGGAAGAAGCGAAGGAGATCCGCGACATATTCGACCGCCTGAAATACCAAGGGGTATTAACCACAATCCGCGAAGTTAATAAGTATTCTAAGCGAAAATGGGCCAATCGAACCGTCCATATGATGCTAGAAAGCAAATATGTCATCGGGGTTTATCGCTCCCAGCGCCGTGAAAATGGGAAGAAGGTTTTCGAGGAAAACATCGAGGGCTATTACCCTGAAATAATCAGTGCTAAGGACTACTACGAAGCCGTAGGAGCCATGAAAAAGCGGGCTAGTAAAACCCATTATGGGAACGAAAGCACTGGAAGCCTGAACATATTCAAGCACTGCATAAAATGCGACAAATGCGGTCAATCAATGAGGTTTTATCGCGGTAAAAACTCACAAGGCAAGCAGTTTGCCTATGTTGCTTGTGAAACAAAAAAAGAGTTTGGAAGCCAGAAATGCAAAGAACAGGTGTTCCGTTTTGATTATGCCGTTGGCACATTGCTGAAATACCTACGTGGAATGTATTACCAACATCTTGAAGGTTTGGATTATGCACCGAGCCTTGGCAATACCGACCATTTACCCTCTGATGAAAACACGAGGATACTTGAACAGAATTTACCCACTCAGACACCCCCTGAAAGCTTGCAGAAGGCCGATGGGCTGTTTCTTGATATGATGAGAAGGGTAGAGACTGAAAACGTCTCAGAGGTGGAAAATAAACAGCGTGAGCTAGCACAGGCTAAATCAAAGCTTGCTAATCTTATCGAGTCGGTTGAAGCCTTCGGCGGAAAAATCCCCACACACATTATGAAGTCGCTGGGCGAGACTGAGGAAAATGTTGAAGTTCTTGAAAAAGAGCTGAACACAATGGAGGCAACCAAGGCTGAAAGCCTGGATATTATCCATTTTGATGAGTTCCTTGAATTACTACACAGCGAACGGGGCAGGCAACGAATTAACCGCTTTTTCAAAGATGGTGACTATAAGTTCCATTTTAGATATGACAAAGGCTTTAGAACTGTTTACATGGCAATTAAGCGCAATAATGAAATTGTTGGCAGGAACGGCGAAAGCTTCACACTGCATCACCCGCTTTTGAGAGATTTTGGGATCAAAAATTATAATGATTTAGGGGTTAAATAACGATAACGCCAGCTTAATTGCTGGCGTTTTATTTAGTTGGCGGTTTCATATCCATTAGCTACGCACCAGTCGTAGTTTTCAGTTTTTTCGCTTATCACTTTTTCTTTTTCAAGATATAAGGCGTAAGCCTGGTAAGTGCTACCTTGTTCCTTTACCCCACCATCAATATGAAATCTTGCTCTATATTTAGCTCCTACTTCTAAATAATTGCTTATAACTTTCCCTGACAATCTCTCTTCTGTCATTACTCCTGTGGCTGAGTGATCAATTGAATCAATCACTCTACTTATATCACTACCGACAAAGATTTTAAAAATGCCGTTATCGTATGCATAACCAGCTATAATATCCTGAAAGTCTCCATTATAATGCCTTATTTGATCAAGCTCCCAATTTCTTATTTCATCTTTTTGAACCGAACACATTTCTATATTCGCTTTATTTTCTTCATAAAATTGTTTTTCACTTTTTGTCATAGCAAACGTTGGACTTGCATTAACCCCTTGAAGCGGTTGCCGATAAGCAAACTTCCCTTCCGCGAGTGCCAATGATGATGAAGCCACTATCCCTATTGCTAGAACTGTTTTTAAAAATACTTTCATAAAAGCCTCCATTTATTTTTATATACAGTATATCACAAGTTGGCTTAACCAACTTAAATAAGCAATGATAAAACTGGTTTTTACGAATTAAAATAGCTCCAACACAAAGAGCCTTTTAATCTATCCCGCATTCAATAACTAAACCAAAACCGGCTTAAAAATATAAGTATGTTATAATGTTTGAAGTTTGGTTTTATTACCTAAGCTAGCATACACAGGGGGCACTCGCTCCGCTCCTTTCCCTGTGATACTAGCAAAGGGGCTCCGCCCCCTTGACCCCCGAAAACCAAACCCCAAAAACCACCCCAAACCCGGCGGAAAATGGAGAATAAATTTTATTTCAGGAGGCTTAAATGAAGTCAGCAAAAAGAACAAAAATCGTAAAATCTCGTTTCAATGAAACTGAAATCGAGTTATTGAGAGCTAATGCAAACGGCGACCCGTTAGGTGCATTTTTGAGAAATGTCGGACTGGGCAACACAATCAAAGAAGTTTTTAAAATAAAAAAAATGTATGTTCCGATTGACCCAGATTTAAGTTATGAGCTTCACAAGCTAGGGCAAAACTTAAACCAGATTGCACGAAAGGTAAACCAAGATTCAAAATCTGGAAAGTCGCCTGAGCTATTCCAAATTTTATCAGGAATATCAAGAGTAGAAAAAACACTAAACGAGATTAAGGAGGCTCACACTTATGATCGTAAAGTTTTTTAAATACGGAAAAAATACCAATAATCCGGTAAAAGCCACAAAACAGGCGGTTGGTTATCTTTTTAGCGAACTGGACGCAAGCAAAACACCGCGTTCTGTCAAACCTGTAACTATCAGGGGAAACCCAGAGAGCTTTTCCGATATTGTTGCTTATGGAAACCATGCAGGGCGCTACACAAGCGGAGTATTGAGTTTTGCAGAAAGCGACCTTGATGCAGAAGCACAAGAGAAAATAATTGATGACTTTGAAAAGACATTATTACCTGGGCTTGAACCTGACCAGTATTCCAGCTTATGGGTAAGGCATAGAGACAAAGGAAGGCTAGAACTTCATTTTATGTTTTCTGGTGAGGAACTACACACGAGTAAGCGTTTAAATGCTTACTATCACAGAGCAGATGTTACCAGAATTGATGCTTGGAAAGATGCTATCAATGTCGAATACGGTTTACATGACCCAAATGCACCAAACAATAGAAACCCCATCATATACCCCGGCTACCTACCTAAAAGCCGTAAAGAGCTTGTGCAGAAGTTAGCCGAACATATGGACCATATGATGGAGCAACAGCAGATAGCCCCCACCAGAGAGGGAATTTTACACGAATTAAAATCATTAAACCTGGAGGTATCCCGTGAAACAAACAAATCAATCTCAATCAAAGACCCCGCAGGAGGGCAAAACATCAGACTCAAAGGCTCATTATGGGAACGAGATTTTAAACCGGATAGACACACGAAAGAAGCTGTTAGACAGAGAAGCCAAGAATATGACAGCAGGAGTGAGGAAAGAGCTAGAATCGCTAGAGAGCGAGTTAACGAACTTTGTGAACGGCGTGAAAGGCTTAACAGGAAGAAATATGCGAAGCCTGAACCTGTGGCGCGTATACGCCCCGATAACAGCCCTTCTAGTCGTATTGACGCTAGGAATAGTCTTGGGAGCCGGGGCGATGCATTACCTAGGAAACAAAGCAATCGTGACCACACACTCCGACCACCGGAACCTAGTCCAGTGCCAGCAGTTTCAGGAGATAAACAACCAAAAGTATTGCCAACTATAACAAAGGAGAAAGAAAGCGATGCAGACACAAATAGAAAAAGAAATAATGCAGTTTATGAAGAGTTTCTCGAAAGAATACGAAGAAAAAGAAGAAGCCTTAAACGTATCCTTGGAGGAATTTTCCAAACTGCTAGATCGAGTCTTAGAAAATCAAAAGAATATGGAGAAAAACTACAGCACGATAACCGAATCTTACGAGATAATCTTGAAAAACTTCGAGAGTTTGGACGAGAGAGTGAAAATCATCGAAAAGACTCACAAAGAATTGCTAACAAGCTAAAACGCGCCAATTCAAAATATTACCCAAGAATGGACTACCACCCAAAATGGTAGATAAAGCGCCAGCCTTTTCGCTGGCGTTTCTAGTATCCTGCTATCTGCTGACCTTCAATGATGAAGGGCAATCTCTTAATTGTGTCTAGGCTTTGAGGATTTTCATGTCCTGGCCCCATAAAATGCCACATAAAGGCTTTTCCATTTTTGACTTTACTAATTATCCGCTTAAAGCCCTTTTGGCTATGGAGCGGGAATATCCAATGCTCATACCTTATAAACTCACCTTCTTGGCCTCTTACAGTGCATACACTTCGCTCAATTCCATCAACTACGTGGTAGAGGGTTTTGCCATTGAGATTTTTTATTTTAACTACCCAAAGCTTGGTGAATTTTGTTGTTCTGTGAAAATTATCAATTGTCGGCTCTATCTGATTCATTAAAGCGTTCTTCTTATATTATTCAAAGGTTGCTCACATTCCCCTTTCCACATCCCATCTAAATCCCAGGCATAACTTTCTTCTTCCCACCACGTATTAGCATCATCGAGCAAGTTTCCAGAACGCTGTCTTTCAAGTCCTGAATACTCATTAAGCTTGACTAACAAGGCTAAGCTATCATCGGCCATTCCAGTTTTGTGTCCAGTTATTGCACATATATATAGCATTGCAATTTCATTGCCTTCCTTAAAGTCTTCAGTTAAGTAAAGCCCAGAGTTGGCGTCTATTTCTGAAGTGGAAACAGGCTCAGGTTCAGGCTCTGAAGGTTGCTGGGTCAAAGCATATAAGAAAAGCAATAAACCTATGAAAGAAAAAAATGCAACAAAGTTTAGAACCCTAGATATAATTTTCTTAAGCACCTCTAACCCTCCTTGTCCCTTTTGTAAAAGATGACCACACACCCCCTAGGCTGTCAATAAGCCCTCCTGTGGCCTTATCGAGCTTCTAGCAGCTAAACACATATCATACCTATTTAATCCCCTCCATAGAGCCTTTTAGGCCGTTTCTCGCTTGCCATACGAACCCTACTTCGGTAGAAAAGGCACACACGCACCGCGAGAACCAACATGAAAGACATCATCAAGAACATCGAACGGCTATCCCTTCGA
Source organism: Halomonas sp. HAL1 (assembly GCF_030544485.1). Taxonomy (NCBI): domain Bacteria; kingdom Pseudomonadati; phylum Pseudomonadota; class Gammaproteobacteria; order Oceanospirillales; family Halomonadaceae; genus Halomonas; species Halomonas sp. HAL1. The sequence continues at coordinate 4,053,869 of NZ_CP130610.1, forward strand.
GTCATCCACATCGAGCCACAAGCCGTTTACATCAAAGACGAGCTAACGGGCGAGCATACCCTACCCTGCGACGTTCAGGCGTTCAAAGAAGCGCCAGAAGCCCTTGAAAGTTCTGGTTTAGATGAATGGGCGATGGAAGCCCTTGAAGTGCTTAGAAAGGCCGAGGATGCGGATTTTGACCCCGTTCAGGAGCCTACCACCAGAGACGAAATGTATTTTTTAGAAATAAAAATGTATGCAAAAGAGCAGATAGCGGAACAGCTTGAGGATTGGTAGCAAATATATAGGCCAGTTAGTTGCTGGCCTTGTATTTTACTGATTATTTTATTACTTTTAATGTTTCCTTATCTTTAAGATAGGAAAGTTGATTCTCGAAATGCTCTCTAAAATAAGCTTTTACATCTCTTTCGTCGATACCGTCATTGTCGATATGTTCGTTTAGAATATCCAATGGTTTTTCAATGTCTTTGTACAGGTGTATTTCTGCTATAGGTTTAAAACGACTATAAGTAGTTAAGTATACAAAAAAACCTTTTTCATCTTTGCTTAATTCGTATGCTATTATCTTTCTTAAAACTTGTAATTTCTCTACTGTTGAATATGTTTTTTCCATAGTTTCTCCTTTTTTTTAAGCTATATCTTTCATTGCCTCTTGGTAATCTTTCGACTTCGCAAACGGCGGAGATTTAAAGCTTTCCACGAGTTCATGAATAACGTTGTTGTGGGTTTCCCCATCACCGCGCCACTCTAAAAATGGCGAAATTCTCACATTCACCATTCTTTTGTTTTCAATATGATAGCTGATGACACCTATCTTTTTTAACTTCCTAAATGACCTTTTCACACTAGCAGACGGCAATATCAACTTATCTGCTATGGTGGTTTGGCTTTCATTTAATCTAACTAGATTGCCATACCCCATTCGCTGACGAAGGTAAAAATATATCTTCATATCAACAGAGTTAAGAAGCATTTCTTTAAGTTTTTTTATCTGCTCTTTAACTTTGTCGATTTTTTTGACATCAATAAGTTTGAGCGAACTTTCTAACTCTTTAATTCTCTTTCTTATTGGAACTTCATAGCTTTCCATACCACCTCCAAAGCTGTCTTTTTCTGCAAGATTTGATATGCAAAATTGATAAAAACCATTATCACTTTTTGGTTTTTTATTATTATCTTGTTGTGCATTATTCTTTTTCATGTTATATTATACTCCGTTAATGAAGTTTCCTAATCTGTTTTATTATTCTGATAAGAGCACCTGCGCCACAGGTGCTTTATTTTTTATTAGGATACCATAATATTTATAGTTTATCTATTTGTTATGTTCCTTTAACTTTCCCCTTAACCAGTTTAACAGTTAAAAAACTCACTAAAGCCCTTATATTTTTTTATCTGAATGGCTATTGGGGATATATTTATACCAATTAGGGATGCGCTGAACCCAAGGTTAATAAATATTTTAGCGTATCTGTAAGTTATTGATTTTATTAGAAAACAGAGATATATTTACCCCAGTTGGTGATATATTTGCCCCAACTCATTTTCCATATTTTAAGCAAAAGAACTAAATAAATGACATAGCAATTTTTTTTCCTTTTCTTATATCTTTAAAAGGAAACGTATTTTCTGATGTTGAAAACAACCCTTAAAGCTCGCTTCGCTCCCTTATTTTATTGTTTTTAATTACTCCCGCCCTTCGGTTGGGGCTATTGAGAAAGGAGGTATTAGTTTCTTTTGCGTAAGCCTTCTGGCTTTTACGAATTAAAATGGGTGTGCATATTTTTAAAGAACGATTCTCATTTCCTTTACCTGCATCAGTGGTTTCATAAGTCCGCCAATATGAGAAATTGCTAAATCTGAGCAAAACGGCGACGAAATAACCATATTATATAATTCCTGTCAAGCATTTATTTCAAAAATATCAGTTTACTTTCTGTAAGCCTTTATAAGGCTTTTTGAGTGCCTATGGCTACGTTGGCCTAGGGTACTGGGGGTAAACGTCCAAAAATGCGGTTTTTTTAGCTTCTAGCTGGTATGTCGTAGGTACTCATACACCTTCGCATAGTGTATTGTCGTTTTTCTTATTTTGTTTGGTAAACAGACCAGCCCTTCGAAACTGGAGAGATCCATTTAGCCCGCGCCAGTCATGAACGTCGGTATCCAGCTCGGTTTCAATTGGTAGCCGCAATGAATCCATGCCCCTGCGGCCACTTGGGCGATCCACGCCAACGCTGCCAGTGTACCGCCAGCCAAATTCAGCGTTATCAAGCGCGGCTTTCCGGGCCGCTGCTGGACCGCATCGACCTCCAAGTGGAAGTCCCCGCGCTGCCGCCCGAGCAGCTCACCGCGCAAACCCAAGGCGAATCATCGGCAGCCGTGCGTGAGCGGGTGATGGCCGCCCGAGAACGTCAAATGGCCCGCGGCGCGCTAAACAGCCAGTTAAGCGGTAAAGCGCTGGAAGCCGCCTGCGCACTTAACGATAAAGAGCGCGCCTGGCTGGCGGGTGTGCTCGAAAAGCTCAAGCTCTCCGCCCGTGCCTACCACCGCGTACTGCGCGTAGCACTGACCCTAGCCGACCTGCAGGGCGCGCCCAAACCCACCCAACCGCACTTTATTGAAGCGATTGGCTACCGGCAGTTGGATCGGATGCTGAAGGGAGCGTAGCAAAAAGCGGCACTAGACCTTATTCTCGCTAAGCTGGTCTACAAACCCATCCAGCGCTTCAAACAGCACCTCCCGGATGGGATCAGCTTCATTTACCAGATGATGGCGCGCTTCCGGGTGGCGATGAATTTCGGCATTGGGAAACTTCTTCGCCAGAATCGCTAAATTCCACTCCCAATCAACGGTCACATCCTGCTCGCCCTGCAAAATCAACGTAGGTAACTGGCTTGGCTGCTGCGCTAGCAACCGGGGCATCCAGCGGCGCATGGCGCTTACCCAGGCAACGCTCAAGCGCTCGGGCTGCAGCGGGTCACCCTCGCGTAGAAATTCGGTGAACTGTTCGTCGGTAGAGTTGGGCCGATATTTACGCGGCAGCTCTTTTACAAAGGGGCTGGCAATCAAGTGCAGCCAGCTTGTTTGGCTCCATCCCCAAGGCCGCACCAGCGGCGCCAGCAGCACCAAGCCTGACCAACCCGAATCCTCTCGGCGGGTGAGCGCATCGGTAGCTAGAATAGCCCCGCCGGTGCTCTGCCCCACCCCCAGCCACGGGGCAGGCGCCATTCCCTGGCTCTTGAGGATGGTCTGCAGGTGGGTCAGGCAGTGCTGGTAGTCATCGAAATCCTCTATTTCCGCGCGCGCACCACTGGAAAGGCCATGGCCCGGAAGGTCCCACAGCACCACCCGCCAGCCCTTGGCCAGCAAACGCTTGAGCAGATGGCGATACAGGCCCATATGGTCAAAATAACCGTGCACCACGAAAGCGGTGCCCACCGGCTGCGGCGGGCTCCACACTTGGCACCACAGCGCAAAGCGTCCAGTATCAATAAAGCCTGCGTGTACTTCACTGGTATCCAATAGCAGGACTTCCAGACCATAGTGCTGAAAGTAGCCCTGCATGGCGTCGGTCAATATTTCCCCTGGCAGCAGACGGCTAAGGGCGGTCTCGCCCGAGGCATGGCGAAACAAGCCTTCCAGATGTTGGAAATCACGCATCGTTGTTTCTCCATATCGCCCTTTTACGTTGGCCTAGACGCGGCAGGCGAGTCGCGCTATCAACCTCTAATTGCTAGTCATTTGGTCGCGCATTTTACCGCTTTAGGGTCTACGCTGTTTACATGCCCGAGCAAATGTGGAATTATTTTCCATAAATAAATTTTACTCTGCCTGTGGCAAACCATGTTCTAAAGAACAGAGTGCCCACGGGCATCCTCACAGGAGATACCCCATGAGTGAGCGTATCACGCGCCACCGTTTACAGGTGGCAGCCGATTTAGATCGTTTTATTAATGAGCAGGCGCTACCGGGAACAGGCGTTGACGAAAATGCCTTTTGGGCCGGTGTGGATGCTCTGTTTCACGATTTGACCCCTAAAAACCGTCAATTGCTGGAAGAGCGCGACACGCTACAAGAGAAGCTTGACGTGTGGCACCGGGAAAACCCCGGCCCGGTTACCGATATGCCTGCGTACCGCAGCTTCCTGAAAGAGACCGGCTACTTGGTGGAAGCCCCCGCTAACGTCAAAGCGACAACGACGAATGTTGATCGTGAAGTAGCTGTTCAAGCAGGCCCGCAGCTGGTAGTGCCGGTAAGCAATGCGCGCTATGCGCTGAACGCTGCCAATGCACGCTGGGGCAGCCTTTATGATGCTCTGTACGGCACCGACGCGATTTCAGAAGACGACGGCGCCGAGAAAGGCACCAGTTTCAACCCGAAACGCGGCGCCAAGGTGATTGCCTACGCCCGCGGCGTGCTGGATCGCGCGGCACCGTTGGCCACTGGTTCACACCGTGACGCGGTGAAATACGCTATCCGTGATGAGCATTTGGTCGTCACCCTGGAAGGTGGCCGTGAAACAGGCTTGAAGGACTCCGGCAAGCTGATCGGTTTCACTGGCGAAGCAGCCAAACCCGACGCGATTCTGCTGGGTAACAATGGTCTGCATCTGGAAATCCAGATCGACGCCAGCGATTCCATCGGCAAAACTGACCCGGCTGGCGTGAAGGATGTTGTCGTCGAAGCTGCCCTGACCACGATCATGGATTGTGAAGACTCCGTTGCTGCGGTGGATTCAGAAGACAAAGTCGGCGTTTACAGCAACTGGCTCGGCCTGATGAAGGGCGACCTGGAAGAGAAGATCGAGAAAGGTGACAAGACGTTTACGCGTAAGCTGAACGCCGACCGCACCTGGCAAACCAGCGATGGCGGCAGTGTAACGCTACCCGGTCGTTCGCTGATGTTCGTGCGTAATGTGGGTCACTTGATGACCACACCAGCGATTCTGGATGAAAATGGCAACGAGCTGCCGGAAGGTATCCTGGATGCCGTGGTGACCTCGCTACTCGCGCTGCACGACCTGAAAAAGGATGATAGCCAGCCGCGTAACTCACGCACCGGCTCTGTTTATATCGTGAAGCCGAAGATGCACGGCCCTAAAGAAGTCGCCTTTGCCAATGAACTGTTTGGCCGCGTTGAAGACCTTCTGGGCATGGATCGTGACACCCTGAAAATGGGCATCATGGACGAGGAACGCCGTACTACCGTCAACCTCAAAGCTTGTATTGCCGAAGCCGCTTCCCGCGTCGCGTTCATCAATACCGGCTTCCTGGACCGCACCGGCGACGAAATGCATACCGCCATGGAAGCAGGCCCCATGGTACGCAAGGGCGATATGAAAGGCGCCAAATGGATAGCGGCCTACGAGAAGAGCAACGTGCAAGTCGGTCTTGCCTGTGGCCTACGCGGTCGTGCGCAAATCGGTAAAGGCATGTGGGCCATGCCGGACCTGATGCACAACATGCTGGAGCAGAAAATCGGCCACCCGAAAGCGGGCGCCAACACCGCCTGGGTACCTTCTCCCACGGCTGCCGCGCTGCACGCGCTGCACTATCACCAAGTTAACGTCACCGACGTTCAGCGCGAGCTGGAAGCCCTGGGCGAGCCCGACTACCTGGATGATCTACTCACTGTGCCGGTTGCTGAAAATGCTAACTGGTCGGATGAAGAGAAGCAGCAGGAGCTGGATAACAACTGCCAGGGTATTCTGGGCTACGTCGTACGCTGGGTAGAGCACGGCGTGGGCTGTTCGAAAGTACCGGACATCCACAACGTTGGCCTGATGGAAGATCGCGCAACGCTACGCATCTCCAGCCAGCACATCGCTAACTGGCTGCACCACGGCATTGTCGATGCACCACGCGTGGAAGAGACCCTCAAGCGCATGGCGAAAGTGGTCGATGAGCAGAACGCAGGCGACCCAACTTATACGGCCATGAGCGCCGACTTCGAAGGCTCTACCGCTTTCAAAGCCGCCTCTGACCTGATCTTCAAAGGTCGCGTACAGCCTTCCGGCTACACCGAGCCGCTACTCCACGAGTGGCGTCAGGTGCATAAGGCGAAGTAAACGCATTTTATGGTGTAATCAGCCTCGAGGCGCATGCCTCGGGGCTTTTTTATATAAAGGATAACAACAATGACCGTGATGACTGCCGAGCAAATTGAGCATTTCTTGGATGAGGTATTCCCCCAGCGGATGGGGAAAATTGAATGCGTGGGTGAGATGAGCGCCACCATGCGCCTAAAGATTGGCCACGAACATCTACGCCCTGGCCCGCGGGTTTCCGGGCCCACGATGATGGGGTTTGCAGATGTCGCTATGTACATCGCTATCTTGGCGCAAATCGGCCCAGAGGCGATGGCCGTGACCAGCGACTTAAACTGCCACTTCCTCCGCGCGGCTTCCGGTGATCACGACATTATCGCCCACGCCAAGCTAATCAAACTCGGCCGCCGCCTGGCCGTAGGCGAAGTACAAATCTACTCAGCCAGCGATGACGTACGCCCCGTGGTGCATGTCACCGCCAGCTATGCGCTACCTGAAAAGTCTTAAGCGGCCGTTCTTCAAGGCGCCAGTGTCATGAACGGCTCATCCTGCTGGTCGCTAAACGCGTAGACGTTATAGGGCTCGTCCTGAGGACCAGGCATACCCGGCGTACCAATGGGCATACCGGCCAAACCAATACCATCGACGTCAGGCTGCTCTTCAAACAGCTTTGTAACCGCTTCCATCGGCACATGCCCTTCAATCCAATACTCGCCCATCTCGATGGTATGGCACGATCCCAAGCCATAAGGCACGCCCGCCTGTTGCTTGATATCACCCAACTCCACGTCATCAATAATCGTCACTTCTACGCCGAGCTCTTCAAGATGACGTGCGTAACCGTCACAGCAGCCGCACTCAGGATTTTTGTAGAGTGTGGCCTCGTCAGGCAGTGCCGCATGCGCCGAGGTCGCCCCGAGAACTAGAGCGCTAGATAGGAATATTGAGGTGGTTAAGCGGCTCATAAATACCCTCCTGATTAAGAGCGAATAAAGAAACGTTGGTAAGCGACGCAACATCCAATTGAAAGCTTACAACCTATGTGTCGCCCCAAGGTCAAGCTAGCTCAACGCTCAGTGCTAGGGAGTTGATCGATCATGCGATCCAGCGTCATCGGGTACTCACGGATCCGGACACCGGTGGCATTGTAGATCGCGTTGCCAATCGCAGCCGCTACGCCGCAAATACCCAGCTCACCCACTCCTTTTGCTTTTAGAGGCGATGAAGCAGCATCGGTGGTATCTAAAAAGATGACCTCCTGCTCGGGAATATCCGCATGTACCGCCACTTCGTAGCCTGCCAGGTCGTGATTGACGAAGAAGCCGCGCCCGGTATCCACGCTCATGCCCTCGGTCAAGGCAGCGCCTACGCCCATGGTCATGCCGCCAATTACCTGGCTGCGCGCCGTGATGGGATTGAGGATGCGCCCTGCATCGCACACGGCCAGCATACGCCGCACGCGAGTTTCCCCGGTGTAGGCATTCACGGCCACCTCGACAAAGTGCGCACCGAAGGTGCCGATCTCCAGCTCATCCTTGAAGTCGCCAAAGTTGATCGAATCCTCAGCCACTATCTCTTCGCCATCGGCTATGTCGGCCAGCGCCAGATCTGTCTGTCCGGCGACCACGCGGCCCTTTTCAAAGCGCGCCTCGTCAACGTTTAGGCGCTTGGCGATCTGCTCCTGAAGCGCCACACAGGCAGCATATACGCCAGCGGTGGCGCTAGTCGCACCAAACTGCCCGCCTGAGCCGGAGGAGGTTGGATAGGCGCTATTGCCAAGGCGCACTTCTACGTCCTGCATCTCCATGCCCATGGTTTCTGCCGCGGTTTGGGACAGGATGGTGTAGGAGCCGGTACCGATATCGGTCATATCGGTTTCCACAATCAAGCGACCGTTCTGCAAGCGTACCCGCGCGCCCGAAGTCATGGTGGGCGCGCCGCGATAGGCACCAGCCATGCCGTGGCCAATCAGCCACTGGCCTTCGCGCCGACCGCCCGGTTGAAGGTTACGCTCAGCCCAGCCGAAGGTATCGGCGCCCTTACGCAGGCACTCCACAAAGTGGCGATCGCTGAAGGGTTTCGATGGCTCCTCGGGATTGACCTGGGTGTCGTTGAGAATCCTGAACGCCACGGGGTCCATGCCGAGCTTCTCCGCCATCTCGTCCATGGCGATCTCCAGCACCGCCAGCCCCGAGGCTTCGCCAGGGGCACGCATATCCGCCGATTCGGGTAGGCCCATATCGATAGGATGGTGCGCCACGCGACGATTTTCGCCCGCGTAGAAGCAGCGGGTCTGGTTGATCGCGTCTTCACCGCTGCCGCCGGGCAGCGTATGGGAAATGGCAGCATGGTCGAAAGCGGTAATCTTGCCATCTGATCCGGCCGCGATGCGCAGACGCTGAATGGTGCCGGACCGATGCGTGGCGTTGTTGAAGATCATCGGGCGCGGCAAGGCGACTTTGACTGGCCGCCCGGTCTCGCGCGAGCCAAGCGCCGCCAGCACCGCATCGGCGCGTAGCCACAGCTTGCCGCCAAAGCCGCCGCCCACGTAAGGGCTTTCCAGGCGGATTCTTTCAGCATCAATATCAAAGGTGGTGGCGAGCGCCTGGCGCGTCCACTCGATCATCTGATTCGATGTCCATACCGTCATCTGACCGCCATCCGACCAGTCCACGATAGAAGCGTGGGGCTCCATCATGGCGTGGCTTTGCGAGGCGGTACGATAGGTTTCATCCAACGTGACCGGCGCGGCATCAAACGCCGCATCCACATCGCCGACGTTTGCCACCGGCTCGCCGGTGCTCTGAAGGCGCGTCCAGGCATCTTCAAGATCAAACACGCCCTTCGCCTCTTCGTAGCGCACCTCGATCAATGACGCCGCACCACGCGCCTGCTCCAAGGTATCGGCGACCACCACCGCGATGGCCTGGTGGTAGTGCTCAACGGTGGCGCCGCCGAACAGGTGGGCCACGTTGCTGTCGGCACGCGCCAGCGGCTCAAGCTCCAGTGTGGTAATAACGGCCGCCACGCCGGGGGCAGCGCGGGCAGCCGAGGCGTCCATATGAGTGATTTTGCCTCGGGCAATCGTTGCGCACACGGGGTAACCCACCAGCTGGTTGGCTGCCACGTCATGCCGCTCGTAGGCGTAGGGCGCGCGGCCGGTTACCTTGAGCAGACCGTCGATCCGCGCGTGGGGCTTGCCGATAACGCGAGCATGATCGAAAAGGTTATCTTCCGTTGATTGATTAAAATCCATGGGTCACTCCTGAGCCAGCAGCGCGGCGAGCGTTCGTTCTGCTAGGGTAAGCTTGTAGGCGTTCTCTTGCGTTGGGCGGGCCCCGTCCAGTAAGCGGGCCATGACAGCGGATGCGCCCTGCGGTAACGCCGCGTCGGCGTCATCACGGCGCCAGGGCTTGGGTGCCACACCGCCCAGGGCAACGCGCCCCGTTCCATCGGGGGCTTGAATTAGCGCAACGGACACCAGCGCAAAGGCGTAAGAGGCCCGGTCGCGCACTTTATAGTAGGCGTGGCGGCCTTCGACAGGGGGCGGCAGCAGCACGGCGGTGATCATCTCGCCTGCTTGCAGCGCTGTCTCCACCTCCGGCGTATCGCCAGGCAGTTGATAGAACTCATCCAGCGTCAGGCGGCGTGTTTCACCGGTTGACGTCACTGTTTCCACTTCGGCATCCAACACGCGCAGGGCAACGGCCATATCAGAGGGGTGCGTGGCAATACACGCATCGGACGTGCCGATAATGCCCAACTGACGCGTGGTGGCGCCTTCGCTCAACGCTGCGCAGCCCGCCCCAGGCGAGCGCTTGTTGCAGGGCATGCCAGTGTCATAAAAGTAGCCACAGCGCGTGCGCTGAAGCAGGTTGCCGCCGGTGGTCGCCTTGTTACGCAGCTGGCCGGAGGCACCCGACACCAGCGCCCGACTCAATACCGCGTAGTCCTTACGAATCCGGGTATCCGCCGAGAGCGCGGCGTTGCTAACCAGCGCGCCAATGCGCAGCCCGCCCTCATCCGTCGGTGTAATATCGTCAAGACCCGTGCCCCCTAAGTCGATCAGGTGCTTGGGAATTTCGATCTCATGCTTCATCAAATCCAGCAGGTTAGTACCGCCCGCGATAAACTTGGCGCCCGGCACTTCCGCCGCACGGGCTGCCGCCTGGGCCGGGTCGCTGACGCGTTCATAGGAAAAGGCTTTCATGAGCGCGCCTCCGCAACCTGGTTGATGGCCTTGAGAATGTTGGCGTAGGCGCCGCAGCGGCAAAGATTGCCTGACATCCGCTCGCGAATTTCCGCATCGCTGATCTCAATAGGCGCATTCAAATCTTTGGTAACATGGCTTGGCAGCCCCGCTTGAATCTCTTCAAGCACCGCCTTGGCCGAGCAGATTTGCCCCGGCGTGCAGTAGCCGCACTGAAAAGCGTCATGATCGACAAAGGCTTGCTGCATGGGATCAAGATGATCGACCTCAGCCGCCCCTTCGATGGTCGAAATATCATCATCTTCATGCATGACCGCAAGGGACAAGCAGGCGTTGATGCGTTCGCCGTTCACAGACACCGTGCAGGCGCCACACTGGCCGTGGTCACAGCCTTTCTTGGTGCCCGTAAGCTTTAGATGTTCACGCAGGGCATCCAGCAGCGTTGTGCGGTTATCCAGAGTTAACGTATGCCGTTCGCCATTGACGGTTAGTGAAAAGGTGCTGCTATCGGGGTTCACGGTCTTGGGGTGTCTTTCGACGTTATTAGAGGGGTTCATTGCTCTATGCCTTCCTTGCGCGTTGCTTTCACTTATTTAGTGCCATAAAGCCTTTAGCATAGACACGATTACGCCAGGCAGCCCAACTCTGTGTCCAACCTTGTAAAACAAAACCTCTATCTGCGTCAGGTGCGCTACGCTATGACACGTCTATCCACGCAAGACAGGCAATGGATGCCGCTTGCTCACTATTGGAAACGTTTGCAATGCAACATTTGGACTTGCAGGTTATAGATCAAGCGCTGATCTGGTCCCAGGAGGGTGAAACGGTCTGGCTGTGCACCGTGCTCGCCACGTTTGGCTCATCGCCCCGCGCCCCCGGCGCCTGGATGGCGGTGACCAGGGATGGCAGACACCTGGGGTCGCTCTCCGGCGGCTGTGTGGAGGATGACTTCATCAAGCGCCTGGCCGAGAGGCAGTTTGAAACGCCGGCAGTCGTTATTCGCTACGGCGATGCAGACGACGCTCAGGGCGGGCATATCGCGCTGCCCTGTGGCGGCATTCTTGAGGTGCTGGTGGAGCGCCTGCCTGCCACGCCGGATATAAGGGAGCACCTTGGCACGCTGAAGGCGGCGTTGGAAGGCCACCGCCAGTTGATGCGCCATGTCGATATTCACGCGGGCACCCGCCACTTTACCGAGGACGCCACACTGGGGCCGCGCGTTGTCTGGCCCAGTGAAGTGGGCGCGCCGCTCCGGCTAAAAATGCGACTCGCGCCCGCACGGCGGTTGATCATTGCCGGCATTTCGCCCGTTTCCAACGCCTGCGCTTCGTTTGCCGCTACATTAGGGTTTGAAGTGATTGTCTGCGACCCCGACGAAGCCGCCTGCCAGGCGTTTGATGTTCCAGGGGTAACAGTCATAGCGCAACTGCCTTCCCAGTACATTGCCGCCAACGGCTGCCACGGCGCCACGGCCATTGTGGCGCTCACCCATGATCCACGTATAGATGACCTGGCGATGATGGAAGCGGTGCGCACACCTGCGTTTTATATCGGCGTGATGGGCTCAAAGCGCACCTCTAACGCGCGCGCCGAGCGGCTGATTCGCTCAGGAGGGCTGACCGAAGAGCAAGTCGAGCGATTGCATATGCCGATTGGTCTAGCGCTAGGCAGCATGACCCCGGCGGAAATTGCCCTCGCTATCATGGCGGATATCATCCGGGTCCAATACGGAAAAGCTACCAATGAGCTCTAGCAATGTCGTCGCCCTGGTGATGGCGGCTGGCTACTCGCGCCGATTTGGTGAGGATGACAAGCGCTGCGCGACCTTAACCGACGGACGCTCGCTGTTGGCAGCCTCTGTCGCGAATGCCGAGCAAGCCTTTCCTATACTGCGCGTGGCAATCCGTGAAGAGGATGATGCGACCCTGCTAGGCCTTGCTGAAAGCACGCCTCTGGTGCGACTTCATCAGGCACATCTTGGGTTAGGGGCAAGCATCGCCGAGGCGGTGGCCGAGCTTAGCCACGACGCCCGCCTGAAGAGCGTCGAAGCAGTCGCGATTTTATTGGGCGATATGCCCTGGATTCAGCAGGAGACGCTGCTGTCGTTACAGCGGCAAGCCACTCGCGACACCATCGTGCGGCCCTGCCATGAAGGTAAGCCGGGGCATCCGGTTATATTTGGGCGTACGCTTTGGCCCGCGCTTGAAGCGCTAAGCGGCCATACGGGGGCCAAAGAGATTATTCGCAACAACGCCGCGTACTACCGTGAGTATCACGTGCAGGATGCGGGCACGATGATGGATATCGACTTGCCCGCTCACTTAGCGTCATCAAACCACGCTACCCCTGGCGGAGCGTAATGCGGGTTAGCTCTGAGGGCTTGCCGAGGCGTAAAGCAAACCCTGGCCATAAGCCTGTACCGTTATTGACGTAAAGCGTCATGTCTTGAATATTATAAACGCCTGAAACGAAACCATTGTTAGCGCTGGCAACCAGTCGATCGAAGCCTAGTATCATCCCACCATGAGTATGTCCGGAGAGCTGCAGATCTACACCGGCTGCAGCCGCAGCCACCGCATTGCGGGGCTGATGATCCAGCATAATAATCGGCGAGTCGCTCGGTGCCCCTGCTATCGCCTCCTCGACATTCGGCGCAGCAAAAGCATGCCTGGCGGCCGTAAAATCCGTCACTCCCGCAAGGACTAAGTTCGCCCCCTCGTTGTCGATCACAACATGTTGATTTGCCAATACCTGCATGCCGAGCGACTGGTAATACGCCATCCACTGCGGGTAACCAAAATAGTACTCATGATTACCCGGAATGGTATAGACGCCGTCGGGCGCTGCAAGCGCTTGTAAAGGCGCCACATCTGCGCGACGCACATCAAGGTCGCCATCGATCAAATCGCCGGTGATGACGATTAAATTTGGCTCCAGCGCATTGGCCTGCGACACCACCGCTTCAACCCACGGGGCTTCAAACAGTCGGCTAATATGCAGATCGGTTAACTGCACAATTTCGTAGCCTTCAAACTGAGAGGGCAACCCTTGAATGGTAACCTCGATATCCTTCACCAGCGGCACCCGCGCCGCTTGGCTGACGGCGAAAGCAGCCACGCCTAACGCCAACGCTCCCATGCTGTAACGCAGTGAAGAGGGGATGCCGACACGCCTTCTTTTTACTGCCATCAGCATCAGCGCTACCGCATCAACCACTAGCTGAAACACTGCTAGAAACAGCATCGTGCCGAAAATCCAATTGACGATCAGTACGATGGCTCTTGGCACCTCGGGAGAGAACATGGAGCCAAACGCCATCAAGGTAAGCCAATGATGCTGAGCTACCAGTAACAGCGCAACGCTGAGGAGACCTTTAAACCAGAGCGGCCATTTGAGTGGCACTAAATAGCGAAGAATAACAATCAGGCAGGGTATGGCGACGACAAAATGAAACATAGAGATGCTCATGAAAAGGAAGAAGCGCGGCGCATAGCCACGCGAATATTTGGCCTACAAAGGTGCTTACTGCTTGGCCATCAGTGCGACGACCGCAAGCGCCAGCCACCCGGCCATTAATAAAACGCCGCCAATAGGCGTCACAATGCCGAGGCTTAGCCCAGCCAAGGCCATTAAGTAGAGCGAGCCTGAAAAACACACAACCCCCAGTGCCCACAGCGCCAGCACCCAGCGCTGGCCCGCCAATGGTTGTACCCGGCGCCACACCACCACTATCATCATGGCAAGCGTGTGCCACGCTTGGTAGCGCACACCGGTTTCCACAGCGCTCACCATTGCTTCGGTAGTACGCGCCGCTAATCCGTGCGCCGCATAGGCACCCAGCATCACCATCATTGCGCCCGACAGCGCCGCTATACACCACCACCCTTTATCTGCTCGTTGCACGTTACTCTCCTACTTCACTTACCTGCTTCAATTGTCTGCTTCATTTTCGCGCGCGGATTGCCCTACGGCGTACCTTGAGCGGCTCGAAACCGCTACAATAGAAAACGCATTGCCACGACGAATGAGACGCGACCCTTTATGTCTATCCAGATACGTCTAAACGGTGAACCCCATACGCTTTCGACCGGCCTTACCGCCGCCGACCTAGTTGAACAACTGGGTCTGAGCGGCCGTCGCATCGCCGTCGAAATTAACGAAGAGATCGTCCCCCGCAGCCAACACGCCGATACCCGCTTGGCCGATGGCGACCATGTGGAAGTTGTCCACGCGATTGGCGGCGGCTAGAGGAAATACTATGACCCAACTAACCGATACTCCGCTCACTATCGCCGGACGCGACTTTCACTCGCGCCTGCTGGTCGGCACAGGCAAGTATAAAGACTTTACCGAAACCGGTGCCGCCATTGCCCAGAGCGGTGCTGAGATCGTGACGTTTGCCGTACGCCGCACCAACTTGGGCCAGGACGCCGAGGCGCCCAATCTGCTAGATGTTATCTCGCCCGAGCGCTACACCCTGCTGCCCAATACCGCTGGTTGCTACAACGCGAAAGATGCCGTGCGCACCTGCCGTTTGGCCCGCGAGCTGCTTGATGGCCACAATCTGGTCAAACTGGAAGTGCTCGGCGATGACCACACGCTCTACCCCAACGTGGTAGAGACCCTGAAAGCCGCTGAAACGCTGCTCGCCGACGGTTTCGACGTGATGGTTTACACCAGCGATGACCCCATTGTGGCACGCGAACTGGAAGCCATGGGCTGCTGCGCCATCATGCCACTGGGCTCACTGATTGGCTCTGGCCACGGCATTCAAAACCCGCACAACGTGCGCTTGATTGTTGAGCAGAGCAACGTCCCGGTGCTGGTCGATGCGGGCATTGGCACGGCGTCGGATGCCGCCATGGCGATGGAGCTCGGCTGTGACGGCGTACTGTTGAACAGTGCCATTGCCCATGCTCGCGACCCGCTGCGCATGGCCAACGCCATGAAACTAGCCGTGGAAGCCGGCCGCGACGCGTTTTTAGCCGGCCGCATGGCGCGTCGTCAATCCGCCGATCCATCTTCACCTTTTGCTGGCCGTATTAACGGTTAATTGATTCGAGACCCCATGACTGAACCTAATCCCCCAGCGCACCAAATCAGCGTCGACGTCGACAGCAGTGCCACCACCGCCCCTGAAAGCCAGGATGCACCACTGCACCGCCGCGGCATTAAAAGCTACGTCATCCGCGCGGGCCGCATGACCCAGGCCCAAAACCGGGGCCTGGAAGATGTTTGGCCGCGCTTTGGCCTGACCATCGCCGACGGACGCCAAGACTTGGACGTCCTGTTTGGGCGCCAAGCGCCGCGCGTGGTCGAAATTGGTTTTGGCATGGGCAACTCATTGATCGAGCAGGCGGAAACCCACCCGGATACCGACTTTATCGGCATTGAGGTTCACGCCCCTGGTGTGGGTAAGCTACTGGATGAAGTCGACAAACGGGGTCTGACCAATTTACGCGTTTACCGCGAAGATGCCCTGGCCGTGCTTGAGCAGTGCCTTCCCGAAGGCTCGCTAACCACGCTGCAGCTGTTCTTCCCCGACCCATGGCCGAAAAAGAAGCACCACAAACGGCGCATCGTGCAGCCAGCCTTTGTTGAGCTGATTCGCACTCGTCTGATGCCCGGCGGCACCTTTCACTTAGCTACGGACTGGGAAGCCTACGCGGAGTGGATGGTGGAAGTGATGGAAGCGGCCCCCGGTTATGCCAATACCGCTAGCACAGAGACCGCCCCATACGTGCAGCGCCCGGCCTTCCGCCCGCTCACCAAGTTTGAAGCCCGCGGCGAAAAACTCGGCCACGGCGTGTGGGATTTGATTTATCAGCGAGAGGGGTAACGCCTTACTCTTTAAGCGGTTCAATCGGCTCCCAATCTGAACGATTGGCCAGAAACTCAGGCCTGGGCCGATTACCGCAGTAAGGGTCATGAAGGGTGTTTTCAACGCTGTTGTAAACAAAGAACAGATTACTTCTCGGCCAGCAGGACATATTCGTGTTGGAGCCGTGCATGGTATTGCTTTCGAAAATCACCAGGGATCCGGCGGGCCCCTTGGGCGCTTCAATATCGTTCTCCAACATTAATTCGCGCAGGCTGCTGGCTGGCGGCACTCCCACCTCTTGGCTTTTGAGTGACTCTTTGTAGTTATTCTCCGGCGTTCGCCCTACACAGGGAACAAAGTAGCGGTGCGAACCAGGAATCAACATCAGTGGCCCATTAAACTCACCGTTATCGGTGAGCACGATGGAACAGCTCAGCGCGCGCATGCGCGGCATGCCATCTTCGCTATGCCATGTCTCAAAGTCTGAGTGCCAATCAAACCCTTTGCCTTTGAACCCAGGCTTATAATTGATTCGTGACTGATGGATATAGACATCGCTGCCCAGCAATTGCTTGACGATCGCCAACAGCTTGGGGTCCTGGGTCAGGCGTTGGAAACGCTTGGACACTTCATGAATACCGAACACGGTGCGTATCTCTTCACGCCCTGGTTCAAGAATCGTGCCTTCTGAAAGCTTAAGATCGGCATCATCTTCGTACTCACGCAGCTCTTTAAGAAACACCTGCATATCATCGGCGTCAAAAAAACCTTCAAAGGAGAGAAACCCCTTTTTCTCGTACTCCGCAATTTGCGACCTACTCAGCGGCCCATCAGCAAGCTGGGATTCATCGCCATATACCACGGGATCGATGCGTTCAAACATTCCCAACTTTCGCTCCAAGCGAGTAGGGAAAAGATCTTGGGTATCGTTCATGGACATCTCCTCCATTAGCATACGGTTAACAAGCGTTTTTAGGCACTACGTATAAAACGTAGACGCCAAAACGCACCTCAGCAATGCCCTTTGGAGGTCGCCGAAAAGACAACATCAGTAATGAGGAGATTAGCAGGGTGTAGAAAAAAGAAAGCCGCTCCATGGGAGCGGCAAAAAAGACCGTGACTAGCAATGAGAGGGAGAAACCATGACAGTTAACTGGCGATAATGTTTACCGAGTAGCTGTCTTGGCTGCCAAGCGTCTCATCAAACGCTGACAATCACACTATAATCATTCTCATTTACCTCGTCAATACAAATACGAATATTTTTTATTTACCTTTCGAGTCTGCCTATCCATCAGCTTACCAATCGCAGCCAAAACGGTAGCGTCGCCATGGCCAATAGGGTTTGTCCGGTGATAATGGCCGCCATCAGTTCAGCATCGCCGCCCAGTTGGCGGGCTAAAATATAGGCAGACGTAGCGGTGGGCAGCGCTGCAAACAGGAGCGCCACGTCACGACTGACCGGATCTAGTTGCAGCACCCAGGTTAATACCAAGACAAACGCGGGCATCAGCAGCAGCTTAACGCTATTGGTAGCCAGCACGCCGCGGTCAATCCGCAGCAACGCCGCCGGGCGCAGCGCTACCCCCACCGCTACCAGCCCCAGTGGCAACGCCGCACGCCCCAATAGCTCGACCGTGTCCTGACTCCAACCAGGTAAACCGACACCGGAAAGGTTCAGGCCAATACCAATAAGGCAAGCAAGGATTAGCGGATTTTTAATCAGCGCCATTGCGCTTTTACCCACGCTAGCGCCGCCCAGAGTGCCAGCGGCCACAAAGCTAGCCACACACATCACGTTAACTACCGGTACCATTAGTGCCACCGCGACGGCTGCAGTGGTCGCTCCTAAGCTGCCGTGTAGCGCGGCGGCACCAGCAACGCCCACATAAGTATTAAAGCGTACCGCCCCTTGAAACACCGAGGTAAACGCAGCGGGTGTAAGGCGTAACCAGCCCCGTAAACGCCAAAGCAGTATGCCAAACAACGACATTGCGCCCAGCAATACCAGTGCTAGGCGGCCTACCGGAACTTGGCTCACATCGGCAGTCGCCAACGTTCCCACCAGCATGGCGGGGAACAGTACAAAATAGATAAGCCGCTCCATCTGCGGCCAGAAAGTATCGCTAGGCCAACGCCAATAGCCGAGCATGGCGCCCAGTAAAATCAATAAAAACAGGGGGCCTAAAGCGCCAGTGATACTCTCCATTTGCGTTCCTTTTGCCTGCGACATCCCAGCACAGCGATATCGGCTCGATTACTGTTACCATGGCGAAACACCCGCCTCACGGCTTGCGTAGCGATTATTCTGCCATGAAGATGATATCAAAACCTGCACACCCGGCAGGCTTTCCTGCTTTAAGGGTACTGATACTGGTCACTGGTTTAGCGCTGGCTGCCTGTGCTTGGTATGCCTTTGCCCATTGGTTGCACCGCGATAGCGATGTGACCTGGTTTCCGCCTGCGGCAAGCTGCAACTTGCATACAGCGCCTTGTTCCGCCACGTTGGGCGATAAAGGCCGCATCACCCTCCATGTTCAAGCGAGCGGGCGGATTGATGCATTAGAGGTATTACCACTGGAAGTTGAGGTTGACGGCGTTACGGCCACTCAGGTTGACGTTGATTTTGTTGGCCGTGATATGGACTTAGGGCTGCACCGTTTTGCCCTCAGTGCAGGTGCGCCCGGCCATTTTCAAGGACAAGGCCAAGTGGGGATTTGCACCCAAACCATTATGCCCTGGCGAGCGCGTGTCATACTGGACACTGCAGAAGGTAAAGTGGGTAGTTGGTTCGATTTTGACGTTATTCGGAGTTAACGCACATGGCACGTAAACCGTTATGGCTGGGCGCTGGTGTAGCCGCTGTATTAATTGTGGTCAGTGGCATCGGCCTCTATCACTACGCTTTTGCCCCCAAGGATGGCGAACCTGTAGGTGGCCCTGTGGAAATGCCTTCGACCCAGGGGGATTTTTCGCTGACCCAGCTGGATGACGATCAGCTAGCCATTTTATCGTTTGGTTACACGTTCTGCCCCGACATATGCCCGATGACCCAGTCGGTCAAACGCCAAGCCTTGGCTCAACTCTCTGAGGAACAGCGCGAGCGGGTGGTGCCGGTGATGATTACCGTTGACCCCGAACGCGACACCATAGAGCGCATGCAGGAGTACATGGGCTTTTTCGGCGAGGAGTTCATTGGTGCGGTAGGTAGTCAGGAGCAGCTTGAAGATGTTGCGTCGCGCTATGGAGTGATATGGCGAAAAGTCGAAGCGCCGGATTCGGCAATGGCATACACCATCGATCACAGCGCCTCGCTTTTTTTAGTCAATCGCGAAGGCGAGATATTGCAGCGAGTGCTCTATTCGCCAACTCCCCATGGGTTAGTCTCGGCATTAGAGAGCGAACTGGGCAGTTAGTCGACTTTACTCTGGCGAGGCGTTTTCGGGAGCAGTTTGCAAGCGATCCAACATCGCCATCAGCGCACCAATCTGGGTGCCGCTACGGGTATCGTGCTGAGGGCTTAACTGCCAAGTGCTTTCGGCAAATCCCCACCAGTCCCAGCAGCCTTGCGGATTCGCCATACTGCTTTCCGCCTGGGGATAAAGCACAATTTGCTGATGCGCTGACGCCCAGGCGTTTAACCCGGTGTAACGTACAAACGTTTCACCAATCGCCTCTGCGTTCATTTGGCAGCCATGCAGCGCCAACGTTACCGGGCAGTTACCCGCTTCACAGCCTTGCGGTATAAACACATAGCCTGTGTCGGCTAGGCCTTTTACCGCAAATTCCGACTGATCAAACGCGGCTAACTCGCCACCCAGTTTGCCGCTCGCCTCAGAGGCTTCACGTTCGGGATAAAGCCAGTTCAACATATCACCAGCGATATCTTCATCGCAGGCTAATACATAACTACCGCCCCCTTGGCGACAATCGCCCCACTCTTGGGGGCCGGGCGACACATCATCGGGTAAGCGTACCGGCCAGCCATGCCCGGCATTTTCGCTACGCGCAACGCGCAGTTGATCTGGCGAGGCAAGCCATTGCGTCCACTGCTCGGCAAGGAGATCGCCCAGCAGCGGTTCAACGACGTCATCTTCTTCGCCGTGCCAAAAGTAGGCCCGCAGCTGGCTAAGGCGCTCTGTGCTTCCGACCTGTTCAAGCGCTATATAGCGATCATAGCGGCTCGCCAGCTCGTCTAATGATGGCGCGCCGCGGCGTGTCATCATGCACTGGTTAAGCGCCAAACTCAGCGAGCCTTGTGCACAACTCCAAGGCCCCGCCGCCAGTACGCCCAGGCCACTAAACCGTTCTGGCCAAGCGACCGCTAGCTGGGTTGCCATATAGCCGCCTGACGATACCCCCACCACGCTTGCCTGCTCGCTAACGGCACCCAGGGCGGGTAATGCCTCGGGCTCAACCTCCGGCTCGGCCTGTGCCAACAACGGGATACCAAGGCTCAGGTAGACCAGAGCGTATGCAAGTGGGCGAAGCATGGAAGGGGCGGCTGAAGTCATTGCTTATTCGACGCCTAACAATTCAACGCGGAAGGTCAGCACTTCATTGGGTCCAATCGGCCCTTGACCATTTTCGCCGTAAGCAATATCAGCGGGAATATATAGCATCCAGCTATCGCCAACGCTCATCATCTGCAGCGCTTCCTGCCAACCTTCGATCACTTGGTTGGTTTGGAAACTGACTGATTCACCGCGCTCAAAGGAGCTATCGAATACAGTGCCGTCTAACAGCATGCCTTCGTAGTTCACTTCAACAGTGTCTTCAGGGCCAGGTGTCTCGCCATCGCCCGACTCAAGCACTTCATACTGAAGGCCAGAATCCGTCACGGTTACTTCTTCACGTTCAGCGTTTTCGGCCAGGAAAGCTTCGCCTTCTTCGAGATTCGTTTGCGCCATCTCTTCAGCTTCGGCTTCACGTGCTTGCATTGATTGCTCTTGGAAGGCCATCAATGCTTCGGTCATCTCTTCTTCACTAAGCGCTAAGTCATTACCTTCAAAAACGTCACTCATGCCGTCATGAAACGCATCTAAGTCGAGGTCTTCGATATCGGCCTGCATGCTTTCGCCCAAGGTGACACCCAGGCTGTAAGCCAAACGCTGTTCATCGGTTTCAGGCGCTGCCGCTGCAAAAGGGGCGACCAAAAGCAAACCTGTCAGAGCCGTTGTAGAGATCAGTAGTTTCATGAAAGATCCTTTTATCTTTTATATAGCGGCGCCGAACGCCTATCTGTGTCACTTAAAGATTAACACCCACCGCCCCAAGCTGCATCTTTGGGGCGGTGGGTGTTAATAAGACCATAAAGCAAGCAAGAGGTTTAACGGATTTAGACGACCAACGTAGGACAGTGAGCGGCGCCAGCAACCCGCTGAGAGACACTGCCCAGCAGCGGATTCTTTTCGCCGTTGGTGCCCTGGGCGCCAATCACGATCAGATCGCACTCTCGCTTACGGGCGAAACGCACGATAATACGCGAGGGGCGCCCACCTTTTACAAAGGCACGCACGCGGGAGTCATCAGCGCCCAGCTCAATAGCATGCGCCTTCGCATGTACGGCAATCTCGGTGGCGTACTCTTTTAACGCATCGTCAGGAATATCCAACTGATTGGGCCGCACCATGGAAAGCGAGGCTTCCAGCAGGCTGTGGTGTTTAAACACGCACAGCAGATAAAGCTCGGCGCCCGTTAGCATCTGCAAGCCTACCGCCTTCTCCAGCGCCCTTAAGGCGCCTTTTGAGCCATCCACCGGGACTAAAATGCGATTAAACATTCGTGTACTCCTTGTGGCTGTTTAGCGGAAGGCAACATCGCGCAGGAACAGCGCAATTTGCGGGAACATGATCAATAAGGCGGCCGCTAAAATCAGCATGAAAATAAACGGCGGTGTGCCTTTTATGACATCCCAGTAAGGGCGTTTGAAAATCGCAATCGCAGTAAAGATATCGCACCCAAAGGGCGGTGTTGCCGACCCTATCGCCACCTGCAGCGTAATCAAAATACCCACCAGGACAGGGTCGAGTCCGGTGGCTTCAATCGCCGGTGTAAAGATCGGCGTTAGCACCAGGATGACGACGATGGGGTCAACGAACATACAGGCGACGAAAAAGGCGATACAAATGGCAATCAACACGCCCGTGGGGCCTGCTTCATTGATCCCCACTGCCTCCAGAATCATTTGCGGGATCTGGGCAAAAGAGATAATCCACGAGAAGCCATTACCCACTGCCACCAAAATAAACACCACAGCGGTGATTAAACCGGTGGATTTGGCAATGGCGTAAATGTCGTTCATTTTGAGCGAGCGGAAGATCACAAACTCAAGCAAGATGGCATACAGCACACAGGCGGCGGCGGCTTCGGTCGGGCTAAAGATACCGCCATAGATACCACCAACAATAATCACCGGAAAGCCGAGCGGCCATAACGCTTGTTGTACTGCTTTTGCGCGCTCTTTCCAGCTCGATTTTGGTTCTGTGGGTACGTCTTTAACAATGGCGTAGATAATGCAGTAAGCCGAGAACATACATAGGATCATCAAGCCTGGACCAATACCGGCGATAAATAGCTCACCGATAGAAGTACCCGAGATAACCCCGTAGATAATCATGCCGATACTAGGCGGAATCAGAAAAGCAATATCGCTGGCATTAATGATCAGCGCCAGCGTAAACGAGTCTGAGTAGCCCGCTTTAAGCATTTTCGGGCGCAATGGTGAACCAACGGCCACCACGGTCGCTTGCGTTGACCCGGACACGGCACCAAACAGTGTGCAAGAGGCCGCCGTGCTCACCGCTAAGCCACCTTTAATATGGCCGATAAACGACATCACCATATCAATTAAGCGATTAGCGGACTGCCCGCGAGTCATAATATCGGCAGCAAGAATAAACATTGGCACAGCAATGAGTGAGGCTGGGCGTATACCCGCCATCATCTGCTGGATCAGTGTATCCATCTGGCCGAAGCCGTTAAACATCATGAAGAAGCCAATTATCGCAGCGGTAATCAGCGGAATCATCATTGGAAAGCCCAGCAGCAGCAGGGCAATCATGGTAGTAACCATTATTGTCGTCATAGCTGTTCCCCTAGAGTGCAGTGCTCTGCATCAGACTTCAGTTTCCGTGTCTTTATAACCATCCACCACGCCCGTCGAGAGATACACATCGTGGGAAGTAAAGTTTTTAACAGCGGTCAATAAATATTGAATTCCGGTGACCAAAAAGCCCAGCGGTACCCATAGGTAAATGATCCATACCGGTAAACCCAGGGAGGGAAGCACGCGCCCTTTGCTATACAGGTCAACAATATAAATAATTGAATAATAAAGAAGGAAAAACATCACCAGCGATGTGAATAGTGCAATACCAATCATCAGTACTTTGCGTCCACCCACCGGCAATGCATCATAAATAGCCGACATACGAATATGGCGGCCATGTCGGGCGGCATAGCCAATCCCGGCAAAGGTGATCATGATGATCAAAATTCGGTTTAATTCACCGGAAAACATAATGCTGTTGCCAAACACGAAACGGGCAACCACGTTGGTGACCGTATTCAGCGCCATTAGCAAAACGCCCATCGCCAGGATCACGGCTTCCATTTTGCTAATTGCAGTGTCGATCACACCTAAAATCCCCGGCAAACCGGAGCGATAACTCTTTTCCATCTCTTCATCGGTCATGGCCGGACTCCTTTCTAACGGCTTTAACGGCATCAGTTCAGTGCCGTTAGCACAATTAACACAGCGTTATTCCAGACCTACCTATTGCAAACCTACCCGCTTTATTCAGCAAAGAATCGCTACTAGCGTAACGGTATGCCGCCGCTGGTGATTCAACGCTAGATATACGTAACCCAGCGTAAGAGTGCTAAGTTCCAAGCCGAATAACCCATAGCTTACCGCGGCAGCATAAAAAAGGGGCAGCCTTAGCTGCCCCTCGGGTAAATCATCCAACATGCAAATGCGGCTTAAGGATGATTACTCGTTGCTTACGGCTTCCAAATCGGCTTTGAACTGCTCAAGCAATTCTTCGCCTTTGTCGCCGGTCATTTCCAAGAAGGCTTCTTCAACCTGTGGAGCACGATCACGGAAGGCTTGAATCTGCTCTTCATCCAGACGCGTTACGGTCACTTCATCAGACGCTTCCTGAATCTTCGCTAACGACTCTTCAGCCAAGCCTTGGATATGCTCGATGGTGTGGTCATAAGCAGCTTGTGAAGCTTCATCAACCAGTGTCTGGTCTTCTTCAGACAGGCCTTCATAGAAGTCTTGGTTAGCCATCATCGCGGTGGTGAACCAGCCATGACCAGTGAAGGTCAGGTGCGGAGACACCTCATACAAACCACCGGATTCGATCCAGAAAATCGGGTTCTCTTGACCATCGATGATGCCGGTCTGTAGGCCACCATAGACTTCACCCCAGGGTAGCGGCGTGGGCGTCGCACCAAAGGCGTCGTAGGTTTCCGATAGCAGCGGGTTGGTCATGGTACGGATTTTCTTATTATCCATATCTTCCGGCGAGCTGATCGGCTCGTCGGTCGTTATGACCATTTCGCCTTCCGGATACATCTTCAGTAGCTCAAGGCCTTGTTCGGCATAAAGCTCTGGGAACATCTCGTTGATTGCTTCGCTTTCTTCGAAGAACGTCAGTACGGTCTCTTCGTCGGTCGGCAGCAGGTAAGGAATGAAGAAAATTTGCGCTTCAGGAATCAATGCACCGGTAAAGCCGGGTGACTGGTTCACAAACTGCAGAATACCGTTCTGAGTCTGCTCCATAATATCGTCAGACTCGCCCAGCTCACCAAAGCGGTAAACCTGAACCGTGTGATCGGAGTTCTCTTCGATATGCTCTTTAAAAGCATAGGCAAAGACATCCTGTACGTCGCCTTCGTACTCTTCATGAGCATAACGCCAGTTATCCGCTTGCGCGACAGCCGTCATACCCATCAACAGTGCACCCACGCTTGCCGTTGTCACTAATTTGGTGGTTACAGAACGATTAAATACGGGTTTGCTTGCCTTCATACGGTGTTCCCCTTGCAGTGGTAAGCGCGCTATACAAGTGCGCAAGAACCTAGATAATCCACGCGTATCTCAACACGACACTGTTATCCGCTATTCAGCGTTCACTAACAGACAATGGCGCTGCTCTTATTGTGTGCTAGCCAGCGAATAACGCTAGGTATTTTAAAATCAGCTTAAATTCAGGCTAGCGCGCTCCTTGATGAGGGTCAAGCTGGCAAGTAAGCGTTTGTAGCGCCTCGCACAGTACCGAGGTGGCATTTAAGCTACTCTCCGATTGGATGTTAGCTTTACTAAAAAGCAGCTGATTTCGCAGCCATTTAGCCGAATCTTGCGGCATTTCGACGATATTCATTACACGCGGCTCATCAGCATGCGCTTCTAAAACCCACGCTTGCCAACGTTGAAGGTTCTCACGCTCGGCCATTAGTTCCGCCTGCTTAATGGTTTCCCGCAGCGCTGCCACAGAGTCACTAGACGCTGCCGGGGCTTTTAAATCACGGCGTAAACCACGCAAAACTTCCGTGACACTGCTCTGCCATTGACGACGCTGCTCGCGCTGGCGAGCGACCGCGCGGGGGATCGCTTCTAAACCATATGAGTAGAGCCAGCAATGGAATAGTAGCTCGCAAACATCCAGCTCAGCCTCCTCCTGGAGCGTCAGACAAGCAGTCTCAACACCAGGCTTGGCGTAAAGCGCCAGCGCAAATTCCCATAACGGTGCCTGCTGTAGGCGCTGCAATCGGGTAGAATCAAGCGCAATAGAATTTTGCATCGTATGACCCACTTTTTTCGGGAGAAAGCATGATCGCACTGCGCCAAGTCGCCCTGCAACGCGGCACGCAAACGCTACTCGACAATGCAGACGTTACCCTTAATAACGGGGTGAAGGCCGGTATTATCGGGGCAAACGGCGCCGGCAAATCGAGCCTGTTTAAACTGCTGCTGGGCGAGATTGCTCCTGACCAGGGCGATGTCGAAATGAGCGGTGGCCAGCGCATTGCGCATATGGCTCAGGAAGTCGATGCCCTTGACCGCCCTATTATTGAGTATGTACTTGATGGCGACTTGGCGCTGCGCCAGGCAGAAGCCGACTTATTGGCTGCCCGTGAAGCCGGTGAGGCCCACCGGGAAGCCGAACTGCACGGCTTGATTGAAACCCTGGACGGCTACCGCGCGGAGTCGCGCGCAGCACAGCTACTGGTGGGGCTAGGCTTCCTTCAGACCGATCTCACCCGCCCACTCTCGGCGTTTTCCGGCGGCTGGCGGATGCGGGTCAACCTCGCCCGTACGCTGTTTATGCCTTCTGACCTTCTGCTGCTGGATGAGCCCACCAACCACCTGGATCTGGACGCCCTGCTGTGGCTGGAGCAGTGGCTGACCCGCTACCCTGGCACGCTGCTGCTGATTTCCCACGACCGCGACTTTCTGGATGCCGTGTGCGATCACATCGTGCACATGCATCACCAAACGCTGGAGCTTTACCGCGGCAATTACTCCCAGTTTGAGCGCACCCGCGCCGAAAAGCTCGCCTTGCAGCAAGCCGAAGCCGCCAAGCAGCAGGCCCGCCGTGAAGAGATAGAGCGCTTTATCGCCCGCTTTAAAGCCCAGGCGACCAAGGCGAAGCAGGCACAAAGCCGGGTCAAGATGCTGGAGCGGATGGAAGATATCGCTGTAGCCCATGTGGATTCTCCCTTCCACTTCACCTTGCCTGCTGCCGATAAAACATCGCGCCCGCTACTGGTGCTTGATCAGGCGCAGCTAGGCTATCGCGGTAAAAAGGGCGACGGAAGCGACGACAACATCCAGTTGGACAAGGTGAACGTTACCCTGCTGCCCGGCAGCCGCATTGGCCTGTTAGGCCCCAACGGGGCGGGTAAATCGACGCTAATTAAGTCGCTCACCGGCGAACTTGAGTTACTTAACGGCAAGCGCGTGCCTGGCGAGCATTTGGCGATTGGCTACTTTGCTCAGCATCAGCTTGAGAGCCTGGATGTTTCATCGACGCCCTTTGTTCATGTCCAGCGCCTTTCGCCCACCGCCAGCGATCAGGATATCCGTAACTTCCTGGGCGGTTTTGGGTTTAAGGGCGACGACGCCTTCGGCAAAGTCGCCAACTACTCAGGCGGCGAGAAAGCCCGCTTGGCGCTGGCGCTCGTTGCTTGGCAAAAACCCAACCTGCTGCTGCTCGATGAGCCGACCAACCACCTGGATCTAGAAATGCGCGAAGCGCTGACTCAGGCGCTGGCAAGCTTTGAAGGCACGGTGATTCTGGTGTCTCACGACCGGCACTTGCTGCGCGCCACGGTCGATGAGTTTTGGCGGGTAGCGGATCACCGCGTTGAGCCTTTCGACGGCGATTTAGAAGATTACCGCGTTTGGCTTAAAGCGCGCCTGGAGGAGAGCCGCCGGGATTCCCGCGGCGAAAAAACCGAGCGCCAGAACCAGCAACCCAGTGGCGACAGCCGTGAAGCGCGCAAGGCATCACGTAAAGCGGCGGCCGAGCTGCGTGAGAAGCTACGCCCGCTGAAAAAACAGCGCGATCAGGCAGAAAAAGCCATGGAAAAGACCCAGCAGGAACTTGATAAGTTAGAACAAGTGCTGGCAGACCCAGCGCTCTACACCGACAGCGCCCGCAAACCCGAGCTGACCAAGACGCTTAGTCAGCAAGCTGATATCAAAGCGCGACTGAATGAAGCAGAACAACAATGGCTTAGCGCAGAAGAGGCGCTGGAAGCAATGGAAGCCGAGCTGCTCGCCAGCGAAGAGACGGCTAGCTAGCGGAAAGCTAGCAATCAAAAGCCGGTCTAGCTTCCCAGCAAAAACGTTACAGGGCCATCGTTGATTAGCGCCACCTGCATATCGGCGCCAAACTCACCGGTGGCAACACGCGGCCAGGCAGTGCCCGCCTGGGCAACCAGCAAGTTAAACAGCGCTTCACCCTGGGCGGGTGGAGCGGCGCTTGAGAAGCTGGGTCGTAGTCCTTTGCAGGTATCCGCCGCCAGGGTGAATTGGGAGACGAGCAGCAAGCCGCCATTTACCTGCTGCAAGTTCTGGTTCATTTTACCGTCGGCGTCGCTGAATACCCGGTAGTGGAGCAGTTTATGCAGCATCTTTTCCACACTGGCCGCATCATCGTGCTTCTCCACGCCTACCAGCGCCAGCAGCCCGTGATCGATACTACCGACAATTTCGCCTTCCACTTCTACGCTGGCGCGCTTTACGCGCTGAATTAGTGCCTTCACAACGCCACTCCTCGGCTAACAAACGGTTATTGTAACTACCGTTTGTTAATTTTTCCCCAGCAGTACATTGAGAACGCTTTTACTTCGATTACCAAGCGCGGCAGAGCATCAAATCGCAGTGCGGCTCACACAGCAGCATCTCGGTGAGCTGGCTAGTGTGATGGGGTTGCCCACGGCTGCCGATCATGACGAGATCGGTTGAATGACGTTTCATATAGGCCTGAAGCACATCACAGGGTGCGCCCTGCTCTAGCACCAGCTCAACGTCGGGCACCCCCTCTAGCTCGCGCATTAGGCTATCGACCTCATTGGTCAACTGTTCGCGCAAGCGCTGCACTTCATGCTCACGCCAATGGGCATAGTACGCTTGCGAACCCAGCTCACGCTCGCCGGGAAGCGACCAAGCGTGCAGCAGCGTCAACGAAGCATCAGGGAAGCGAATCAGCGCCTCTTGCAAGGTATGCCGCGCGGTGAGCGAAAAGTCGATAGGCACCAAAATATGCTGCCAGGGCTGGGTGGGTTGATAAGAGGCCACCACCACCGGGCAAGGAGCGCTGCGCAGCACACGCATCAATGTTGTACCCATCAACAGGTCTTTTTGCCCGCGCTTGCGATGCATGCCCAGCACAATCAGCTCGGCGTTGCGCTCATGGGCTTCACGTACAATCTCAACGTGGGGCGACCCCGTCACGGTTTGGATGAGCGTTTTCGGCGCCTCCAAAGCGTAGTCTTCACGTAGATCGGTCAACGTGGTGGTAATGTCCTCCACTACCGCGCTCTCTACATCAAGCAAGACACGCCGCGGTAAGTAAGGGTCCAACACGTGCAGCACGTCTAGCTGACCCCCGTAGGCGTAGGCTAAACGCAGCGCCCGGGCAAAGGCGGCGCGATTATCAGCAGAAAGATCGGTAGCAAACAGAAGTGTACGAGGCATGGCGAAACGCTCCTCAGCCGATTGACTCAGCCTTATAAGCCGTTAAGCAGACACTCCTCAGCATGGTGTGCAATACCCATTCACGCAAGCTGCCTATTACGCTGATGGCAGCGCCTCACCACCAGGCGTGAAAATGGTGCACCGGACCGCGCCCTTTACCCACATTTAAGCGCACACTCGCTTCCAGTGCTGCATGAAGCCAACGCTTGGCATCTCCGATCGCCGCCACCGGGGCATCAGGGCCTGACTGCTCTGGCAGTTTCGCCAGACAGGCGGCAATCGCCGAGGAGAGCGCGCAGCCTGTCCCGTGCAAATTGTTGGTGTCGATCCGCGAGGCGGGCAACCATTCATGGCCGTTGGGGGTTGCCAGCAGATCAGGACAGGTCGCTCCGCGCAAATGGCCGCCTTTTAATACCACATAAGGCGCCCCCAGCTGGGTCAGTCCCGGCAACATCGCTTCCATATCATCCAAGCTGGTAGGCGATGGCGAATCGAGCAGTACCGCGGCTTCCGGCAAGTTGGGGGTGATAACATCGGCAAGCGGCACCAAGATGTCACGCACGGCACGAATACCGGCGTCATCGACCAGTATGTCACCGCTCTTGGCGACCATCACAGGGTCGAGCACGATCCAGCGCGGTCGGCGCTGGCGCAGCACGTCGGCGATTACCTCAGCAACCTCGCGGCTGGCCACCATGCCAATTTTGACCGCGTCCAGCGATACATCATCTAGCAGGTGCTCAAGCTGCTCGCGAATGGCCTGGGGAGAGACCGGATACACCGAGGCGACGCCACAGGTATTCTGAGCAATCACCGCGGTGATCACATTAGTGCCATACACGCCGAGGGCCGAAAAAGTCTTCAAATCGCCCTGTAAACCAGCTCCGCCGGACGGGTCGGAACCAGCGATGGTGAGCACATTGCGCAGACGGGAATGGGTAGACATGAGGCTCCTTTACGACAAAATCGTCACTGTCTGCCTAGGATACCCAAGCTATGCGCTTTGTGCTGCTTAAAACCTACGCTCCAGACACACAACAGCCGCCCGAAGGCGGCTGTTGTGTTCGTGTGCGTTAAGCACGGTAGTCTATTGCGCGGTGTCGCCTTCCGGGTTACGTGCGTTGTAGTACGCCTGCTCGGAGATAGCGTGGTAATCCTCGACCTTTTCCTGGAATGCTTGATAAGAGTCATAGATACGCGTGGCTAATTCGCTCGATTCCGCCAGCTCGGCGACAACATCAGCCGAATGCTCGCGGGCTTGAGCAAGCACGTCGTCAGGAATACGGCGCAGTTCAACCTCGTGCTCGTTCACCAGGGTTTCCAACGCATCGTTGTTACGTGCGGTGTACTCATCCAGTACGCTTTGGTTGATATCGCTAATAGCGGTACGCAGGATCGCCTGCAAATCCGCTGGCAGCTCAGCGAAAGCGTCTTCGTTAACGATCGCCTCGAACATGACCGTCGGCTCGTGCCAACCTGGGTAGTAGTAATAGTCAGCAGCCTGATGCAGGCCAAACGCCAAGTCGTTATAGGGGCCAATCCACTCGGTAGCGTCAATCGCGCCCGACTGCAGCGAGGTAAAGATCTCGCCGCCCGGCATGTTCACAATCGCTACACCCATACGGCTCATTACTTCGCCACCCAGGCCAGGCATACGCATTTTCAGGCCGTCTAGATCATCAACCGAGTTGATCTCTTTATTATACCAGCCACCCATCTGCACGCCGGAGGCACCGGCGACCATGACGTCAACGCCAAAATCGTCGTAAAGCTCGTTCCACAACTCCATACCGCCGCCATAGCTTAACCAGGCATTCATTTCCTGGGCGTTCATGCCAAACGGCACGGCAGCAAAGAACTGAGCAGCGGGGGCTTTGCCTTTCCAGTAGTAGGAAGCGGAGTGGCCAAGTTCAGCAGTGCCGTCGGAAACGGCGTCAAACACTTCAAACCCCGGCACCAGCTGGCCAGCACCGAAGACTTCGATGGTCAGGCGGCCATCCGACATTTCATCCACCAGCTCCGATAGGCGCTCGGGGCCTTGGCCAACACCAGGGAAATTCTTCGGCCAGGAGGTGACCATTTTCCAACGGAACTCGTCCTCTTGCGCCTGGGCGTGGTTATCGAAGCTAGAGACCACCAGCAAACTGGCGGAGAGAGCGGTCGTCATGGCGATGGCGACTGGGAGTGTTTTGGCTTTCATACTATAACCCTCTTACTTTCTATTATTACTATTATGAGTAGGGAATACCCCGCCTAGCGTAGAACGCTAGGCGGTTTGCTACAGACCATTATTTGCTATAGGACACTAATGGCTCGTTGCTGCTTTATAGTTAGGTTGCCACATATATTCGTTGATAGCTGCGTTGATCACAGTGATGCTTTTCAACTTACCTCTTGTTGACTAGAACTGCGAGGGAAGCCAGGTTGCCAACTGCGGGAAGAAGCTAAGCATGAGCAACATACCCAACTGCATCAGAATAAACGGGATAACGCCACGGTAAATAGCCGACGTGGACACAGACGGCGGCGCAACACCGCGCAAGTAAAACAGGGCGAAACCAAACGGCGGCGTTAAGAACGATGTCTGCAGATTAATGGCAATCATGATGCCCAGCCAAATCGGATCAAGGCCCATGGCAAGCAAGATCGGCCCGACAATGGGCACCACCACAAAGGTGATTTCGATAAAGTCGAGAATAAAGCCGAGCAGGAATATAACCAGCATGACTATAATCGTGGCGCCCACCACGCCGCCGGGCATCGCCTCGAACAGCTCGGTCACCATGTGCTCGCCGCCGTAGGCACGGAAGACCAGAGAAAACAGCGCCGCACCGATCAGGATCAGAAACACCATGGTGGTGACGTGAGTGGTCGAGCGCAGCACGTCTTTCAGGGTCGCCCAGTCGAGCTGACGGTAAGCCAGTGCTAGCACCAGGGCGCCAAAGGCACCTACCGCGGAGGCTTCAGTCGGTGTGGCAAAGCCGCTTAGGATCGACCCCAGCACCGCCACAATCAGCACAACGGGCGGCACCAAGCCTTTGAGCAGCAGCATGCCAATCCCTGAGGTATGGCCAAGCTCGGCCATTAACTCTTCACGGTCAGCAGCGGGTGCCATGTGCGGTCGCAACCACGCCACCAGCGCCACATAAATCATATACATCACGACTAGCAGCAACCCAGGCACCAACGCGCCCATAAACAGGTCGCCCACAGAGACCGTTTTAGGGCTGAAAATCCCCATATCCAGCTGTGCTTGCTGGTACGCCGATGACAACACATCACCCAGCAGCACCAGGGCGATGGAAGGCGGAATGATTTGTCCCAACGTGCCGGTGGCACAGATAGTGCCGGTCGCAAGCGACGTGCTGTAGCCACGCTTTAGCATGGTGGGTAGCGACATCAGCCCCATGGTGACCACTGTGGCCCCAACAATCCCGGTAGAGGCAGCCATCAACATGCCCACCAGCGTCACCGAAATACCCAACCCACCGCGCATGGCACCAAATAGCAGGGCCATGGCATCCAGCAACGTTTCCGCCACTTTGGATTTTTCCAGCAAGACGCCCATCAACACAAATAGCGGCACCGCCAACAGCGTTTGGTTGGTCATAATGCCGTAGAGCCGGTTGGGCAAGGCGGCGAGATAGCCGCTATCAAAATTGGCGTCGATACCAATGGCTTCCAGACCCAGCCCCATACCGGCAAACAGCAGCGCCGTACCCGCCAGCGAAAGCGCTACGGGAAAGCCGAACATCAACACAATGCAGATGACGGCAAATAAAATAATCGGCATGAATTCCAGCATCAAACACGCTCCTCAAGATGGTTGCCGCCAGCAGCAGCCGGCACTATCCGTCCGGCCATCACATAGCTATTACGCACGATCTCAACCACGCCTTGCACGATCATCAGCACGGCAAACAGTGGAATTAAGGTTTTCAGTGCATAAACAGCCGGAATGCCACCGTAGTCGGAGGAGGTTTCTAGAATACGCCAGGAGTTGGCAACGTAGCCCAGGCTGGAAGCGATGATAAAGATCATCACGGGAATCAATAGCGTAATAATACCCACGACATTGATTAACGCCTGGCGGCGCGGGGTCATGCCTCGATAGAAGATATCCACCCGCACGTGGCCGTCGTGGCGAAAGGTGTAAGCAGCAGCCAGCATAAAGACGCTAGCGTGCATATACATCACTAGCTCTTGCATAAAGATGCTGTTCACGCTGAAGGCATAGCGAAGCAGTACAATCGCGAACTGAATCAACATCATAATGATGATCAGCCACGCAAGGGTACGGCCGAACCACTCTGAAGCGCGGTCCAGCGCACCAATAAAGGCAGGTAGTTGTGTTGTGTCCGACATGGAAGTGTCTCGCGTAAAACGACTAAGAGGAGTCAGCGCCCCAGACAATAGCGCATATACGCGGACAATGCAGCGCTCACAGGCGACAAAGGCAAGCTTGTTAGCCTAAACACTTAGGCTAAACGCTTGAGCGAATAGCCGCTAAACAAGCCTCTGGCAGCGGAAGATTGACTGCTATCGGCAGGTGATCAGAGAACAGATGATCCAATACGTGCACTTCCGCGGCCTCTAGCGATTGCGACAACAGAATATGGTCCAGCGCATGGCGCGGTTGCCAGGAAGGATAACTGAAAAGGGGTTTAACCGGGTGCAGGGGCAGCGACAAACTAAAGCGCTCGTGAGCGTGTAGTTGATCAGGCGTACAGTTGAGATCGCCCATCACCACTACGTGGCGCAGCGGCTGAATAATATCGCTTAGATAGTTGAGCTGGCGCACACGACCGCGGTGGCTAAGCGCCAAGTGAGCAACAAAAATATGCAAGGCATCCGGGCCTTCGCCAAAGCGGGCATGAATAGCGCCTCGGCCAGGCATTGCGCCTGGCAAACGGTGCTCGACGATCTGACTAGGTACCAAGCGCGACAGTAACCCATTGCTGTGCTGGGCAATACGCCCCAAGTTGCGGTTTAACTGCTGAACATGGTGCGGAAATCCCGCTTTGGTAGCGAGATACTCCACTTGGTTAACGCGGCTGGAGCGAAAGCTACCGCCATCAACTTCTTGTAGCCCAACTATGTCGAACTTACTCAGCACTTCGCCCATCATGTCCAGCCGCTGCTGACGACGCGGATGCGGCAATAAGTGCTGCCAGCTGCGCGTGAGATAGTGATGATACGCTGACGTCTGGATACCCACCTGCAGGTTAAACGTTAACAGCCGCAGATGGCCCTCTTCCAACAGCACCGGACGATGGCTACTGGGAACTGCCTCATCACGCTCTCTCGCTTCACGCAACACGGTTATTCTGCGCGCTCTGCACGCACCTGCTCGACCAGCGCATCAGCGATTTTCGGCATATTTTCCAGGCTACCGGCTGAACTCGGCGAAACAACGTAGCGGCCGTCAATCACCAGCGCGGGCACACCCATCAACTTCATCTCACGCATACGGTTGTTAGCTTCATTGACATCGCTACGAACACTAAAGTCGGTCAGCGCTTTTTTGGCCTCTTCTTCGCTGACACCATAGTTAGCGAAGAAAGCGGCAATCTCATCGGACTCAGTGAGCGACTGATTTTCCTGATGGATAGCATTAAAGAAATCGGCGTGTAGCTCCTCTTCAATACCCAGCGACTCAGCCGCGTAGAAAGCGGTAGCGTGGGTATTCCAGTCGCCGCCCATGGTAGCAGGCATATGTTCTACGCTAACGTCGTCTTCCAGCGTCTCGTACCACTCATTAACCGGTGTTTGTAGGCGGTAACAGTGCGGGCAGCCAAACCAGAACACTTCAGTAACTGCAATTTGCCCGTCTTCAGCATGGGTTTCTACCGGGGACTCAAGCACTTCATAGTGCTGGCCTTCAACGACATCCTGGGCACTCACTAGCGCAGAAAAACCTAGACCGGCCATCGTAACCATTAGCGTTTTAAACATTGTCGTTTTAAACATCGTATAAATTTCTCCATGGGTAAGCGAGGACTAAGACCGTGGTTATATTAGCGGGTTCCCTCATTTCAAGCACATCGGCAAATGAGGAAACCAAACGGCACAAGGAGGTAGAAAATTTTGCAGCCTTAATTCAGCCCTAATACGTAGTTCGCCACTGCTTCCATATCCCTGTCACTCATTTTGGAAGCAATATCGCCCATAATATTATTGGGGTCATTGGTGCGATCGCCGGACGCAAATGCCTGCAGCGTAGAAACCGTATATTGAGCATGCTGCCCGGAAAGGCCAGGATAAACGGCACTGCCGATGCCGACCCCGGTCGGCGTGTGACAGGCTGAACAGGCGGGAATACCCTTGGCCATATCGCCAGCACGGTAAATCTCTTCGCCGCGCGCCAATAATTCAGCGTCTTCGTCGTTGGTTTGACCCAAGTTAGCGTCTTGTTCCGCAAAATAAGCCGCGGCATCCCAAGCGTCTTGGTCAGAGTAGTCATCCACGATGCCCGCCATTTGAGGCACCACACGGTCACCGTCGCGAATATCCATAATCTGTTTTGCCAGATAGGACATTTGCTGACCCGCGAGGTTAGGGAAAGCACCCGAGGGGCTAATACCCTGCTGCCCATGACAGGCGGCGCAGGTTTGGGACATTTCTTGGCCAGCAGACGCGTCTGCATCGGCTTGATAGTCCGTTTGAGCGTGGGCAGCGCCAACGGCGCCCATGGTAATTGCCAGGCTTGCCAGTAACTTTCTCATTGCTCTTCCACTATGCCGTTTTATGTTTGACTGGTACGCACCCTGGGCGCTTCCCAGGCTCCACAAATTACCAGGGTTAGCTCCGCCAAAACGAACAACGTATCGCGTTGGTCGCTGCCGGCTAGAGGGCGATGGTACACTAGCGCCCCAGGTCGCAGATATAAACCGCTTGCATTATAACGAATCACCCCAGCGGCGGGAATGCAAGTCCTGGTCTGCTTTAGGGGTAATTCGTCGCAGTCCTGCTCTCATTTCTCTATTATGCGTCGCTACCAAGCGCTCTACTTTACGCGCTGAAGAAGCCATAATGGGTTGATAGTGCGTTGATGATAGCGCATTGATGAGCACATTGATGATAGTGCGTTGAGTAGGCCGCTTTTATGTTCGTTTTTCAGGATTAAGTCCATGACTACCCCCCACGATAGCCCAGTCCCTCGGCTGAACTACCCGACGGCAAGCTTTATTATCAGCGCGCCTACCTTGGCTTTGTGCCCAGATGATACCGGCGCTGAAGTAGCCTTTGCCGGGCGCTCTAACGCGGGCAAATCAAGTGCTATCAACGCCTTAACACAACAAAATGCGTTGGCGCGCACGTCGCGTACACCGGGGCGCACTCAGTTGATTAACTTCTTCAGTGTCATGAACGATGAGTCGCTGCGTTTGGTTGACCTGCCCGGCTACGGCTACGCCAAGGTTCCAGAATCGGTCAAGCTAGAGTGGCAAAAGCACTTAGCAGAATACCTACGAAACCGCTTTAGTCTACGCGGCTTAGTACTGCTAATGGACGTGCGCCACCCGCTCACTGAGTTCGATCAGATGATGCTTAATTATGCCGACCAGCGCGAAATGCCGGTGCATATTCTGCTGACGAAAGCGGACAAGCTTAAAAAAGGGCCCGCCAGCGCTTCGTTGCAGAAAGTACGTTCGCGCTTGAAGGAGTGGGAAGACTTGGTCTCTGTACAGCTCTTCTCTTCGCTCAAGCGTGACGGCGTCGATACACTATCCCAGAAACTCAATCAGTGGCTGTACACACCGCCGGAATGATGCGTTTCTAAGCTCGCCTTTTCTAACATCTCAAGCACGCGGGGCAGCTCTTTTACATGGGCAATACGGTGTACCCGCGGAGGAAGTGGTTGATCTTCCAGCGCGGAAATCCACACGGCATGCATACCCAGCTGCTGGGCGGGTAATACATCTTCCTGCCATGAATCGCCTACGTGCATGGCGTGTTCGGGGGCCACTTTTAAACGCGCAAGCGCCGTCAGAAACGGCGTGGGATCAGGTTTAGGCGCTAACAACTCGCCTGCTGCGATGGCCACCGAAAAATAGGCGGCCAGCGGCTGACGCGCCAAATGAATATTGCCATTCGTGATGGCTGCTAGCTGATAACGCTCGGTTAACACCGCCAGTAAACCGGCCGCCTCTGGGTGTGGCGTGACTTGCACGCGCAGGCGATGGAACTCATTCATCGCCGCTGCCGCCCACAACAAAGCGGCACTGCGGGTCAGGCCTTCCGCTTCTAACTGCGCTTCCAGGGCGCGCATACGCAGCCAAGTAAAGTCACCGCGCCGTTCGGGCACCTGTTTGGCTAACTGTTGACGACGCTGAAGGTAATCCTCCCGGCCGCCTTCTTGAGTCAATGTTAGGGCTGGCTCCTGGCGTGCCGCTCGCCAAGCCTCTAGCGCCTCCAATAGCCAGCGGTAGTGCCCCTCTTCGGTAC
This sequence comes from Halomonas sp. HAL1, assembly GCF_030544485.1. NCBI lineage: Bacteria > Pseudomonadati > Pseudomonadota > Gammaproteobacteria > Oceanospirillales > Halomonadaceae > Halomonas > Halomonas sp. HAL1. Next base: position 4,091,607 of record NZ_CP130610.1, read on the forward strand.
GCGCCATCACGCCATGGTTGTCCCACAGCGTGTCGTCTAAATCGAAGGTAATGGCCTTCAATTTTGTCATGGTTTGCTCCTGGGCTATTTGTTTCTGTTTTCGCCGTTTCTGGGGCTGGGGCTTCTTTTAGCGCGGGGGTGCGCTGCATCGTAACTTGTCGCCAGGTGCTGCCAGTCAAGCCGGGTATAAATTTGCGTGGTCGACAGGTTAGCGTGGCCCAACAGCTCCTGCACCGCGCGCAGATCCTGGCTCGACTCAAGGAGGTGGCTAGCAAAAGAGTGGCGCAAACGGTGAGGGTGCAAATGTTCGGGCAAGCCACGGGCTAACGACAGCTGCGCTAAGCGTTTCTGAATGGCCCGATGGCCTAGCCGCGTGCCACGCTGCCCCACAAACAGCGCCAATTCATCCACCGGTGCGAGCGCGGAGCGACAGCCCAGCCACTCCGCCAGTGCCTGCTGGGCGCGCCGCCCGACGGGCACTTGGCGCGGTTTACCGCCTTTGCCGATCACCCTTACCCGGCTGTTTTGCAAATCGCCAAGTTCAAGGGCCGCAAGCTCTGCCAGACGCAGGCCGCTGGAGTAAAACAGCTCAAGGATGGCCTGATCCCGCACGCCCAGCGGCGAGCCGTCGTGAGGGGTATCGAGAAAGCGCGCCAGGGCGTCAACATCCACCGGACGAGGCAAATGGCTCGGCTGTTTGGGCGTACGCAATAACCCCACCGGGTTATCGGCCAGTACGCCTTGTTTAACCAAATAATCAGCAAATTTGGAAAGTGCCGCCCGTCGCCGGGCAAGGCTTCTTGGCGCTAAGCCCCGGCTGCGCTCCGACCCTAAAAATGCCCGCAGCAGCGCGGTATCTAATGCCGCGGGGTCCGTCACCTCGCGGCGCTCGGTAAAGGCACACAGCGCGGCCAGATCATGCCGATAGGCCTCCACCGTTGCAGGACTTGCATGGGATGACAATGCGGCTAAAAAGCCGTCAATGTGCTTGGCAATCGACACTTCACCCAAGGGAGCCTCAACCATGATCACCCAGGCGCACCAGTAGCCGTGCGACGATATCGCCCAAATATTCGGTGAAGAGTGTGTCCATGCTGGCCCGATAGGCATCCGGGCTGGGGCTTGCCAGCAATAGATAACCGAGCGGGTCGCCTGCGGATAGGCGGGAAATGGCACAGGAGCCCGCTTTACGCGGCGCTTTAACGTGAGGCAGCAGGCACTTCCAATCGCTAACGCTAAGCTTAACGCAGCGACTGGTGCGGCCATCCAACAGCGCTGCCAGCCGAGCGCTGGCGTGTTGATCCAACACATGGCGCGGAGGCTGAGGCGGTGTTGGCTCACTGTCGCTTAATGTGGCCGGGCACCATAGCGCCATGGCAGGCGTTTCAAAGCGCTCGCTGAGTTGGGTAGCCAACGCTTGCGCCAGCGCATCGCGGTCTTGCGCTTCCACCAGCGCAATCAGCGTTTCGCGCAACCGACGGTATTGGGACTCGTTATGGCGAGCGGTTTCCAGCAAGTGCTCCAAGCGGCCTTCCGCGTTTTCAGCGCGCTTGCGTAGATCAAAGACCAAGCGTTCCAGCAGCGATACCGCCCCGTCGATATGCGGGTGGGGCACCTGCAATTGCTGCAGAAGCCCTTCGCGACCGACGAAAAAATCGGGATGACGCGCCAGCCAGAACGCCACTTGATCAGGATCGAGCGTTTTGCGGGGTTCGGGGGCTTGTGACATCGCCGTTCTCCTCGAATTAATTAAGGGCTACGCGGCCATCGAAGACGCGTGTAGCCGGTCCCACCATCGTTAGCGCCCCTTCAGGATCAGGCCACTCAATGCTGAGTTCTCCACCGGGCAAATGAACCTTCACGGGACTTTTCAGCAGCCCCTGACGGATACCGCTGGCAACGGCGGCGCAAGCACCGGTACCGCAAGCCAGCGTTTCGCCACTGCCGCGCTCATACACGCGCAGACGGATTTCGCTGGGCGAGACGACCTGCATAAAGCCCACGTTAACACGCTTGGGAAAACGAGGATGCGCCTCCACCAACGGCCCCAGGCGCTCGACCGGCGCAGTGTCCACATTGTCGACCTGAATCACCGCATGAGGATTACCCATGGAAACCACACCGATCTGCAGTGTTTCATCGCCCACTGCCAGCTGGTGCAGGGGTTGATCCCCAGAGGCATCGAACGGCAGCGCCAAAGGACTAAACCGCGGGCGACCCATATCCACTCGCACCATGCCATCGAGCTGCACGGTCAGCACCAACGGGCCTCCGGCGGTTTCTACGTGGATTTCATGCTTATGAGTTAGCCGCTGATCGCGAACGAAACGGGCAAAGCAGCGCGCCCCGTTGCCACAGTTTTCCACTTCACTGCCGTCGGCATTATAAATGCGGTAGCGAAAATCCATTTCCGGATCACGGGGCGGCTCGACGACCAACAACTGGTCAAAGCCAATGCCGAAACGCCGGTCAGCCAGCGCGCGGACCTGGGCTTCGTCCAGCCGGGCGCGCTGAGTGACCAGGTCCACCATGACAAAGTCATTGCCCAGGCCATGCATTTTGGTGAAGTGTAAAAGCATCAGCGCTCCCCTTCTGGCAGCAGCGCTTCACCCGCCCACAGGCTGGCAACGGTTTCCCGCGCGCGCACAACATGGCAGCTATCGCCATCGACCATCAACTCGGCGGCACGAGGGCGACTGTTGTAGTTCGACGCCATGACAAAGCCGTAGGCCCCCGCCGAGCGCACCGCCAGAAGATCTCCTTCGGCAATTGCCAGCTCGCGCTCTTTGCCCAGGAAATCACCGGTTTCGCACACGGGGCCGACTACGTCATAAAGGGCGCTTTCGCGCGTTTGGCGAGTATCCACCGGGACAATCGCCTGCCACGCCTGATACAGCGCCGGGCGAATCAAGTCGTTCATGGCGGCATCGACAATGGCGAAGTTTTTGGTTTCGCCGGGCTTGAGAAACTCTACCCGAGTGAGCATGACACCGGCATTGGCGGCGATGGAACGGCCGGGCTCAAACAACAGTGTCAGCGCTTCACCACCTTCCCAGCGCGATAACCGTGCCAACAACTGGCTGGCGTAATCAAACGGCTGGGGCGGTTTTTCATCGCGGTAAGGCACACCCAAACCGCCGCCTAAATCGAGATGTTCGATTTCGATGCCCCGCTCGCGCAGGCGCTCCATGAGCATCAGCAAGCGATCAAGGGCGTCCAAAAAGGGTGCCGTTTCAGTGAGCTGTGAACCAATGTGACAATCGAGCCCCTTCACCTTCAGATTAGGCAGGCTCGCGGCTAGTTCGTAAACATCCAACGCTTCATCCACCGGGATACCGAACTTATTGTCCTTCAAACCGGTGGAGATATACGGATGGGTGCCCGCGTCCACATCCGGGTTCACTCGTAGCGAGACCGGCGCGGTTTTTCCCAGCTCACCGGCAACGCGGTTCAAGCGCTCAAGCTCCGGACGCGACTCAACATTAAAGCATTTAATGCCGACCTCGAGCGCACGGGCCATTTCGTGAGCCTGCTTGGCCACGCCGGAAAACACCACGTTGGCCGGGTCACCACCGGCTTTAAGCACGCGCTCAAGCTCGCCGATGGAGACAATATCAAACCCCGCGCCCAGCTTGGCCAGAAGGCCTAGCACCGCCAGGTTGGAATTCGCCTTCACCGCGTAACAAATCAGGTGCGGGTGGCCGCCCAGCGCTTCAGTGTAAGCGCGAAAGTGACGCTCAAACGTCGCTTTTGAGTAGACGTAGCAGGGCGTGCCGTGCTCGTCGGCAATCCGTGATAGCGGCACGTCTTCGGCATACAGCACGCCATCGCGGTAATTAAAATGATCCATAGTGCTTTCCCCTTCTCCTGGCCTGCAACGGTCTATTCAGACGCCTGACTAGACTGCTCATCAGCAGGTGCATCGTCCGGCAAATACAGCGGCCCTTTTTGCCCACAGCCTGCCAACCCGGTTAACAGCAGTGTGGTAAGGGTCAAGATTGCCAACGTTTTCATGCGCCCGCCTTGAGTGCGCTGAGTGCCTCACGCGCTCGCTGGGCGGCAGCCCGCACTTGGTTTGGCGCGGTGCCGCCAATGTGGTTACGGGCAGCTACCGAACCTTCCAGGGTAAGTACCTCGAACACATCCTGCTCGATGGTAGCGGAGAACTGCTTGAGCTCATCAAGGCTCATTTCAGACAGATCTTTTTCAGTTTTTAGGCCATAGGCTACTGACTGACCAACAATTTCATGAGCATCGCGGAAGGCCACGCCTTTGCGCACCAGGTAGTCAGCCAAATCCGTCGCGGTGGAGAAGCCGCGCCGCGCCGCTTCATACATGCTGACTTTTTTGGGTTCAATCGCGGGCACCATGTCGGCGAAGGCTTTTAAGCAGTCGCGCACGGTATCCACCGCATCGAACAGCGGCTCTTTATCTTCCTGGTTGTCTTTGTTGTAAGCCAACGGCTGCGACTTCATCAGCGTAAGTAGCGACATCAGGTGACCATATACCCGGCCCGTCTTGCCCCGCACCAGCTCGGGCACGTCAGGGTTCTTCTTCTGCGGCATGATCGAAGAGCCGGTGCAGAAACGGTCAGGTAGATCGATAAAGTTGAACTGGGCGCTGGTCCACAGCACCAGTTCCTCACTCATGCGCGACAGGTGCATCAGTAGAATGCTGGCAAAGCTGGTAAATTCAATCGCAAAGTCGCGGTCTGAAACGGCATCCAGAGAATTTTCTGACGGGCGGTCAAAGCCTAGTAGCTCTGCGGTCACGTGGCGGTCAATTGGATAAGTAGTGCCAGCCAATGCGGCCGCGCCCAGCGGCATCACATTGACGCGCTTGCGACAGTCCAGCAGGCGCTCATGGTCACGCGCCAGCATCTCTTGCCAGGCTAAAATATGGTGCCCAAAGGTAACCGGCTGGGCGGTTTGCAAGTGGGTAAAGCCGGGCATGATGGTCTCGGCTTCACGATCAGCCAACTCGATCATGCCTTCGCGCAGGCGCTTTAGCTCCACTTCGATCACATCGATCTCGTCGCGCATAAACAGGCGAATATCGGTGGCGACCTGGTCGTTACGCGAACGCCCGGTGTGGAGTTTTTTGCCGGTAATGCCGATCTTTTCGGTCAGCCGCGCCTCGATATTCATGTGCACGTCTTCCAACGGCACCGACCAGTTAAACTCGCCGCGCTCGATTTCGCCCTGAATCTCGTTTAGGCCGTTAATGATGGCGTCGCGTTCATCATCGGTGAGTACGCCTACACGGGCTAACATGGTGGCGTGGGCAATAGAGCCCTGAATATCCTGGCGCGCCAGGCGCTGGTCGAAAGTCACAGACGCGGTGAAACGTGCGACAAAGGCATCGGTGGGCTCGCTAAAGCGACCGCCCCAAGACTGATTCGTAGCTTGGCTCATCGAAGGTATATCCTGCTGACAAAGCGTAAAAGTCGTTATGGAAAGTGGGAGTCGTTGCGGAAAGTGTACCAGAGTCGCCGGTCAGCGAGCAGCAAACACAGGGGGGGATGCCAAAAATGCGCAGAGGGCATCTAAGGGCATAGGACGAGCGAAGTAGTAGCCTTGAAAGTAGTGGCAGTGGCACTGCTCAAGGTAGGTAAACTGCTCCAGTGTCTCTACCCCTTCCACTAGCACTCCTAGCCCCATTTTTCCCGCCATGGCGACAATACCATCAATAATGGCCGCATCGTTGCGATCGGTAATAACATCGCGCACAAACGAACGGTCAATTTTGATTTTATTAATTGGCAGACGCTTAAGGTAGCTCAAGCTAGAGAAGCCGGTGCCAAAATCGTCTAAGGCAATATGAACGCCCAGCGCAGACAAATCCTCTAATGCCTGAATTGCTTGTTCGGCGCTGTCCATTAAAACCCCCTCGGTAATTTCAAGCTCTAGCAGGACTGGCGCTAAGCTACTCTGGGCCAACACCTGTTCAATAGAGGCCAGAAAACCGGGGCGTTGAAACTGCATCGGGGAGATATTGACCGCCATGGTGATCGGGCCAACGCCCATGGCATTTAGCTGCTGGGCATCTCGGCAAGCGGTCGCTAGCACCCAATTGCTGATCGGCATGATCTGCCCGGTATCTTCTGCCAAGCTGATGAAATCAGACGGCGGAACATTACCGCGCTCTGGGTGTTGCCAGCGGATTAATGCTTCTACGCCTACCACGCGGCCACTCGGGGCATGGATTTGTGGCTGGTAATAAAGCGTAAACTGTTGTTGCTCAATGGCTTGCTGAAGCGCGCTGCGTAAACTAACCCGCTCACTCACCTTGCGATTTAAGTCTTCGGTATACCAGTGGTAGGTGTTGCGTCCACGTCGCTTGGCCTTGTACATGGCCAAATCTGCTTGTTGGATAAGTTGGCGAGGGTTTTTCATATTGCCATCGTTGATAGCAATGCCGATGCTGGCGGTAATACGCAGCTCGCTGCCGCGATACCAGTAGGGCGGCGAAAGCCTCTGCAGCACGCGCTCCACCACCTGTATCACGTCTTTTTCATGGGCTAAGTCGGGCAGTAAAACAACAAACTCGTCGCTGCCAAAGCGCGCCACGGTGTCCCAAGGACGTAGTTCATCTTCAAGGCGCTTGGCAACCTCGACTAAGATAAAGTCGCCCACCTCATGGCCGAGCGTATCGTTAATGGGTTTGAAATCATCCAGATCGATAAACAGAACAGCGATAAAGCGCTGATAGCGGCGTGCTAACACGCACCCCTCTTCCAAGCGCTGACCCAGCATTACTCGATTAGGCAGCCCGGTAAGCGCATCGTGATTGGCGTTATAGGTAAGCTGGGCCTGATATTCGCGCTGTTCAGATACATCGTTTTGAACACCCAGATAGTGAGTCACGTCTCCTGTTTCGTCGCGCACTGGCGAAATATACAAGTCGTTCCAAAAAATCGAACCATCACGCCGATAGTTACGGATCACTACGTGCACTTCGTGTTGTTCAGTAACACCTTCCCGCAGCAGTTTGACGGTAGCGGGGTCGGTATCTTCGCCCTGCAAAAACCGGCAATTACGCCCCAGCGCCTCACTGCGCGAATAGCCGGTTATGCGCTCAAAGGCGGCATTGACGTAGACCATGGGGAGAGCGCTGCTTTGGGCATCGACAATAATCACCCCATTGGTGCTTGATTCCACACTACGCTCTAGCAGCTTCAGCTGATGCTCACTCGCTTTGCGCTCGCTAATGTCGCGAAAATAGACGGTAAGCCCTTCAGCTGAAGGGTAAACATGCACTTCCAGCCATAACTCTAACCGCGGATTGAAAGCTTCAAAATGTACCGCCGTTTGTTGGCTAGCCGCACGTTGATATTCGTCGTCAAAGTAGCTGCCTTTTGCATCAGGAAAGCTCTGCCAAATATGCTGGCCCAGCAGCTCGCCTTCGCGGCGCTTTAAAATACGCTCCGCCTCACTATTAACGTAGGTAAAGCGCCAATCCGTATCTAAAGTGAAGAAACCATCGGTGATACTGTCAAGCGTGATGGTGAGTCGTTGCGCAAGCTGGGTTAGATTTTCACGCAGCTGTTTTTGCTCAGTAATATCTTGCGTCGAGCCCTCCACCTGACTAATTTCCCCCCGCTCATCGCGCACGGCCTTACCAATAACACGCACCCAGATATGCTTACCTTGGTAAGTAATCACCTCTAGCTCTTCGTCAAAACTTACTCCCTGTTGGCAGCAGGCGGTAAAGACTTCCAAAATACGCGGCTGAGAGGCGGGCGCATAAAACCCTATTGCCTGTTCAACGGTCGGTTGGAAACCGGGAGCCATACCATGCAGGCGGGAAACTTCAACCGACCAGTTAGGCAGCCCTACGGCCATGTCCATGTACCAACCGCCTATCAGCGCCGTTTCACCGGCTATTTTAAATAGCCGCTGGTTGCTTAATAACTGTGCTTCTGCCAACTTACGCTGTGTAATGACCCGGGCAATAATATAAATAACATCACCACCGGCAGTTGGGGTGATTTCAATCCAATGGACCTCCCCAGACACGGAGATGGCGCGGACTTCAAAGGGGGCAACAATTCCCCTGTGCTGCATACGCACCAGCGCCGCTTCAATCACCGGATAATCCTGTGGATCTACCACCACTCCGCAGCGGCGCCCGATCAACGCACCGGCTGAATACCCCAACAGCGACTCAAAAGCCGGATTAACCTCAAGCAGTGTGCCCTGAAAGTCGATACAGCAGAACAGATCCTGCGAGAGCAGAAAGAACTGATCCAACTGACCTTTAGTAAGCACTGAGGGCATACGATTTCCTAGGCAATGAAAAGACACGTTGCGAGAGCATAATTGGCTCCGTTATTTTTACTGTGACGCTCGGTGCTTTATGATGAGGTTTATCATAGTTTGACTCGCCGTGTCTGCGGTATTAGGGAGAATAACGTGCTATCTATCACCAAACTGCGCATTGCCACGCGTAAAAGCCAACTGGCTATGTGGCAGGCTGAGTACGTTCGCGACCGCTTAATGGCGGAGCACAGTGGCTTGGAAGTCGAGCTTGTAGCACTTTCAACCAAGGGCGATAAAATTCTTGATACGCCGCTTTCAAAGATTGGCGGCAAGGGTTTGTTCGTCAAAGAACTGGAAGACGCTATGCTGGACGGTCGCGCCGATATTGCCGTTCACTCCATGAAGGATGTGCCGATGCACTTTCCTGAAGGACTGGGCTTGTCGGTCATTCTAGAGGGCGCCGACCCAACTGATGCATTTGTATCCAACCACTACTCTAGCATTGATGAGCTTCCAGAAGGGGCGCGTATTGGTACAGCCAGCCTACGCCGTGGCCTGCAAATGCGAGAAGCCCGCCCTGACCTGCAAATTCTTAATCTACGCGGCAATGTGCAAACGCGGTTGGCCAAGCTAGATGCGGGCGAATTCGACGCCATCATTCTGGCAACCTCGGGCCTTAAACGCTTGGGTTTGGATGAGCGCATTGCTCAGGCGCTTCCACCGGAAGTGTGCTTGCCCGCCTGCGGCCAAGGCGCGTTAGGTATCGAATGCCGTCTGCATGACCCCGAACTCGTCGCGTTACTGGCGCCGCTGGATGACGCCGATACTGCCACGCGCGTGCGTGCAGAGCGGGCCATGAACACGCGCTTAGAAGGCGGTTGCCAAGTGCCTATTGCGGGCCATGCGGTGCTGGACCTGGATAATGAAACCTTGTGGCTGCGCGGCCTGGTCGGCAACCCTGAGGGTACAGAAGTGCTACGCGCCGAAGGGCGAGGCTCGATGCATGAACCTGAAGCGCTGGGTATTCGCATTGCCGAAGAGCTGCTCGACCAAGGCGCTGGCGATATTTTGGCAGAGGTTTACGGCCGCGAAATATGAGCCAACCGGTACTGATCTGCCGCCCAGGGGAACGCGGCGAAGCGTTAGCGGCGGCGTTGCGCAACCAGGGCGAAAGCGTTGAATCACTCAATGTGATGCAGCTTGAAGCACTGCCAGAAGACACCGCCATGCGGCAAATTTGGCTGGATATTGATCAGTACCGTAAGATAATTGTCATCAGCCCTTTTGCTGCCACCTGCTTAAGTGAGGCGCTGGATCGCTTCTGGCCGCAGCTACCGGTGGGAATTGACTACTATAGTGTTGGCAGCGCCACCGCGAGTACGCTTTACGATCAATTGGGAATCCGCGTCCATGTGCATTCACCCACCGCGGGCGAAGATACCAGCGAAGCGCTGCTGGCGCTTGCATCGCTGCAGCAATTAGCGCATCAGCGTGTTCTACTGGTGGCCGGTGAAGGCGGCCGGCCCCTGCTCGCTGAAACGCTTGCCGAGCGGGGTGCAAAGGTGACGCGCCTTGCCGTGTATCGGCGCACCTTTCATGCTCTAGCACCTGCTCAGCAGGCGCGCCTTTTTTCAGGTAATTATCGGGCGTTGATCGTCACCAGCAGCGAACTGCTGGAACATCTGGCAAAATGGTGTAATCAGGCGGCCTTGAACCAACCGCTAATCGTTTCCAGTCGCCGTTTGGCTACACTGGCTGGCATACTGGGGTTTTGTAACCTCAAGGTGGCGTCCGGAGCAACGCCAGCTGCGTTGATAGCGGCGTTGGAGACCTGCGACCCACAGGGTGCCGATGTCGATCAAGGAACTTACTAAGGGCTAGCGACAGATGAGCAAACAAGTAAACGATCAGGACGATGTACAACCTACGTCCGCCGATGCCTCCCAAGGCGTCCCTACGACGACTAACAAAGCAGCTTCCACTACCGACGCCACTGAGCCTAGCACGCAGTCTCCCCCGTCTAGCTCAGCAACACCGTCTACTAATAGTGGGGCTAAAAATAGTCGTTCACGGCGGCGTGGAAAAGGATCCCAGAATACGGGCTCAACTGCTACTAGCTCTTCAGATAGCACCTCAAACAGCGCCTCAGAAAAGAACCCTGCCGTGACCGGCACTTCACAGGCGGGGGCAAAACCGGCGGATGCAACGCCGACGACGACTTCCAGCGCGGCTAAAGGCAGCAGCACAGCTTCTCCGAGCGCGGCTGCACCAAGCCCTTCAAGCACCACTGCTAACGCTTCTTCAGGTTCCACTGCTGCAAAACCTGCTACCGGCAAGGCTGGCAGCGCGGGCAATGGCAGTGGAAATAGTGGTGGTGGAAACAGTGGTAGTGGAAATAGTAGCGGTGGGAATAGCGGTAAAAAGGGCAGCGGTCTCGCCATCGCCCTGGTACTTATCTTAGCCATTGCCTTAGCGCTCGTTGCTTGGCAAGGCTGGCAGCGTCTGGAAAGCCAGCAACAACGCCTCGACGAACTGGCGCAACAGGCTGAAGGTAGCGCTTCGCAACAGGCAGTCAGCGACCTTGAGTCGCGTTTAGACAGCGGTGAAGCGGAGCGCAATGAAGCAACTCAAAGCACCATGGAAGAGCTGCGCAGTGAGTTTGACAGCTACCGTAGTGATGTCGACGAGACGCTGGGCCAAGTGCTTGACCAGCTCTCACAAGAGCAGGACACCGACGAGCGGGAATGGCTGCATGCCGAAGCCGCTTATCTACTACGCCTAGCCAACCAACGCCTGCAGCTAGAAGGCGACGTTGATGGCGCCGCCGCGCTACTGCGCACTGCCGATGCACGCTTGGTCGATGCGGATAACCCCGCGCTGACCCCCGTTCGCGAAGCGATTGCCAATGAGCTAGCCGCGCTTGACGCCGTGCCCCAGGTTGACCGTACAGGGCTCTACCTAGCACTGAATGCGCAGCAGGAGCGCATTTCTGAACTGCGTCTCTCGCAAGAAATTGAAGAGCAGGCGGTAACGTCGAGTATCGAGCAGCCGCCTACCGGCACGTTCCAGCGCCAGCTAGCGCGTTTCGGTGAAGAGCTCAAAGACTTGGTGGTGGTTCGCCATCACGACGAAGCCCTGGAAGCACTGATTACCCCGGAGCAAGAGTCTTACCTGCGCCAAAGCCTGCGCTTAGTACTGGAGCAGACTCAGCTAGCCCTGCTCAATGAAGAAAAAGAGCTTTATGATGCGAGTATCGATAAAGCGCTACAGCTGCTAAACGACTACTACGACACCACTCGCGAAGAGACGCAAAGCGTTATTACTCGTCTAGAGGAGCTACAGCAAGCCGAGGTTAAACCGGAGCTGCCGGATATCAGCGCTTCTCAGCAGGAACTGGCACGCTTTATCGAGAACCGCTATGAGACGCGTGGCCAAAGCGGAGGTGATGCATGAGAAAGCTTGTCCTCCTTATTGTCGCGGGCCTTGCCGTCGGCGCTCTGTTTGGGCACCTGATGATGTCGGTGCCCGGCTATTGGCTCATCCGGGTAGGTGACTCCTCCATCCAAACCTCGTTTTGGTTTGGCTTGGTGCTGCTCTTCGCTGCGTTTATTGTGCTGCACTTTGTCCTGCGTTTACTCAGCGGCATTATTCGCCCCATGGGGCACTTTCGCAGCTGGAACAGCCGTGCCCGGAACCGCCGCGCCATGCAGCGCACCGTGCGTGGCTTAGTAGCGCTGACGGAAGGTCGTTGGAAAAAGGCGGAAAAAACCCTTATGAATGCCGCCGACGACTCCAGCACACCGTTGGTGAACTATCTCTCGGCAGCGCTGGCCGCTCATTACCAGGGCCACCACGCGAAATCCCAGGAGCACCTGAATCAAGCGCAGTTAACCACCGAAGGTGCTGATACGGCGGTGGGCTTGATGCAGGCGCAAATGATGATTGAACGTCAGCAGCCGGAAGAAGCGCTGGCGATTCTTAATCGTCTAGATAAGAAGCTCTCCAACCACCCGCAGGTGCTCAAGCTGCTCAAGCAGGTGCATTTGAGCGTCAACGATTGGGAAGGCCTTCGGCGCCTGATTCCACGCCTAGCGGCGCAGAAGCTAATTACTCAGCAAGAGCGCGAGCAGTTGGAGTTTAAGGCCTATCGCGAGCTCATCGTGTTTGAAGCCCAAAACCCAACCAACATTGAGCGCGTGCGCAGCCTTTGGGCAGATATGCCCGACTACCTACGCGGCAATACCGAGCTGATCGTGCTCTACACCGAAGCGCTGATTCAAGCCAACGAAGAACCCATTGCCGAACGCTTACTCAACCACTCACTGGATAATCATTGGGACGCGCGTTTAGTAAAACGCTACGGTCTGCTGAATGTAAACGCAGGGCGTCAGTTAGCTAAAGCGGAGAAGTGGCTGCAAGAACGCCCCAATGACCCCGAGCTACTGCTCGCCTGTGGTCGTCTCTCGTTGCGCACTGGCCAGTGGCAAAAGGCGCTTGAGTACTTCGAGGCCAGCCAACGTCAACGCCCCAATGGCGAAGTCTGTGCTGAGCTTGCGCGCCTTTATGCAAGCCTTGGTGAGCATAATAAGAGCCAGCTCTACTACCGCCATAGCGTTGAGATGCTGGCTAAATCGCTGCCATCGCTGCCGCAACCTAGCGATGCTAGCGACAGCAAAAGTCCGGCTAATAAACACACAGACAGCAAAACGCTTAAGAAAAGAGCGTAACAACGCGGTTCGAAAAAACAAAAGGGGGCCGTTCATAATGAACGGCCCCCTTTTGCGTTGGGTTACTCTTCCACTATCACTTACTTTGCAGGTGGGGCGGCAGACGGCGTATCAACCATTGTTTCAACTGCCTCTGGCTTAGACAGCGTTGCCGTGCAGTGGCCGCACCGCGTGGCTTTAATCGGCACCACCATCAAACAGTAAGGGCAAGGCTGCTCGGTAGGGCTTGCGGGTGCCACAGCCTCTTCGCGCTTTAACCGATTGATAGTACGCACCAATAGAAAAACGACAAAGGCGACGATCGTAAAACTCACCACCGCATTGATAAACAGCCCAAGGTTTAGCGTTACCGCCCCTGCTGCCTGTGCATCCGCCAACGTTGCATAAGGGCCACCCACCGCCCCTTGGCGTAGCACTACAAACAGATTGGAAAAATCCACACCGCCCACCAACAAGCCAATCAGCGGGTTCATCACATCCGCCACCAGGCTCTGCACAATCAGCGTAAACGCCCCGCCGATGATGATGCCCACCGCCATATCGACCACATTGCCTTTTACCGCAAACTCTCGAAATTCCTGGAAAAATTTTGTCATTTTGTCGACGTCCTAGCGTTTCGTTTTAACCAACACTCAGTACTACTTCTTTCAATTAAGAGCATGGGCAACAGCGTGCTAGGCGGCAAGTAAGAAACACAAAAAGCCCAAGCGTCAGCCTGGGCAAGAAGTATAAATGGACAAGGGGGTAGAGACTATTCAAGCGACTCGTAAGGCAGGCCCACGTAATTTTCCGCAATCGTAGTCAACCCGGCGGTCGAGCTGGTGACGTAATCCAATTCGGCCAGCTGCATACGGCTGTTGAAATCCTCTTCATCAGAGAAATTGTGCAGCATGGAGGTCATCCACCAGGAGAAGCGCTCAGCTTTCCAGATGCGTTTCAGACATGTTTGCGAGTAACGCTCAATCAAATCCGTACGCCCTTCTCGGTAAACCTTCACCATCAGGCGATAGAGCGTATTCACATCGCTAGCCGCCAGATTAAGCCCTTTGGCGCCGGTGGGGGGCACAATATGCGCCGCATCGCCGACCAGAAATAACCTTCCGTACTGCATTGGTTCGACGACATAGCTACGCAGCGGCGCGATGCTCTTCTCGATCGACGGTCCGGTAACGAGCTTTTCGGCCACTTCATCGGGCAGGCGGCGCTTAAGCTCTTCCCAAAAGCGTTCGTCAGACCAGTTCTCCACTTTTTCATCTGACGGCACCTGGAGGTAATAGCGGCTGCGGGTGGCAGAGCGCATGCTGCAAAGACTAAAGCCGCGCTCGTGACGCGCATAAATTAACTCATCAGACACCGGTGGCGTATCCGAGAGCACGCCGAGCCAACCAAACGGATACACCTTTTCAAACTCTTTGATGCGGTGTTGAGGAATCGCCTGGCGGGAGACGCCATGATAGCCATCGCAACCGGCGATATAGTCGCAATCGAGCCTGACCGTTTCGCCTTTGTGCTCAAAGGTGAGATAGGGGCTGTCACTCTCCAGCTCGTGGGGCTGCACGTTTTCTGCTTCATAAAGCGTTGTTGCACCAGCGAATTCGCGCGCCTCCATTAGATCCCGTGTTACCTCGGTTTGGCCGTACACCATCACTTTACTGCCGCCGGTTAGCTCGTCCAGGGCGACTCGCACACGGCGGTTGTCGAACACAAGCTCAAAGCCGTCATGGGGTAATCCTTCTTTATCCATACGCTGGTCAACACCCGCCTCGCGCAGCAAGTCCACCATGCCCTGCTCCAGCACACCGGCGCGGATACGGCTTAATACATACTCACCGCTACGCCGCTCAACAATCACGTTATTGATGCCTTGGCGATGGAGTAGCTGGCCCAGCAAGAGGCCAGAAGGGCCTGCGCCAATAATCGCGACCTGGGTCTTCATAAGGAGTGCCTCTTCATTATCATTGTCCAAAACTTATAAGTTGTATTTTTCAATGAAACACGCCGCATAATAAGGCATGATTTAGATCAATTATTGGACATTTAGCGCTTTATCACCCCACCTTAGTCGTAAAGGAGATGCAGTAGATGGCCACCTCATCGGCAACCTCCGTTCCGGTATTTAAACTCTATGGCGAGACCCAGCACTGGCCGACACCCGACTTGCTTCACTGCGAATCGATTCCCGAGCGCAGCCGGCTACATGACTGGCTTATTCGCCCGCATCGTCACGCCGACCTGGTGCATATTCTCTTTATTAGCCAAGGAAGCGTTGAGTTAGCGCTGGAGGGAACGAGCCATCACTTACAGGGTATCGTCGCGATTATTGTGCCCGCGATGGCGATTCACGGCTTCCGCTTCTCGCCTGATGTACAAGGGCACATTATTACCCTGGCCAAACCGCTGGCAGACCACTTACATAGCCTCATGGGTGAGAGCAGCGCGCTTAAAAAAGCCGACTTTTATCACCTACCCCTTTCGAGCCAAAGGGGGGGAAACCAGCCAGCGCGCATTGCCACGCTGGTGTCGCAGATCGACCAGGAGTACCGCCAGCCTGCCCCAGGGAGAGACAGGCTGCTCGAAGCACTTATTCAAGCCTTAGTGGTCGAACTATCGCGCCTAAGTGCTGCTGATACTCCCGCGAAACGTTATGGCCCGCGCCAGCGCGACACGGGGCGGCAACATTTAGAGCATTATCAGGCACTGGTCGAAGCACACTACCGTCAGCAGCCCAGTATTGAAGCGTTAGCCGAGCAGGTAGGAGTGAGTAGCGCACACTTGAATATGCTGTGCCGCCAAATCGCCGGTCGCAGCGCCCTGCAGCTGTTGCATGAGCGCCTACTGCTAGAAGCCAAGCGTCAGCTTACCTATACCAATATGACCATAGGCCAAGTCTCTGACAGCTTAGGCTTCTCTGAACCCGCCTACTTCACGCGCTTTTTTAAGCGCAATACAGCGTTTTCGCCACGTGAGTTTCGGCTGCGTCAAACGGCGGTTAACCACATCGCTAAATAGGATAATGCCGTGGCCCCAGCTGCATCGTCATCCAGCGTAGTTCGGTGAATTCTTCGATGCCTGCTTTACCGCCAAAGCGTCCGTAGCCGCTGGATTTGACGCCGCCGAAGGGCATTTGCGGTTCATCGTGTACCGTGGGAGCGTTGATATGGCAGATACCCGTTTGTAAGCGGCCTGCCACCTTCATGGCGCGTGCGCTATCGCGGCTGAACACCGCCGATGAGAGACCGTACTCGCTATCGTTGGCGATGCGCACTGCCTCTTCTTCACCATTAACGCGAATCACCGCCACAACCGGGCCAAACGACTCTTCGCTATACAGCCGCATAGCACTGGTCACGCCATCAATGACCGTGGCCTGCATCACCACGCCTTCGGCTTTGCCACCCGCGGCTAAGCGGGCGCCTTGAGTCACTGCGTCATCGATGAGGCTATTTAGTTTTTCACCTGACTGTGTATTGATTAACGTGCCGAGCGCGTTGCTTTCATCACGCGGGTCGCCTGCTTTTAGCGCCTGAGCCCGCGCGGCAAATTTTTCTACAAAAGTATCCGCCACTTGTTTATCGACAATCACCCGCTCGGTGGACATGCAGATCTGGCCTTGGTTAAAGAACGCGCCAAAAATCGCTGCGTCCACGGCCGCGTCTATATCCGCATCATTCAATACCAAAAAAGGCGCCTTACCACCCAATTCAAGTAGCACAGGCTTTAAATGTTTGGCCGCTTGCTCGGCAATGATTTTGCCTACACCGGTGGAGCCAGTGAAGTTAATCCGGCGTACCGCAGGGTGAGCAATCAGCGCGCTTACGACATCAGCGGCGTTATCCGGTGCGTTGGTAATCACATTGACGACACCATCGCCAAACCCTGCTTCCTGTAGCACTTCACCAATCAAATGGTGCGTCGCTGGGCACTGCTCGGAAGCTTTCAAGATAACGCTATTGCCGCAGGCCAAAGGCGTAGCGATGGCTCGCGTACCTAGAATAATCGGCGCATTCCAGGGTGCGATGCCCACCACGACGCCACAAGGTACACGCACGCCCATCGCCATACTGTCAGGTACGTTCGAGGGGATGATATCGCCCTGGATTTGCGTCGTTAACGCCGCGGCTTCACGCAATACATCGGCCGCCACTTTAACGTTAAACCCTGCCCAGCCTAGCGTGGCACCGGTCTCTTCCACCATTCGATCGATGAAATCACCCTGACGTGCTTCCATTAGCTCAGCTGCTTTAAGCAGTTTGGCGCGCCGCTCCCCTGGGCCCGTTTTTGACCATGCTTCAAACGCCCTGCCTGCGGCGTCCGCTGCCGTGTTCGCATCACCGACACTTGCCGCCGCAGCGGTGGTGACCACTTCACCGCTTAAAGGATTCGCGCGGGTAAAGGTGGCCGTTTGCTCAGCAGCGGTTGATTGGCCCGCCGACAATAGCTGAGTGGTGAACATGGCCTTAACTCCTTGTAGTAAAAAAGCCTACAGCAGAAACATCGTACTCAAGATGGGGAAAGCGATGAGCAACGCTAGGCGTAGTAAGTCAGAGACCACGAACGGCGCGACGCCTTTAAAAATCTCACCTAGCCCAACATGCGGCGCCATCGCTTTAATCACAAACACGTTCATCCCCACCGGTGGCGTCATCAGCCCCAGCTCTACCGTCAGTACGGTCAAAATACCGAACCAGACTGGATCGATGCCCATCGCCTGAATGATCGGATACACCACAGGAACGGTGATCACCAGCATCGCGATGGAGTCCATAAACATACCCAGCACAAAGTAGAGCGCCAGGATGCACAGCACGACGACGAGTGGCGTGAGATCCATGCCGTAGAGCACGTCGGTAATAGAGAACGAAATGCGCGAGACTGAGATGAAATAACCCAGCGTTTCCGCCCCCACCAGCATAAAGAACACCACGGCAGAGAGCGCCAAGGTCTCTTGGACGCTGGCCCATAGCTGCGCACCGCGCATTCCTTTTACCAGGGCGTAAAGCAGCGTGGCGAACGCCCCGACACTAGCCCCTTCTGTTGGCGTAAAGGCACCAAAATAGATGCCTAAAATCATCACCAGGAAAACGCCAAAAAAGGGCACCAAGCCGGTGAGAGAGAGCAGTTTTTCTTTCCAAGCCGTAGGCTCACCGGCCACCGCAAGTGAGGGGCGCAACCACATCACCACGGTAACGGTAAGGGAGTACATCACTAGCCCCAAGAGGCCAGGGATCAGACCCGCCATGAACATATCGCCCACGGACTGCTCAGTAAGGATGGCGTAGATAAGCAGTGCAATACTGGGCGGAATCATAATACCCAGCGTGCCGCCCGCAGCAAGCGCCCCGGTGGCCAAGCCACGGTTGTAGCCATAGCGCTCCATCTCCGGCAACGCTACCCGGGTCATGGTACTGGCTGTTGCCAATGAGGAACCGGAAATCGCCGAGAAGATACCGCATGAGCCCACCGCTGCAATCGCTAGGCCTCCCTTCCAGCCACCGCAAATGACCCGCGTTGAATCAAACAGTTTACCGGCCATGCCCGAATGGGCTGCCAGCACGCCCATTAAGATAAACATGGGTACGGCACTAAAGCTGTAGTTAGAGAGCACTTCTACCGGCACTGTTTT
This sequence comes from Halomonas sp. HAL1, assembly GCF_030544485.1. NCBI lineage: Bacteria > Pseudomonadati > Pseudomonadota > Gammaproteobacteria > Oceanospirillales > Halomonadaceae > Halomonas > Halomonas sp. HAL1. Next base: position 4,110,218 of record NZ_CP130610.1, read on the forward strand.
TAACTGCGCAACGGCTGCGTCCCAACTAATGATTTGCGCAAAGCCCACCACGCCCACGATCAGCATCGTGAGGGCAACGGGCACACGCAGAATCATCAATACCAATAAAAGCCCTAGCCCGATGGCGCCAATCGCTTCACTCCCCATGAGCCGCCTCCTCACCTGTGGCATAGATCATGCCCAGCAGCGCATGCATAAAACTTCGCAACCCCAGCAGTAAGCTGAGCACCGCTGCCAATTGGAAAATAGGGCCCATGGGCAAGCGCAGATCTTGAGTGACTTCTCCGTACTGCGTGGCGGCAGCAGCAGAGTCCAGTAATCCCATAAACAGGATCAGCCCCAGCGCCGTAAAGCCAAGCAAAAAAAGACCTTGGATACGATTTTTTATCGCCTGGGGTAAGCGGTGCGAGAAAGCTTCCACCACCACTTGGCTTTTCTCGACATTAGCGGCCATCGCCGCCAATAGCGCGAACAGCATCAAATAGCTAACCAACTCAACGCTGCCGGAAACACGCAACGCAATGGCGCCTTCCGTTAGCCGGGAAAGATAGCGAGTACTGACATCGGCAATGGTCACCGCCAAAAGCCCAATCAGTGCGACACCCGCCACCAAGCGACACACAAGGGCCAGCCAATGGCTGGCCCGATAGAGGAGTTGTTGAAAAGAGGGAGTAGACTGCATGAAAACTTATCCCTCTTGGGTACCACAAGACTCGCTAGCGGCCAGTGCAGCCTCATACACCTCGCGGGCTTGGCTCAAACCGCGCTCTTCCAACTGCGTTAGGTAGTTTTCGATACCGGTTTCGAGCGGCTCTTGCCAGTCAGGATGTTGAAGCGGGTTTTCGATTTCACGAATGGTGTGGCCCGCATCAACCGCTTCCTGCTTTCCTTCCACATCTAGACGATCAAACACTTCACCGGCCTTTTCAGCCCATTTCATGCCGGAGTTATCATCAATAACGGCTTGCTGCTCGGGGGTCAGACCGTCATAGGCACGCTGGTTCATGGTAGCGACAAAGATCAGCGTGTAGAACGGCACTTCGGTGTGGTAACTGACGAGCTCATTAACACGAAAACCTTTCAGGCCTTCCCAAGGGAAGCTCAGGCCATCAATAACGCCGCGCTGCATGGAGGTATAAATATCAGGCGCAGGCATGCCCACCGGGCTTGCGCCCATATTTTCAAGCATTTCACCCGCGACGGCAGTGGGGCGACGAATACGCAATCCTTCCAGGTCCGCAGGCGTTTGCACATCGGTATCGATGGTATGAATGCCGCCAGGTCCAGTGGTAAACATAAACAGCGGACGGGTATCTTCGTATTCGCTATCTAAGTGGCCGTCGTCGTAGAGCGTTTGAAGCACACACGCCCCTTGCGTTGCCGTTGAAGCCACCCCTGGCAGTTCAACAATTTGTGATAGCGGGAAACGGCCAGCGGTATAGCCCTGGGCGGTGGCGCCGATATCGGCAATCCCGTTGGCGGCGGCCTCATAGATGGAGTCCGGCTTGGCTAACGTGCCTGCCGGGAACATCTGAATCGTCAAATCGCCATTAGACTCTTCAGCAATGGTATCCGTCCATGCTTGCAAAACATCTTGGTTAACGCCTGAAGGACCAGGCCAAAAATGTGCCATACGTAGCGTGGTTTCTGCCTGCACCGAACTGACGGTAAGGCCAGCAATCGCTGCCGCCAAAACACACCGGGATAAGGTCATTTTCATAGGAGGCCTCCAGGACTTTTTTGGATTATTGTAAGTTCGTATAGCGAATAGTAGTTCGCTTTAAGCTACTACATTAGTTCACTATGAAGCGTAGAGCTAATCGACATTCGTCTATGTTTAAGCACCTGAAAGCACCTTTAATAGACGTCTTACCGCGTTCAGCTAGTGTTGATGTTCTATAGCACTTCTAGAAAGGCACAATGGTAGTAGAAAGTTAGATTTTTCCAAGATTTCGTCACGACCATGGTCGAAGCTGAATAAAAAAAGCGCTGCTCCAAAGAGCAACGCTTTTCCTTAATTTATATAGCTTGCCAATGCTATGGCTAGAAATCAAAAAACACCGTTTCGCCTTCGCCCTGCAGGCGGATATCTAGTCTGTAACGCACCTTGCCATCGACCTCTTCGCGCTTGGCGATCAGGGTCTGGCGGCGTGCTGGTGACTCAATGCGTGTTAGCACCGGGCACTGAGCGTTCGCCTCAGCTTCGTCATCGAAGTAGAGCCGTGTTTGCAGGTGAATATTCACCCCGCGGGCAAACAGCGTCAGGTTAATGTGCGGGGCCATTAGTTGGCCGCTGGGGTGCTTCACCGCGCCGGGTTTGATGGTAGTTAGCGACCATTCGCTACCGTGATCGAAGGTGGTGGCGGTACGGCCAAAGCTATTAAATGGCTTGCTCAGGTCGTAATCGGCCTGGTAGTCGCCGTTAGCATCGGCTTGCCACGCTTCCACGAAAGCATCGCGAACTAGGTCGCCGTTGCCGTCGATGACAATGCCGACCACTTCGATATGCTCACCCTCGGCGTCGGGTTTAGCCATCTCATTCCAGATCTCTTCATCCCGCACGGGGTTACCGGCAGCGGCGAGGGCAAGGCCAATATGCACGTAGGGGCCAGCGGTTTGCGAGGCGGTTTCCCGTAGCATCAATTCGCTGGTTGGCTGACTATTAGGCTGATTCATAATGTATTACCTGCCCTTATTGGTTTTCAGCTATTGATTTTCAAAGTAGGTCTGCAGCTCACCGCGTACGACCACATCAAAGCGATAGGCCAGACAGTCCATCGGCTTGCTGTGAGCCATATCGAGCCGCCCAATCATCGTCTCAACCGCAAGTGGGTCTTTCAGGGTATGCACGATGGGACACAGGGGAATCAGCGGATCGCCCTCAAAATACATTTGAGTGATCAGTCGGGTAGAGATCGAAGGGCCAGTCACCGATACGTGGATATGCGCGGGTCGCCAGCTGTTCATATCATTGGGCCACGGGTAAGGGCCGGGCTTGATGGTGCGGAAACGGTACATACCCTGCTCATCGGTCAAGCAGCGACCTACACCGCCGAAGTTGGGATCCAGTGGTGCCAGATACTTATCGTTCTTATGCCGATAGCGGCCGCCTGCATTGGCCTGCCACATCTCTACCAGGGTGTGCGGTATAGGCTTGCCGAACTGATCGACCACCCGGCCAAACATGATAATTCGCTCACCCTGGGGGAGCCTGCCCTGGTTTGAATCCTGGCGGAAGTTCAGCAGCAGGTCATTATCGTGGGGCCCCATGCGCAGGTGGCTAAAATCGGGGCCGGTCAGTTCGGATGCGGTCGGTTGCTGCATGCTTACCAGCGCCTGCTGGGGCGAACGCGCCACCGAGGTTTTATAGCCCGGCGCGTAGGCAGGCGGATGCCAGTTGCGGTCGCGTGCCACAAAGCGTTTATTGTCGTGGGTCATCGCCCGTTACCTCTTATCAATTATTTTGATTTGCTACTCGCCCCAACCCAGCTCCTTGGCAAGAGCAAAGGCGTGATTCGCCGCTGGAACGCCGCCGTAAATCGCCACGTGCATCAATACTTGACGCAGCTCGGCTTCCGTTAGGCCAATCCGTTTAGCGGTTTTTAGGTGCAGCGTTAGCTCTTCACGGCCAAGCGCGGCGAGAATCCCGGTGGTGATCATGCTGCGCTCGCGGCGGGTTAGGTCGTCGTTACTCCACAGCTCGCCCCAGGCCAGGCGAGTAATCATCTGCTGGAAGGGGGCGTCCAGGCTGTTGGAATTGGCGGTGGAGCGCTCAACGTGCTCGCTACCCAGTACCTGCTTGCGGGTCTCCAGGCCGGTAGCGTAGGCCACGCCGTGGTTGGCCACATCGCCCAGATCCGTTGCCAGCACGACGAGTAGCTTTTGTGCAAATAGCGCCGGGGCTTCTACCGCAGGCACATGGCCGACGCCGTCAAAAATCTCCAGCGGTGCGTCATCTAGCTCTGCCGCCAGGGCTTCCAGCGTCGCGGGCGGCGTAGCCATATCTTCACTGCCGCCAAATAGCTGCACCCTGAACTTATGAGGGACGCTCTTACCTGAGAGCTTTCCGGTGAACGTATCGCGACCAAGCATTTCGCACAGTTGTGCGTAGGACTCATCGTCACCACGGCCCATCTGGGTGCACCAGCCCGCTTTCAGCGCCGGGCTTGCCTCAAAGGCCGCCGGGGCAAACCAGCGCGGCACTATCTCTTCAGACATCGCCGCCAAGCCTTCCAGACGCACGCGACCTGCGCGGGTGTTCCAGAGATCCGGATTACCAATCACCGCACCGGTGTTGGTCAGCGTAGCGGAGAGCAGGCGATCACCATGCTCGGCAATCAACTGCTGGCCGACGACACCGCCAATGGACGTACCGGCAAAGTGAAAGCGCTCAGCGCCCGCCAGTTCTGCCAATACCAGAGCCTCAGCGGCTAAATCAGCGGGAGTGATTTGTACACCGCTGACCGCCTGACTAGCACCGTGGCCGGGAAGATCCCAGGTAAGCACTCGGTAGCGGGGCAGCAGCGCGGGAATCACGTCATCCCATACTGCCTGGCTCATACCCAAAGGGTGCGCCAGCACGACCAGCGGGTTCACTTCTGCGCCGAGCAGCCGATAGGCCACGCTGCGGCCGTTGATGCTATGAAATGCCATGACGGTCTCCGTTAAACACGTTCAATCAACGTAGCGATACCCTGACCCACACCTACACACATGGTGCACAGCGCATAACGCTTGCCGCTGTTTTGCAGCTCATGGGCGGCGGTCAACAACAGGCGGGCTCCGGACATGCCCAGCGGGTGGCCCAGCGCGATCGCGCCACCGTTGGGGTTAACCCGTGGGTCGTCGTCTTTAAGACCCAGGTCGCGCATACAGGCTAACGCCTGGGCGGCGAACGCTTCGTTAAACTCAAACACATCGATCTCATCCATCGAGATGCCGGTGCGCTTGAGTAGCTTCTGCACTGCCGGTACCGGGCCATAGCCCATAATGCGCGGCTCAACGCCTGCCGTGGCCATGCCGATGATTTTCGCCATCGGCTTAAGACCATGCTGTTTGACCGCTGCTTCGCTGGCCACCAGCATCGCCGCCGCACCGTCGTTAACGCCCGACGCATTGCCTGCGGTAACGCTGCCGCCTTCACGGAAAGGTGTGGGCAAACCTGCCAGCTTTTCCAAGGTGGTTTCCCGCAGATGCTCGTCCTTGTCAAAGAACAGCGGCTCCTGCTTGCGGCGCGGGATCTCAATGGCGGTGATCTCCTGGGCAAAGCGCCCCGCTTTTTGAGCGGCAGCAGCTTTCTGCTGGGAGCGCAGGGCAAAGGCATCCTGGTCTTCGCGAGAGATATTGAACTGCTCGGCGACGTTCTCTGCGGTCTCCGGCATGGAATCGACCCCAAACGCTTTCTTCATCAATGGGTTGATCAAGCGCCAGCCAATAGTGGTGTCTTCGAGCTTTTGATTGCGGCCGAAGGCGCTATCGGCCTTGCCCATGACGTAAGGCGCGCGGGACATGGACTCCACGCCGCCTGCCAGCGCCAGCTCCATCTCACCCGCTTTAATGGCGCGAAACGCGGTGCCCACCGCGTCCATACCCGAGCCGCACAGGCGGTTCATGGTCGTGCCGGGCACTGAGGTAGGAATGCCCGCCAGCAGCGAGGACATACGCGCCACGTTACGGTTATCTTCCCCGGCCTGGTTGGCGCAGCCCATAAAGACTTCTTCAATGGCAGTAGGGTCGAGATCCGGCGCTTCTGCCAGTACGGCTTTAAAAATTGTCGCGGCGAAATCATCTGGGCGTACGCTGGCCAGGGTGCCACCAAAGCGTCCCACGGCGGTGCGGCGGGGATGACATAGAAAGACGTCTTGCATCACAACATCGCTCATAAATAGCTCCTTTATGCGTCCGCGTGGGCCCGCTCAGTGCGCGCTTTGAGCTCACGCAAAATCGTCAGCTCGTTTTCGCTGGGCTCTGGGGTACTCTCAAGCTGTTCGGCAAAGCGAATTTCCCAGCCGGTTGCGTCAATGACGTCTTCACGGGTTACGCCGGGATGTAGCGATACGACGACAAGCTCTTTGGTCTCCGGGTCGGGTTTCATCACGCATAGGTCGGTGATCACCCGGGTGGGGCCTTTGCCGATATTAGGTACGTTGTCGCGCCCTTTGCCGTCGCGGCCAAAGCCTAGCGTGGTGACAAAGTCGACATCTTTCACAAAGGCACGCTTCGAGTGCTTCAAAGTGATAAACACTTCACCGGCGTTGGTGGCAATTTCCGGCGCACCGCCGCCGCCCGGCAGACGAACCTTGGGCGCTTTGTAATCGCCGATCAGCGTGGTGTTAAGGTTAGCAAAACGGTCGATTTGCGCAGTGCCTAAAAAGCCCACATCGACTTTGCCGCCCTGCAGCCAGTAGCGGAACATCTCTGGCACCGCCACGGTGGTGAGCGCTGATTCGCACAGCTCACCGTCACCGATGGACAACGGCAGAATATCCGGCTTGGTCTGCAACGTGCCGGACTCGTAAATCAGCACTACATCAGGGGCGTGGGTCAGACGCGCCAAATTCGCGGCTTCAGAGGGCAGCCCGATGCCTACAAAACAGGTCATGCCGTTTTCCAGCGCCCGTGCGGCGGTCACCGACATCATTTCAGAAGAGGTATATTCGAGACTCATTAGCTGTTCTCCCCTGCATGATTTTGGACAGCGTTAAAGACGTTGTCGACGAGCCACTGGGTAAAGGTGTCGCGATCGCGGGCGATGGCATCCCACTCTTTATAGAAGCGGTTGCTGCGGCCGTAATAGCCGTGGGTGTACGAGGGCAGCGCGCCTTTCTCAGCTACCGCAATGGCGCTGATGGCCCAGCTGGGAATCACACAGGCATTCGGGTGGGCGTTGAGGTCATCGACGATCTCTTCCACCGTCACGATGCTGTTCTTGGCAGCCAAGACTGCCTCTTTCTGTACGCCCACGATACCTTCTACCAGCACGTTGCCCTGGCGATCCGCCCGCTGGGCGTGGATGATCGAAACGTCCGGGCGCACCGAAGGCACAGCGGCCAGGCGTTCACCGGTAAACGGGCACTCGATGAATTTGATTTGATCGTTGACGCTGGGCAGTTCGCTACCGATGTAGCCGCGAAAAACCGCCAGCGGTAGACCGGCGGCACCCGCTTCAAAGGCACAGGCCATGGCGGCGTGGCTGTGCTCAAGAATCTCGATCTTGCGCGGCCAGCCTTTCTCAACCGCGTCACGCAGTCGATGCAGCGAGCCCACGCCGGGGTTACCACCCCAGGAGAAGATCACCTTTTTAGCGCAGCCAGCGCCAATCATCTGATCGTAGATGATATCGGGGGTCATGCGGATCAGGGTCAGGTCGCGCTTTTTCTGGCGGATCACTTCGTGACCAGCGGCAAACGGAATCAGGTGGGTAAAACCTTCCATGGCCACGGTGGCGCCGTCTTGGACGTAGCGCGCTACCGCGTCATGCAAGCTGAGAAACTCGGCCATGATGGGTGCCTCTTAGCGGGTCATTGGTGTACTGGTTAGTGAACTGCAGCAGATTGTTCGTTGAGCGAACATAGATCCTCTATACGAACAATCTACTGCTGAACATTAATTGGGTCAAACCCAACCGCGCCCGCCTAACGACCTGCCGAACCCATCACTCATTTCACGGCCGCACTTAACGCTTTGTTTTTAAATACGCTTATTGGGATTCTAGCCATTTTGTAGTGCGCATGACCTGGGCTGCGCTGCTACCAAGGTATAAAGCGGGGTCGCAGGCATTACGCAGCGCATCGGGGTCTACGATCCCTTTCACATCAGGATGCTCGGCAAGCACCTCTGAAGAGGGACGTGCTGTCTGGCGTGAGGTTTCTGCCGCTTCCGCGCTGACCTCTTTGGCTTTCTCCACGCCTAGCGTCGGTGCCAGCAAACGTGCGACTGGCTCGGCCATAATGCCGCCACCGGTGGCCGCCAGGTTGCGCCACATGTTGTCGGGGTACACCTCGAGTCCCTCCAGCAGCACGGCCACTTGCTCTAGCGCACCTTCTACCAGCAGAGCGCTCTCCATCAACGGCGCCCACTCCGCATGCCACTCGCCCAAGCCACGCTCAAGGGGCTGAGCGGCAGCATTGATCAACACGCTGGTATGGCCATGCACTTGCCGCGCCGCGCCGCGGATCAGCGCGCTGCGTACCGGGTTACGCTTATGGGGCATGGATGACGACTCCCCCATCCCTGGCGCGGAGGGTTCTGCTACTTCACCTACTTCGGTTTGGGTAAGCAGCGAGACATCCAGGGCGATTTTTTCAGCGGCCCCGGCAACGGCATCAAACGCCGTGCCGAGGGCATGGATCGGGTAGCGGTCGGTATGCCAGGGCAGTACCGGCACCGCCAAGCCTAACCGCTCGGCCAATGCATCCATCCACTCAAGCCCGAGGTTATCCCAACCCGAGTGCACGCCCACCGCACCACCAAACTGAACGGGTAGCTCAATAGCGCTTAAACGGCGGCGCGTTTGCTCCAGACCAATTGCCCAGTGAGCCACCTTGACCCCAAAGGTGATTGGCAGCGCCTGCTGCATTAAGGTGCGTCCCACCATGGGCGTGTCGATATGAGCATCCATCAGCGCTATCGACGCCGAACGGCAGCGCAGCAGTAAGTCATCCAGCGCCGCTAAGCGCGGTTTAAGCAGCAGCATCAGCGCGGAGTCGACCACATCCTGGCTCGTCGCCCCCTGGTGCCAGTAGCGCTTGAGGTCATCGGCGAGCAGCGCACGGCTCTGTTTTACGAAGGGGATAGCCACATTGCCACCGCTGGCGATACCCTCCTCTATGTCGGCGATATTGAAGGTGGCGCTTTGCATTAGCGCGCGCATTTGCTGGCTAACGCCATTCGGCATGGCACCGCTGGCTTCTTGCACTTCTGCTAATGCCAACTCAAAGGCCAGCATGGCATTCACCATGGCCTCGTCGTCACCCTCAGCTAATGCGTGCTGACTCATAAACGGATGCTTTAAAAACGCAGCGGGCATAAATAAACCTCGTTAATGGAAGCAACGGCGGTACCACACTGAACAAACGTACAATTGTTCGTGATTCGAACGCCATGCTAAATTGGTCTGATATTCGGGGCTATGTTTACTTTTCCATCACCGACAAGACAGAGACTCTATGCTCGCTATTCTTGCCATTACTACCCCTATTTTTCTATTGATCAGCACGGGTTATATCGCTAGGTGGAGCGGGCTTATACAACGTGAACAGATGCAAGGTGTTAGCGTTTTTGTGCTGTACTTCGCACTGCCTGCGCTGGTTATCAGAGCGTTAACCCAGCACCCTTTAGAGGAAATACTGCAAATCAACTATTTGGTGGCCTATGGATTGGGCACAGTAGTGGTATTTGGGGGCGGGCTGCTGCTCACCCTGAAGTATCAGCGTCAACCTCTCAATGCCAGCGCTATGCAGGCGCTGGGTATGGCAGCGGCCAACAGTGGCTTTGTTGGCTACCCCGTCGCCGTTATGGTGATTGGCTCACCTGCTGCGGTGCTTTTGGCGCTGAACATGGTCATTGAAACGCTGATTATTATTCCCGCTGCACTCATCTTGGCTGAAATGGCTTCTCAGCAAGGGGTCAGCGTATGGAAAACCGTTAAGCAGACCGCCCTGAGCCTGGCCAAAAATCCTGTTCTTATGGGCTTACTGATCGGTATTTTTTTAGCCGTCACAGGACTACAAATTCCTGTTCCGCTGTTTAAAGCCATTGATATGCTGGCCAATGCCGCAGGTCCGGCGGCTCTCTTTGTCATCGGCGGCGCGCTGTTTGGCCTGCAGGTTAAAGGTATGACCAAAGACGTGGGGCAAATTGTGATCGGTAAACTGATCATTCACCCACTCGTCATCTTAATCGCATTTTTGATTATCCCCGGCATTGATCCTCTCTACATGGTGGGTGCCGTGCTCTTCGCCGCCGCACCGATGATTAGTATTTACCCGCTACTGGGGCAGCGCTATGGCTTAGGCGGTGTAAGTGCTGCCACGATGCTGGTGGCAACAGTGGCCTCCTTCTTCACGCTTAGCCTGATCATCTGGTTAATGACCATGTCAGGGCTAATGGCGTTTTAAAAAACAGTTTTATCGCGAACAAGGATAACAACAATGAGCCAACCGACTTCTCAACTTCACTGCGCCGTCGTGACCGGCGGGGCAAGAAATATCGGCCAAGCTATTGCCCTGCGTCTTCAGCAGGATGGCTATCACGTTATTGTGGTGGATATCGTCGAGCCCGAAGCGCCGACCCTGCAAGCCGATGCTTATCAGGTCGATCTGGCTGATGCAGACGCTACTCGCCGTGTCATGGCAGAAATCGCCGAGCGTTATACGGTGACTCGGTTGGTCAATAACGTCGGTATCGTTGCGCCTGCGCTGATTGAAGAGGCAAAGCTTGAGGACTTCGACAAATTAATGCATCTGAACGTACGTTCGGCATTGATCTGCACCCAGGCGCTGCTACCTGCGATGAAGGCAAACGGCATGGGCCGCATCGTGCTGAATACTAGCCGTGTGGTGCTGGGCAAAGAGGCGCGCTCAATCTATAGCGCCACCAAAGGCGCGCTGCAATCCATGGCCCGCACCTGGGCGCTGGAGCTGGCTGAACACGGCATCACGGTCAACTGCGTTGCCCCTGGGCCTATCGCCACCAGCGCCTTCTGGCAGAACAACCCGCCCGACTCCGAGCGCGCTCGCCGCATCATCGATAATATCCCGCTACAGCGCATGGGTCAGCCTGAAGACGTGGCCCAAGCCATCAGTTTCTTCTGTGACGAACGCAGCGGCTTCATCACCGGCCAAACCCTTTTCGTGTGCGGCGGTGTAACGGTCGGTTAGGCAAACCAATGGCTTATTTCACTACGCCCTTTTGGCGTAAGGCGCTAATTTCCTCAGCGCCTTTGTGCAATAAGCGCTCCAACACGCTATCGGTATCTTCACCCAGTCGCGGCGGTGGCTTGTGATACTCCAAGGGTGTTCTGGAGTATTTGATCGGATTGGCCACCCCGGGCACTGTACCGGTGTCGGTTTCCAGCTCAATCTGCATATTCCGCGCTTGAACCTGAGGGTCAGCAAAGACCTGGGCAATATTCTGGATCGGCCCGCAGGGCACACTAATGGCACCCAGCATCTCTATCCATTCATGGCTGGTACGACGCTGAGTAATCTGCACCATAAGCGGAATCAACTCGAGTCGATGTTTGACCCGCTCGGGGTTGGTGCTAAAACGGGGATCAACGGCTAGCTCGGGCCGCCCCACTGCCTCACAGAAACGCTTGAACTGGCCATCGTTGCCAATGGCAATAATAACCTTTTCGCCGTCCGCGGTAGGGAATGGCTGATAAGGCACCAGGTTGGGGTGATACTCACCGGTGCGGGTTGGCGGGGTGCCGCTGCAGAAGTAATTAAGCGCCTGATTAGCCAACCAACTGACCTGAACATCCAGCAGCGCCATATCAATATATTGCCCCAGGCCGGTAGCGTGCCGGTGATGCAACGCGCCGAGGATGGCAATGGTGGCATTCATGCCCGTGGTCAGGTCGGAGACGGCCATACCCACCCGCTGTGGCCCGGCTCCGGGTTCACCGTCTGCCGCGCCGGTAATACTCATTAACCCAGCCTGCGCTTGGATCAAGTAGTCATAGCCCGCCATGGAGGCCATTGGCCCCGTCTGCCCGAACCCGGTAATTGAGCAGTAAATCAAACTCGGATTAATCGCCTCTAATGTGGCGTAGTCGAGCCCCTTGCATGCTAGGCCGCCACTCTTAAAGTTCTCTACCAGAATATCGCTTTCAGCGGCTAGCTCACGCACCAGCGCCTGGCCTTCCGGCTGACCAATATCCACGGTCACCGAATGCTTGCCGCGATTAGCGGAAAGGTAGTAGGCCGACTCGCGAGTATCGTTGCCCTCTTTATCTTTTAACCAGGGAGGCCCCCAATGGCGCGTATCGTCACCAAGCAGCGGATGCTCAATTTTAATCACTTCGGCGCCCATATCGGCCAGTATCTGCGTACACCAGGGGCCAGCCATTACACGGCTTAAATCCAGTACCCGCAGCCCTGTCAGTGGTCCCGCCATTGCACTTCTCCGAAGAACATCAAACTTCTTGTGATTTGGCGGCAGCATTGCGCGCTTCACGGCGCGCGGAAATAAAGCGGTAGAGTGCCAGGGAAATGGAGCCCACCGTCAATGCAATGAAAACCCAGGTAATGGGACCGCGCACGAAGATCGACAGATCGTTATGTCCGATCAATAAAGAGCGGCGCAGATTATCTTCGAACATTGGCCCGAGGATAAACCCGATCAAAAAGGGCGCAGCCGGTATCGCGGCGCGATTGAAGATATAGCCCATGACGCCAAAGGCCATCATCACCCATATGTCAAAGGTGTCGTTATTAACGGCGTAAGCGCCATAAACGCAGAACATCAATACGATGGGAAAGAGGACAGATTTAGGGATATCAGCAATCAAAGAGAAGTACTTGATGGCCACATTACCCACCAACAGCAATACGACAGAGCTGAACATAATGCCCATAAACAGGGCGTAGATCAGGGATAGATTCTCTTGGAACATAAGGGGGCCAGGCGTAAGCCCATGAACCATAAAGGCACCAAGGATAATGGCCGTGATGACATCCCCTGGAATACCTAGAGATAGCAGAGGAATCATCGTCGCCCCGGCGACGCCATTATTACCAGCCTCGGCGGCGGCAACACCCTCTACCTCGCCTTTACCAAAGTTAGCCTTATTGGGCGACCGCCTACGTGCATCGCTATAGGAAATAAAAGCAGCCGCAGTAGCGCCAGTACCTGGGATTGCCCCAATAATCACGCCAATCAAACTGCCCCGCACAATGGTGGTCATGCAGCGCTTCAGCTCAGAAAAAGCAAGACCGGCACCGCTCGCCTTAGCCTTAATATGAGGAAGCGCTTTTTTGCGGTAGAACTCTATAATCTCGGGGATGGCAAACAGACCAATCAACAGCGGGATAAAGGAGATGCTGTCCATCAAGTTGTAATTGCCAAAGGTAAACCGTTGAGAACCGAAGACTTCATCCAGCCCTACCAGGGAAAGCAGAATACCCAATAGCGCTGCCATCAAGCCCTTGATCATAGAGCCGCTGGCCAAAGAAATAATGATGGTAAGCGAAAAGCAGATCAGCCAGAAAAACTCTGGCGCGCCAAAGTTCAGGGCAATTTTTGCCAAATAGGCAGCAAAAAAGATCAGGGCAATATTAGAGATGAAGTCGGCAATGACCGACGAATAAAGTGCTGTCTTAAGTGCCTTCTTCGCATGCCCCTGTTGCGCCATGGGGTAGCCGTCCAACAAGGTACAGGCGGAGGCAGGTGATCCGGGGGTTCTTATCAAAATGGCCGTAATTGAACCACCGTACATTCCCCCTTTATAGATACCTACCAGCAGCAAAATAGCGGCGACAGGCTGCATGGAGAAGGTAAAGGGCAATGCCAGTGCCACCGCCATCGTGGCGGTCAAGCCAGGAATCGACCCCACCACCACGCCGATGACGACCCCCACAGCGATAGCGATGAAGTTATCTAAACTAAAGAATAACTCTATGACTTCCGAAAAATTTTCCATAGATCACCCAGCAGAATAAGTAGCCAATCAGAAGCCGATTGGCGATATCGGAAGCGGCACATTCATGACTTCTACAAATATGAATGTCACAACGATAGGAAATACAAATGCCATGCTATAGACCCACCACGTGCGAACAGGGTGCGCCACAAACAGCACCAGCGTCGCGAGAATGCCGGTAAACACCGCTCCCATCGATTCAAACAAAGCGACATATATCAACAGGGCGCCCACCATCAATACAAAGCGCCGCGTCGAACCCTTCTCAATATTTCGTTCATCCTCCTCACTGCTTCTGTCTAACAGGAAGCCTTGCAGGATGAGCAGGATAGAAAACAGCAGTATCAACCAGCCAACAATTTCTGGCAGCCAACGAGGCGACATCATGGGGTTTTGCATGATGGGCGGTTCATTGATGTAGTTAGGCACCAGATAAAAGACCAGCGCAATGGAAAAGCAAAGCAGAATAACGCCCGCCAATACGTCAGCCGGGTCTTTCACGCTGCGCTTATAATCCGAGGTAGTCATCACTGCCTTCTCCAAAGAACCAAGTAATATAGAGCTAAGAGATATAGAGCTAAAAGACTTTGAAACAAGAGAGGCGAGGACGCTTGCCCTCGCCTCTCCGTTAGATCAAAGGCTGCCTTGCTTACTGGCTAATACCCGCCTGCTCAGCTACGTTTTCCCAACGCTCCAAGTCTTCAACAATGAACTGCTTGAACTCTTCACCCGACACTTGACCCGGCTCAGCACCCAGTTGGTCCGCGAAGTCCACAAACTCTTCGCGCTCCATCACCTTGGCCAGTGCATCTTGCATGACGCTTTGAGCTTCTTCCGGGAAGGAGTTGTGTGCTATCAGACCGAACCAGGCAGTCGTGATGAACTGGTCAAGGTTGTATTCACCGATTTCTGACAGTGTCGGGACATCGGGCAGATACTCGGAGCGTTCGGCAGAAGTGACTGCAAGCGCCCGTAGATCACCGGAACGTATATGCGAAAGCACCGTCGGCATATTCTCGAACGCCACATCAACATCGCCACCCAGCAACGCCGGAAGCGCCGCACCACTGCCAGCAAAAGGCACTGCCGTCAGGTTGGTTTCGGTCAGTGTTTTGAACAGTTCGCCCGACATATGAATGGAGCTACCCACGCCACTGTGACTGAAGGTCATGCTTTCTTCTTTAGCCGCTTCTACGAACTCAATAACGCTTTCATAAGGGCTGTCTGCAGGGACCACCATGACGTTAGGTATGTCGACCATGTTTTGCAGGAAAACGAAATCTTCGACCGGATCGTAGCTAAGATCTGGATAGATGGCAGCACCAATGGTGTGCCCTGGCGAGGCCATCAAAATGGTGTGTTCAGCATCGCGGCCACCGCGAGCGAGACGCCCGGTTCCGACCGTAGAACCTGCGCCGGGGCGATTTTCTACAATGACATTAGTGTCGAGTTCTTGCTGAAGAAGATCGGCAACGCGACGCGACAGTACATCGGTAGTGCCGCCAGGAGCGTAAGGCACTACCAAGCGTACATCATTTGTCGGCCACTCATCAGCGCTGACAGAGGTAACGGTAAGGCCGAGCGCCAGAGCGCTTCCACAAGCAGCCAGATATGCAGAGCCAAGGAGTTTTTTCATTTTTCTTCCTATGCGTTGTTTAGCCATTATTATGCTTAATTATTGTTCGCAATACGTACATGTATTCGTAATCTGATCGGTGAGGTTACTTTGTTGCCAGTCTATTAAAAAACACAACTTTAGTAGCAGGGAGTATCAAAAAGCGTTTTAGGGGCCGCAGCATGCCGTCGGAAAGGCTTTAATAACGCACAAGTTCGCAATGCGAACATTTTTGCGCTAATCTTTTCTATCAAACGTTAAGGTAAGGGATGATAACAATGCAGGAAGAGATGTTGAGTGAAGATAGCCGTGATTTTGTAACAGCATTAGCCAGCGGCTTAGAGGTAATACAGGCATTCGATCACGAACACCCGCGTATGACATTGAGCGAGGTCGCAACGCGGACGGGAATGAATAGAGCAAAAGCTAGGCGTTTCTTACTCACCCTACATGCACTGGGCTTCGTGCGTAAGCAACAGCGTTACTTTGAATTAGCACCTCGCGTCCTTCAGCTCGGCTATGCATTTTTATCGGCTAATAATTACAGAGACGTTATTCAACACTATTTAGAAGATATTACCGCTGAAACGGGGGAGTCATCGTCACTTGGCGTGTTAGATGGTAATGATGTTATCTATGTCGCCCGCTCGGCAGCCAAACATCGCTTAATGGCGATCACACTTTCAGTGGGCACCCGACTGCCAGCAGCTCATACTTCTATGGGGCGCATACTTCTTGCTCAGCTCAACGATACGGCTCTTGATCATTTTCTATCGTCGATTTCTTTAGAGCCCTACACCGATAAAACGGTAACTGATGTTAAAGAATTACGCAGACAAATAGTTAACGCACGGCAACAAGGCTATGCGATTTCTGATCAAGAGCTAGACTCTGGGTTACGCTCTATCGCTGTTCCAGTTTTTGATGCCAAGCAGCACTTAATGGGCGCAATCAATATTAGTACCAACGCGGCTCGGGTCGACCTCGACACGTTGATTAATATTTACTTACCGGTGCTCCAAGATAAAGTCGCGCAAATACGTTCGCATATTAATTAACCATTACCGCGTCTAACGCCGCACGATAACCTTGCACACCTAAGCCAGCAATCACACCATCAGCACGCAGTGAAACGTAGGAGTGGTGCCGAAAGGCTTCACGTTTGTGCACATTCGACAAATGCACCTCAATCACTTTGCCATCAAAAGCATTGAGTGCATCAAGAATCGCCACTGAGGTATGCGTATAAGCAGCAGGATTGATAATAATTGCTTGGGTGCCATCAAGACGCGCGACGTGAATGGCGTCGATTAACTCTCCTTCGTGGTTGCTCTGAAGGCATTGTATATCCCAGTCGGCCATCACCGCTCTCTCCCGCAGAATGTTATTCACATCCTCTAATGTCTCGTAGCCGTATATCTCCGGCTGGCGAGTACCCAGCAAATTTAGATTGGGCCCATGTAATACCAATACCTTGCCTTGACTCATGACTTCTCCACTCTTTGCCTTGCCATCTAAATTGGCGAGTTAGCTCATCTGAACAACTGCATTAGTCGATCAGCTGTTCTATCACTTAACCCGCCAATTGCGCTAGCGCCTGTTCAAGCGATGCCTGCTGGCGCTGGGCATACAGCTCAATCTCATCAGTTACTTTAGCCCCTAAAGCCTGCTCAAACTGCTGCTGACTTGCACTACTGGTGTAATTTTCATGGCTGCTTCCACCCAAGTTGGACTGGAAAATTCCGGCCGCGCTAACAGGTAAGAAGTCTTCATAAATCATGGGTGCTATCGTGAGAGCGCCTTGTTCGATCAGGCTTTCCACCTGCTCTAACGTCACTGATCCTGCTACAGATGCACCCTGGGCCGCCTGATAATGAAAAAACGCTAGCCCGTCACGATGTAGCGTAGCGTAATCATCAGGGAAGGCCTTAAACACTTCGGCTAGATGCGCCTGATGGGCGTCGTTATCCGCAGCCGTCGGTGCATTTTCTCGGGCAGCCGCTAGCAGGCGATCATAGAGCGCACGCCCCTTATGGGTTAAGGCGATACCGCGCTGCTCGATTTCACCAAAGCGAGCGGTGTGCTTGCCCTCGGCGGCATCAGCGAAAGCGATGGTCTCCTCTAACGCTTTAAAGCTGGTTTGACGCAGCAGTATCGGGCAATTACGACGAGGAGGTCCTTCGATAGTCGCTTTAGGGTCAATGCCGACACTGGGCATGCGCCGCTGCACTTCGTCAATGTCTAACGTGCGCGGCGTTAGGTGATTAATGTGCGGGCCGCGGAAACAGACCACGTCGGCGATCAGGCGATGCTCATTATGCAAACGGTCATAAGTAGCCAAATCGACCGTGGCGTTGTCATGCCAACGGAACGTTTCCAGCGCTTCCTGAACGAACTGCTCGGCATCGGCGGCGCTAAGCCCACCCTGCTGCTCGAAGCGTTCAATGAGCGTTTTCACATTAGCAGTAAAAATATCCCGTGAGCTTAAAATGGCGCTTGCCTGTTCGCGGAGTTCGGCCTTTTCGATGAGTTCCAGGCGCAGCAGCGAGGTAAAGACGCGAAAGGGATTCCGTTTGAGCGCACGATCGGCGACCGGACGAAATGCCGTGGAGTGCACCGGCACGCCCGCCGCCGCCAGGTCGTAATAGCCCACCGGCTCCATTCCCATTACTGCGAACATTCGCCGTAGCATGGCAAGCTCGTTAGCGCTGCCCACGCGAATCGCGCCGTGGCGTTCAACATTGATGCGGGCCAGCTCGTCGCCCTCCTGCAGCGCACCGTTAAGTTCTGGATTAGCAGCTAGCATCTCTCGATTAACAGCCTCGACCAGCGACAACAAGGTGCCGTATTGCGGCACTTCCTGCTGATACATCGCTGACATTGCGCTGGAAAATTGGTCGCGGATTTCATCACTGCTAACGTACGCTGAACTCATGGAATTGTCCTATTTATAAACGGCTATATCTGCCCATAGAAGGCTATATCTACATAGTAGCGCTATCGGTGCCTTAACAATTTCACTTTTTCCGCACCTTGCTACACCTAAAAGCCCCCTCACCTTAACGAGTAGGTATTTTAAACTGTTACATTAGCGCTTGATCTTATGAACCTAGGCACGCCATCAATGACGCTTCCGCTTTATTTAGGTTTGCCCATGTGGGCCAATCAAGACTGGCTCGGCAGCCTTTATCCGCGCCATGCCAAAACCGAGCTATTAAGCGATTATGCCGCGGTGTTTTCGAGCGTTGAAGGTAACACTACGTTTTATAGCGGTATTCCAAAACCGGAAACCGTGGCCGCTTGGGCACGCCAGGCGCCACCCCACTTTCGTTTTTGTTTTAAATTACCGGCAACCGTCACTCACGATCAACGGCTTACCCATTTAGAAGACGCATGGGCATTTTTAGCCGCCCTTGAACCGCTGCACGATCGCTTTGGACCCACCATGGTTCAACTACCGCGCGATTTTGGCCCTCAAGAACTCCCTCAGCTGGAAGCGTTACTCGCCGATTGGCCTGCTCATTTGCCTTGCGCGGTAGAAGTACGCCATCCTGATTTTTTCCACAAAGGGGCCGCTGAAATCGCCCTTAACCGCCTGTTGATAACTTATTCGGCCAACCGCGTGATGCTCGACGTCCGTCCGCTCTTCTCAACCCCGCCAAATGACCATATGGGCCTGGCTCATGCCCAGCAAGAAAAGCCAAAACTCCCACTACACGTGCTTTCCACGGCAAATTATCCGGTGATTCGCTTTATTGGCCATATTGACAAAACAATAAATAGTGACTACTTCACCGCTTGGAAGGCTCGTCTAAAGCTGTGGATAAATCAGGGGAAAACCCCTTTCTTATTTGTGCATACTGCAGATAACCGTGAGTCTCCTCACATGGCTCGGCTACTTTATAACGCCCTCGGAGAGGAGACGCCCTTACCCTCGCTTGAGCCCTTTGCAGGTGAAAAGCAAAGCCAACTCTTTTAGACCACCTTTTTAGGTGAGCTAACTGGCATGCTTGCGGTTGATCAGATAAATTGCGCTTACTTTTGGAAAAGGACGTCAGCAATGACTCCATTTTCCGATAACTAGCGTGCTCAACACGTAGTGACTTACACAACAATCGACTTAATGGGTGATGTATGGCGAAGCTTGCGCATGCGCAGTGGTCATCGCGAATGACCTTTGTGCTGGCCGCCGCTGGTTCAGCGGTGGGTCTAGGGAATATATGGAAATTTCCGTATATGGTGGGTGAAAGCGGCGGCGCTGCTTTCGTCTTTGTGTATTTACTTTGTATCGCGCTGATTGGCTTGCCTATTCTCGTCTCCGAGTGGCTACTGGGGCGGCGTGGACAGAAGAACCCTGCCAGCACGATGTCAGAACTGGCCCGCACCGCAAACAAGCCAAAAGCATGGGCCATTGTCGGCATTAGCGGCATTGTTGGGGCCTTTTTGATTTTGTCGTTTTACAGCGTGATTGGTGGCTGGTCGCTCTACTACACCGTTAACTCAGTGAGCGGTGCCTTTAGCGGTCAAGACGCCGACGGGATTGGCGCCCTGTTTAATGGCATGCTGAGTAACCCAAGCTTACTGCTGTTGGGCCATTCGATCTTTATGCTACTGGTGATTGGCATTGTCGCCCGCGGTGTTACCAAAGGGCTTGAAGGCGCTGTACGCATTCTAATGCCAGTACTCGCGCTGCTGCTCGTTGTGCTGATCGGTTACGGCATGTCGACCGGCCACTTTGGTGAAGCGTTGACGTACATGTTCAACCCGGACTGGAGCAAGCTCAGCGCAGAAACCGTGCTGGCCGCCTTAGGTCACGCCTTCTTCACCCTCTCACTGGGTATGGGCATCATGATGGCTTACGGCTCTTACTTGGGCAAAGAGATCAACCTGCTACAAACCGCCCGCACGGTCATCATCATGGACACCGTCATTGCCCTAGGCGCCGGTTTAGCCATTTTCCCGATTGTGTTTGCCAACAACCTGGATCTTGCCTCAGGCCCTGGGCTGATTTTCGTCACTCTGCCGCTAGCATTTGGCAATATGGATGGTGGCTTGATCCTAGGCTTGATGTTCTTCTTGCTGCTTACGTTTGCGGCGCTGACTTCGGCGATTTCACTGCTTGAGCCCGTAGTTGAGTTTATTGAAGAGCGCACGCCGCTCAGACGTGTCATGGCAACTGTTGTGGCCGGCGTGGGGGCTTGGTTGCTCGGCATTGCGGCTCTGCTATCGTTCAACGTATGGAGCGAACCGCTCATGTTTGGACTGGGCGTGTTCGATCTGCTGGATACGCTGACCAGCAAAATAATGCTGCCGCTAACCGGACTAGGCGCGATTCTCTTCGCCGCTTGGTGCCTGGATCGCAAAAGTGTCGAAGCCGAGCTTGAACTTTCAGCGACCGGTAAAAGCGTATGGAACATCATCGCGCGCTATGTAGCGCCCGCTGGCGTTATTGCGGTGTTCGTGACAGGGCTTATTTAAGGTAAGCCGTCACTTCCCTGCTGTTTGCTAACCTCAGTGCAATTCGCTCTCTTGCCGATCTTCATCGGGCAAGGGGGCGATGTCCCGCGATAGCTTCTGAAATTCTCGATGCAATTCAATCCCACGACGCGCTCTTAGGCTACGCTGGGCAGCGCTGCGCTGACGCTGGGCATGTTCATCTACTTGCATACTCATAAAGATGTCGAGCAGTTCGCTTTTAACCGAGGTGATGCGTTCGACGTTTCTCATAATCGACGTTCCTCCAGGTGAATATGCCTTCGTCCACCTGCATCCGTGACGACTGTTTGATGCAGTGCGGCACTTCACTTCTTACTATAACCTACTTGACAAAATGATGAACATTCTTAAAAAAAGTGCCTAACGGCATTTTAACGCTAACCTTAAACAACGCTTTTCATGCCCATTTGCGCTATCAGTCAGGCATACTGTGGCAAATGCTAGAAGTAAGCCAAGTGTGTGCTGAAGAGCCAAGGAGCTGAACGTGAGTCGCGCCCTGTTCGATGAAATGAGACGCCGCATGGAGCACTTTCGACGCTCCGAGCAAAAAGTGGCACGGTTTGTACTGCGCAACCCCGAAGAGGTTATCCACATGCGTATTGTGGATTTGGCCACTGAAGCCACCGTCAGCGAACCGACCGTGGTGCGCTTTTGCCGTGCGCTGGGGTGTAACGGCTTTCAGGACTTCAAGCTACAGCTAGCACAAATGCTGGCCAGCGGCAGTCAGTTTGCACAGTTTTCCATGAACGATAGCGACTCGGTCGCTGAGTTTTCCCATAGCATCTTTGACTCGACCGTGGGCACGCTGCTCTCTGTGCGTGACCGGCTAGATAACGACGCCCTGGGCCGAGCGGTTAATGCGCTAGCGATGGCTAATCGCGTGGAGTTCTATGGCTTTGGCGCCTCAGGCGCGGTCGCCTTTGACGCCCAGCACAAGTTTTTCCGGCTGCAAATTTCCACCTCAGCCTACGCCGACCCCCATATGCAGAATATGTCGGCAGTGACCTTGAACGATGGCGATGTGGTGGTGGCAATTTCACAAACCGGCCGTACCAAAGCGCTAGTCGCCAGCGTACGCCTAGCTCGCGAAGCGGGCGCGACAGTGATTGGCTTGTGCCCCAGCGGTTCACCGCTGGCCGATGAGGTCAGCCTGCCGCTGTATATTGATGTCCACGAAGACACCGAAATCTACACGCCGCTTAGCTCACGCATTGCCCATCTGGTGCTGATTGATGTGCTCGCCGTCGGGGTCGCTAAAACCCGCGGCCCAAAACTCGCCGAACAGCTCAAAGCGGTTAAAAAGAGCCTTAATACGCTGCGCTTTCCGGAAGATCCTTAATCGTTAACCTGTATACACAGCCAGTTTGCTGGCTGTGCTAGACTAGCCGCCTATTTTTTGATCCGGCAGCGGCTACTATGGACGACGTCACGGCGATTCTCGATCAGCTCAACTCCGCCCAGCGCGAAGCAGTGAGCGCCCCCCAAGGTAACCTGTTGGTGCTCGCGGGCGCAGGCTCCGGCAAAACCCGCGTGCTGGTTCATCGCATCGCCTGGCTGATGCAGGCCGAAGGGTTGTCTCCCTACGCGCTGCTGGCGGTCACCTTTACCAATAAAGCCGCCAAAGAGATGCGTACGCGGCTTGAGACGCTGCTGAGCCTCTCGCTGCGCCACGTCTGGGTGGGCACCTTTCACTCCATTGCCCACCGCCTGCTGCGCACCCACTGGCAGGACGCTCGGCTGCCGCAGCACTTCCAGATTATCGATTCCGACGATCAGCTACGCCTAGTCAAACGGCTGCTGAAAGATTACTCGATCGACGCCGAACGCTATCCGCCGCGCCAGGTGCAGGGGTTTATTTCCGGCTGCAAAGAAGAAGGGCTGCGCCCGCATCAGGTCAACGTCGATGGCGATGCCTACATGGGGCAAATGGTCGAGCTCTACGAGCGTTACCAGCTCACCTGTGAGCGCGGCGGCCTGGTCGATTTCGGTGAACTGCTGCTGCGAAGCCTGGAGTTACTGCGCGATAACCCAGCACTGTTAAAACACTACCAGGAGCGCTTTGGCCACGTACTGGTTGATGAGTTTCAAGATACCAATACCCTGCAATACGCCTGGCTAAAACTGCTCACCGGCATGAAGACACCGATGACCGCCGTCGGTGATGACGATCAGTCGATCTACGGCTGGCGCGGCGCCAAAGTGGAAAATATCAGCCGCTTTGAGCAGGAGTTTCCGCAAACCCATACCGTGCGCCTAGAGCAGAACTATCGTTCCACCAGCGCGATTCTGGAAGCCGCCAATACGCTGATCAGCCACAACAGCGAGCGGATGGGTAAAAACCTGTGGACTGATGGCATCGAAGGCGAGCCGATCTCGATCTACGCCGGGTTTAACGACCTGGAAGAAGCGCGTTATATCGTTGATACCATCAAAGAGAAGGTCGACGAAGGCTTTAACCGCCGAGATATCGCGATTCTCTACCGCTCCAATGCCCAGTCGCGGCTGCTGGAAGAGACCCTGATTCGCCAAGGCATGCCCTACCGTATTTACGGTGGCCACCGTTTTTATGAACGCTTAGAAATCAAAAATGCCTTGGCTTACCTTCGCCTGATGCTCAACCGCGATGACGATGCCTCCCTTGAGCGGGTCATTAACGTCCCCACTCGTGGCATCGGCACGCGCACGGTCGAGATTGTCCGCTTGCGTGCCCGTGAACAAGGTATTCAGCTGTGGCAGGCACTCCACGATGCGATTAACGACGGTACCTTGAAAGGTCGCGCTGCCAATGCCGTGCAAACCTTCGCCAACCTGATCGAGCAGCTCGATAACGACGCCTCCGGCATGGCACTGCACGAGATTATCGATCACGTTACCGTTCATACGGGGTTAATCGAGCATCACAAAAGTGAACGCGGCGAGAAAGGCCAGGCCCGCGTCGAAAACTTGGAAGAGCTGGTCACTGCTGCCCGCGCCTTTACCCAAGGCGATGTCTTTGAAGCCCCTGAAGCGGGCGAAGGCATGGCCGCACTGGAAGCATTTCTCTCTGAAGCCGCCCTTAACGCTGGCGACCATGAAGCTGAAGAGTTCGAAGACAGTGTGCAGTTAATGACGTTGCACTCCGCCAAAGGCCTGGAGTTTCCCGTGGTGTTCATTGCCGGGGTCGAGGAGGGACTTTTCCCGCACAAGATGTCCCTGGAAGAGCCGGGCAGGCTCGAAGAGGAGCGCCGGCTGTGTTACGTCGGCGTCACTCGCGCCATGCAGAAGCTCTACCTGACCCACGCAGAAACACGCCGCCTGCACGGCAAAGAAGTGTTTCCACGCCCCTCACGCTTCTTACGCGAGCTACCTCCACACCTGCTGGAAGAAGTCCGCCTGCGCGGGCATATTTCACGCCCAGTGACCGCGTCGCGCACTTCCTTTGCCCAGCAAAGCGTTGAGAGCAGCGGCGACCTTCCCAGCCTGCACGTCGGCCAGGGGGTTGAGCATCCAGTGTTCGGTGAAGGCATTATTCTCAACGCGGAAGGCGAAGGTGCCCGCGCCCGTGTACAGGTCAGCTTTGAAGGCGAAGGGGTAAAATGGCTGGTACTTGGCTTTGCTAAGCTGACGCCGCTATAGCGATCTGTTCACTTACGTCCCATTGAATGCGCCCAGGCGCCATGTAGAGGTCATTATGAAACAGCGCTTAAAACGCCTATTTCCAGAAGTGAGTAACGGCTGGCAGGCACTCAGCGGCTACCAGCGTTTTGAACGCTTAGTATCGATGGTACTGACCCTCGCCATCGGCGGCGCTGTGCTGGTCGCCATGTATTATCTGGTCATTCATGTGGTACAGCTGCTGTTTATTCAAAGCCGCGACCCCTTTGACTACCGCGTGTTTCAAGCCTTGTTCGACATGATTCTTACCGTCTTGATTGCCATGGAGTTCAACAACTCCATTATCCGCACAATGACCAGCGGGAAAGGCTTCATTCACGTTGAAATCGTCGTGCTGATTGCCATTATGGCGCTGGTGCGCAAGTTTATGGTGCTGGATATGGAAGTCATCGACCCTTGGCAAATTGGTGCGCTATCGGTCGCGGTCTTGGCGTTAGGCGGTTGCTATTGGCTGGTGCGCCATGGCAACAGTATGAAAGACGCAGCGGATGATTGATCAGAAGGCTTGCGAGCTAAATTCGCTATAAAGCATACTAACCAGCGGACACGGCGCGCACAGCGCCCTATAACAACAGTATGATTACTTTTGGAGTTTTGCTCACATGCAACGCCGTAACTTTCTTAAAACCGTTGGCCTAGGTGCCGCCGGTGTCGCTGCTGCCCCCTTTGTAACCACCTCTAGCGCCCGCGCTCAAGAGACCTATACCTGGGACATGGTCACCTCGTGGCCGAAAAACTTTCCCGCCCTGGGTACAGGTGCAAATGATTTTGCCCGCCGGGTCGAGCAGCTTTCCAACGGCCGCATGCAGATTCGTGTACATGGCGCAGGTGAGTTGGTACCTGCACTTGAAGTATTCGACGCCGTGGCGGCGGGAACCGCTGAGATGGGTCACTCTGCGTCGTATTACTGGCGCGGCAAAGTGGCCGCCTCGCAGTTTTTCACCGCTGTACCGTTCGGCATGAATACCACCGAAATGAACGCTTGGCTGTACCATGGTGGCGGCCAAGAACTGTGGGATGAAATCTATGCCAATCACAACCTGAAACCCTTTGCTGTCGGTAACACTGGCACGCAGATGGCGGGCTGGTTCAAGAAAGAGATCAACTCGCTAGACGATATGCAGGGGCTGAAATTACGCCTGCCAGGCCTCGCGGGTGAAGCGATGAACGGCATCGGTGTCAGCACCGTCAACATGCCGGGATCCGAGATTTTCACCTCGCTACAAACCGGCGCTTTGGATGCCGCTGACTGGGTGGGGCCGTATAACGATTTGGCGTTCGGTCTCCACCAGGTCGCTGATTACTACTACACGTCGGCGTGGAACGAGCCCTCAGCGGTACTGGAAGGCACGATCAACCTGGATGCCTGGAACGCGCTGCCGGAAGACCTGCAGGACGTCATTCGCGAAGCCGCACGTGCATCTAACCTAGCGATGATCAGCGAATTCGCCTTCCGCAATGCCCAGGCACTAGAAGCATTGGTCGATGAGCATGGCGTTCAGCTGCGCACCTTCCCTGAAGACGTGATGGCAGCGCTTTACACCTCCTCCCAGGATGCCATCCAGCGCCAAATCGAGGACGATGAAGAGTCCCGCCGCGTGTATGAATCTTACTCGGCGTTTCAGAAACTACTGCGTCCGTTTAGCGACGTGGGTGAATACGCCTATCTCAAGAACCGCGACAACGTAGGTGCCTGATTATCCAGTCAGGTAAGCAGCAAGTACGGCAAAGGGCGCACTGAGCGCCCTTTTGCTATTTAAGGGGGGAACATTGAAGGGGTTGATAAGAAGGGCTATTCGCTGTGTACCGCTCGGATCCGTCCGTTATCGTCTAATGCGACCATTACAAAACGCGCCTCTGTCACCTTTTGACGCTCTTCAATCCGTTGCCCATGGGGCGGGCGTACCCATACTTCCACATCAATTTTGATTGAGCTATGACCGATCTCTTGTACCTGGGTGTAGACACTGACCATTGAGCCGACGCGCACCGGGCTTAAAAAATCCATGGCTTCAATCGCCACGGTGGCCGTTCGCCCACCCGCTTCGCGGCAGGCTGCAAGCTCCGCTGCCTGGTCCATTTGATTGACTAGCCAACCACCGGGTATATCACCATAAAGATTGGTATCTTGGCGGGAAGCCAGTAATTTTAAAGTAAGCTGCCCTTGAGGGGCCGGTACGTCATCCAAATCGGTTTCCAGAAGAGTCATGGGTTCGTCGCTTAGTCAGTTTATTGTTGTAAACGTTGCAGTAAGGCACATTGCCAAGAGGCGTTGCTGCGTCGCAACACAAGTGAATGGATTCAGTTAACCATAAGAGGACGCTTGTTTGAATACTCTTTCATCTCATAGAAGCTACCTTTTATCGCTACGGCACACCTTAGGTTGCTGGGTGATGATGGCTCTGC
Organism: Halomonas sp. HAL1; assembly: GCF_030544485.1. NCBI lineage: Bacteria > Pseudomonadati > Pseudomonadota > Gammaproteobacteria > Oceanospirillales > Halomonadaceae > Halomonas > Halomonas sp. HAL1. The sequence goes on from NZ_CP130610.1 coordinate 4,137,034, forward strand.
TGCTGGTGACGCCACCTACTTGGGGGCAATCACTGCCGATAACCGGCACGTTAGGTGCCGTCGGTTCTGACACCATGGCTGGGCTCATGCTGCGCTGGGGCGAAACACTGACTTCCCGCTACCCAGAGGTAAAGCTGCAATTTCAAGCCAGCGGCTCGGCCAGCGCGCCAACCGCGCTAATGGCAGGTACCACCCGGCTGGGGCCGATGTCGCGGCCGATGAGCACCGAAGAGCAGGATAACTTTATTGAGCGCTACGGCTACCCGCCGCTAGAGTTAAAAGTTGCCCGTGACGCGCTGATTGTGGTCGTCCATCGCCATAACCCGCTGCGCGCGCTCACCCGCCAGCAGGTCGATGCCATCTTCTCGACCTCACGCGCCTGCGGTGCCGAGGCGCCGATACGACGCTGGGATCAGCTCTCGGCAACGCGTGACTGGTCATTTGGCAGTATTGCGTTACATGGTCGCAACCTTGCCTCCGGCACTCACGGGCTATTTCAAGAACGGGCGCTGTGCGGCGGCCTCTTTCGCAACGATATTAGCGAACACCCCGGCTCATCGGCCGTCGTCGCTGCAGTGGGCGAGTCTGCCAATGCAATGGGATACGCCGGGTTTAACCACCTAACGCCGGCCGTGCGCGCATTAAGCCTTTATGACGATGACGGCATCGCTATACCGCCCGATGAAGCAGCGATACAGAGCGGTGATTATCCGCTGTCGCGCTACCTCTACCTCTACGTGAACCTGCCGCCCGGGGCATCCTTACCGCCCGCCGAGCAGGCACTACTGACGCTGATCATGTCCGATGAGGGCCAGCAAATTGCACGCGCATCCGGTTTTGTCCCCTTAACCCCAAGCGTCCTTGACGCGCAGCAAAGGTGGTAAGCCGCTGTCATCTAATTGACACATAATCGTCTTAGAGTAGGGAATCATTCTATGCACCGTTTTCACTATAAGCTCTCTTCACGACCCACTCTTTCAATACATGCTGGTCAGTACTGTGATCACCCCGGTTTTGCCATGCCTAGTTTTGTCATGATAGCGACATGACCCCACCTCGGTTAACCTCTTCTCGGCAGCCATTGCGCTTGCTTCAGGATCGTGTGGCCACCGGGTTAATCACCGCTGGTGGTGTCGGCGTGCTGCTGGCGATTCTCGCTATCGGCATCTTTCTGATATGGGAAACTTTGCCGCTACTGGCGATGGAAGATACCTTGGCCCTGGCCAAGCTCTCTCCGCTGGCGTGGGGCACCCTTAAAGCCGCGTTAGCTGCACTGCTGTTCGCGATTCCCGTCGCCTTAGGGGCGGCGATCTACTCTGCGCTGTTTATTTCAGCGCGCTTGCGTGCGCGTATCAAGCCCGCGCTCGAAATGATGGAGGCCATTCCCGGCGTGGTGGTGGGCTTTATTGCCGGGCTCATTTTGGCACCGTGGGTAGAGCGACACCTAGCCAGCGCTTTGGTACTGATAATCTGGCTACCGCTCAGTGCCGGGCTAGCGGGCTTGCTCTGGCAACTGGCCAAAGCCCGCCTGCAGCGCCGTTTGCCGCTCTCCTGGGCAGGCCTCTGGCTAATACCGTGGCTTGCTCTGATGGTGGCAATAGCGCTATGGCTTGCGCCGTGGATGGAGCAGCTGTGGCTGGGCGGGGATCTGCGTCAGTTGCTCGACCAGCGCTTTGGGATGGATTACGCCACCCGCAATGCCCTGATTGTCGGTCTGGCGATGGGGTTTGCCGTTATCCCCAGCATCTACTCATTGGCAGAAGATGCCCTTGCCGATGTGCCTTCGACCCTGATAGAGGGCGCCCAGGCGCTGGGTGCCAGCCGTTGGCAGGCGCTGTGGAAGGTGGCGCTGGCGGCGGCGGGACCAGGTATTTTCTCGGCGGTGATGATCGGCGCGGGCCGGGCAGTGGGCGAAACCATGATTGTACTGATGGCCAGTGGCAACACCGCTCTGTTTAGCGCCAGCCCTTTCGAAGGTATGCGCTCCATGGCAGCGGCTATTGCCATCGAGCTTCCTGAAGCGTCACCCGGCGGCCAGACCTATCATCTGCTGATTTTTGCCGCGCTGGTGCTGTTTATCTTCACGTTCCTGGTTAACACCCTAGCCGAGGTTGTCCGCCAGCGCCTGCGCCGCCGTTATCGCCAGATGGGAGGCACTTCATGAAAGCTGGCACGGTCAACACTGCCTCTCGCCGCCCTCGTTTTAACTGGCTGAATGACTTATGGCCTTGGCTATGCGCGGCCAGCGTAGCGCTCTCCTTGCTGATGCTGGGTGCTCTACTGGCGCTATTGTTAGTGCGTGGGCTTGGACACTTCTGGCCCGCGACGCTTGAAGAGGTCACTCTGAATTCGGGTGATACCTTTGCTGGCCATGCCGTGCGCGAGGTCGAGCTCCCCCAGCAAGCGGGAGATGAACGGCTTTACTTTACCGGCAATCAGGACATAGAGGGCGCCCGCTGGCGCTGGGTGGCGATTGAGGAGATTGCCGAACGCGCGCAGCCAGATGACTTGATTCGCCTGGAGCGAAGCCCCTGGGGAGATTTTATTGGCCGCTTGGTGGCCATTGAGCAAGACGACCAGCGCTGGGAGGGCGACGCTGCCTGGCAACGGTTAACGACTTTATTGGCGCTCCCCGCCAGCCAACGCCAAGAGAGCCAGCTACTGCTGACCACCGTGGATGGCCAAATCTTACGCCAGCCGTTGGCCAGTATCGTCAGCGCTCAAGCCCCAAATGCGATGAGCTGGTGGCAGAAAGCCCATGTCTGGGGCGATGGGGTATGGCGGTTTCTCAGCGAAGGGCCCCGAGCAGCCAATACCGACGGTGGCGTGTGGCCGGCGATATTTGGCACCGTGCTAATGGTGATTTTAATGTCCGTCATGGTCACGCCATTTGGCGTGCTGGCCGCTATTTATCTTAATGAAATTGCTCACCAGGGGCGGCTGACGCGCCTGGTGCGCATCGGCGTGCGCAATCTAGCGGGGGTGCCGTCCATCGTGTATGGCGTTTTCGGCTTGGGAGTGTTCGTTTACGGCATTGGCGGCTCGCTGGATGAGTGGTTTTTCAGCGATACATTGCCTTCGCCCACGTTTGGCACTGGCGGCCTGCTGTGGGCCTCGTTAACCCTCGCCCTACTAACCCTACCCGTCGTCATTGTGGCAACCGAAGAGGGGCTCGCGCGGATTCCTGAGGCCCAGCGCGAAGGCGCCGTGGCGCTCGGGGCTACTCGCCTTGAGATGCTTACCCGCATCGTACTGCCCATGGCGGCACCGGCCATGCTGACAGGCGTTATTTTAGCGATCGCCCGCGCGGCAGGCGAAGTGGCGCCACTGATGCTCGTCGGCGTTGCCAAACTAGCGCCACAAATGCCGATTGACGGTGAGTTTCCTTACCTACATTTAGAGCGCAAGTTCATGCACCTTGGCTATCATTTATTTGATACCGCCTTTCACGGCGAAGATGTACAAGCTGCGATCCCGCTGGTTTACGCCACGGCGCTACTTTTAGTGTTGATTGTGCTAGTGCTTAATCTAACTGCCATATTTCTGCGACATTATCTTAGGCGTCAACGGGGAAACGAATGCTAGCGCCTTTACATTCAGCCAATACCGCTCAGGTACCAGTGGCGCACTTTTCGTCCGAGCACAGCTGCCTGAGCATCGATCACTTAAGCCTCGCCTATGCGGGGAAAGAGGCGTTGCGCGACTTAACCCTCAGTGTTCCGCGACATCGTGTGACGGCCTTCATTGGCCCGTCGGGATGCGGTAAGTCAACGCTGTTACGGGCAATTAATCGGCTGCATGATCTCAATGAGACAGTGACCCATAGCGGCAAAATCACGCTGGAAGGGCAGGACATTCACGACCCGCAAACGAACGTGACCGAGCTGCGGCGGCGAGTAGGGATGGTGTTTCAAACCCCCAACCCCTTCCCTATGTCGATCTATGAAAACGTGGCCTTTGGCCTGCGGTTGCAGCAGCGCCTTCCCAAGCGCAAAAGGGACGATATTATTGAGTGGGCATTAACCTCCGCCGCGCTATGGGATGAAGTGAAAGACCGCCTGCACCGCTCCGCCTGGCAGCTTTCCGGTGGACAGCAGCAGCGACTAGTCATCGCCCGCACCTTAGCAGTACAGCCCGATGTGCTGCTGCTTGATGAACCCGCGTCAGCGCTAGACCCGATTTCAACGCTCAAAATTGAGGAGTTGATCCGTAACCTAAAGTCGGAGCTAACGCTGGTACTGGTCACCCACAATATGCAACAAGCGGCGCGCGTATCGGACTACACCGCCTTTTTGCATCAAGGTGAGCTGGTTGAGTACGGACCTACCGATCAGGTCTTCACCAACCCCCGTTTGCAACACACCGAAAACTACATCACCGGCCGCATTACCTAGGCCTTAGCGACTGAAACGTCAGGAGTGCTCCATGGATATTACTAGCGACTCTCACAGCCAGCATATCTCTCGCCAGTTCAACCAGGAGCTGGAAGAGCTAAAAACCCATCTGATGGCCATGGGCGGTCTGGTAGAGAAGCAAGTGCAGGATGCCGTCTTTGCGCTTCTGGAAGGCGACACCCGCCTAGCCGAACAAGTGCGCGACAATGATCGTCAGGTCAACGATCTGCAGCTGCAAATCGACGACGAATGCACCCGGGTACTGGCGCGGCGTCAGCCTGCAGCTTCCGACCTACGCCTGGTGCTCGCCGTTATCCGCGCCACCTCTGATCTTGAGCGAATCGGCGATGAGGCCAGCAAAATCGCCCGTAACGCCCTGCTGCTGAGTGAAAGTACCAGCACCATTCGTGGCTTGGTGGAAGTGCGCCACATCAGCGAGCATGTGCGCAAAATGCTGCGCGATGCGCTCACCGCCTTTGCCCGCTTTGACACCGACCTTGCGATGCAGGTAGTGCGTGAAGACGAGCTGGTTGACGATGAGTACAGCAGCGCAATGCGTTCACTAATGACGTTTATGATGGAAGACTCGCGCTCGATTACCTCGGTACTCAGCATCATGTGGGTATTGCGCGCTCTGGAGCGTGTGGGCGACCACGCTGACAACCTTGCTGAGTACGTGGTTTATCTTGTCAAAGGCCTGGATATCCGCCACAGCGACCCCGACAACCTTGACCCGCAAGTGCTAAAAAAGTCTTGACCTGAAAGGGGTTTCCTCCTGCAATACGTCCAGGCTGTTATGCGGCCTGGACGTTTGAATCATAAGGAGTCTCCCCCACCATGCTGGATGCTGTCACTGCGCTTAGCCGAGGTACACGATGTGTGTATCAGCCGGGTATGCGCCGCTATATTTTTCTGCCTATTTTAGTCAACCTGATTGTTTACGTCAGCATGTTCAGCTTCGTGCTCAACCGCTTCGGTGGTTGGCTAGATCATTGGATGAACATGGTGCCAATCTGGCTTGATTGGCTCTCCTGGCTTATCTGGCCTCTTTTCGTGATTAGCCTGTTAGTAGTGGTGTTTTTTACCTTCACGCTGGTGACCAGCCTGATCGCCGCGCCTTTTTACGGTTTTTTGGCCGCTAAAGTCGAAACCCAATTGACTGGCCGTGAACCGATTGATGACCGCAACCTTACTAAAACAGCCATTGATGCCATTGGCCGCGAATTTGTTAAGCTCGCCTATATTTTGCCCCGTGCCGCCGGTCTGTTTGTGCTTAGCTGGATTCCAGGGCTGAACTTAGTATCCCCCCTGCTGTGGGCGCTATTCTCCGCCTGGATCATGGCCATTACTTATCTAGACTACCCAATGGATAACAATAAGGTGACGTTTGCCGATATGCGCCAACGGCTCTCGAAACGCTGGTGGCAAAGCTTAAGCTTTGGGGGCTTAGTCACGCTCATCACCTGGATTCCGCTGGCCAATCTCTTTCTGATTCCCGGCGCCGTAGCGGGTGCCGTACTGCTCTGGGATGATCACTACAGAGACGTGCATGGAGATGCCCGTGGCATCGCGCCGCAGTAGCGCTTATTACCTATGCTCGGCTACTTTGCTACTTTTACGTTCTAAATCGCTCTCCTGCATTCAATCAACAATAAAGGAATAAACGTATGTTCAAACCCATCGCCTGGCTGGGTGTATGTTTAGTCAGCACTCTCTCTATGGTGGCGTCAGTAGCGATAGCTCACGACGTACAAACAGACACGATGCGTATCGCACACCCCTTTGCCATACCGACCCCTCCGGGTGCGGCCAATGGGGCCGCCTATTTGGATATCACCGCCTTTTCAGACCCGGTTGCCTTGATTGGCGCAAGTAGCCCTGCAAGCAAAACAGTGGAGCTTCACGATATGCGAATGGACGGCGACATGATGCGGATGCGTCATGTGGGCGAGCTTCTTATTGAGGCTGGGAAAACATACACCATGCGTCCTGGTGGTGGCTTTCACTTAATGCTGATTGGGTTAAGCGAACCATTGACAGAAGGTGACCGATTTCCCATCACACTCACCTTTGCTGAACAAGGTGATGTGGACATTGAGGTCTGGGTACAAAGCGCCCAGGAAGGTAGTGAAGCCGCGGATGGGCATCACCATCACTGAAAGCTATTTTGTGCTCAAGATAAACTACAAAGCCCCGCTTAAGCGGGGCTTTGTATGTTAGCCGCTACATTCGAATACTCATTACCAGTCAGTGCTATCACCCTCTTCCCGAGTCAAGTCTTCCGGGCTGATATTGGCCCCACGGGGGTTGCTCCCGTTGCTCTCAGGTGCATCCGATGCCCTGCTAGAGGGAGAAAAATCAAGGCTATCACCATCATCACGCGTTAAGTCACGGGTAGCAGGTTGCCGGGTATTGCCAGAAGACGTACGTGGTTTATCGATCACATCCTGCCCAGCTGAGCGATCTTTGTTCAGTTCAATGGATGAGTGCGCCATTGCCAATGGGCTAGCGATTAAGCCAAAGGAAATACCTGCAACTGCTGCTTTTTTACCCATTTCTTTCAACAACATGACGTTCTCCTGATTATCACCAAATACCACTCATGATTCATAAGAGCGGCTATTACTTCTTTACTGTTACAAGTGCTTGTTAGGCCTTGTATGAAAACTGCCCACGTTCGACGAACTATTCGTACAAGCCCTCTACTTGTTGCTACCAAAGCACGCATCGTACCAAAACAATAAGTTAAAATATTAATTTATAAAAAACCAATAGCTTGAAAAAAAGCACACAATTAAAACTCTCGCAATCTATTTTTGTCAAAAATACTTGTGCAATAATTGCGTATGTGACTTCTGTTACAGAAGCAACTGAAGCACACAGCACAACAAGTTACGAAAATTTGTTCACTGTAACGGCATTCATACTGTGTGAAGCAGCAGGGAGAGACAATATCTACCACAACAGCACGTAGTATCTTGAAGCGGATAACCGAAAACAAATTTCGATATACCAGAAAAGCTAGACCCCGCATAAGCGGGGTCTAAGGACACAATATCTGGACAATAACTAACGCTAGCTTCCTTTCCTTTTGCGGGACTCCAGCCTTGGAATTTAACCCTGACCAGCGTTTTGATTGTCGTTTGATTCATTCCTTGAATCGACCTATATCCCTATCGGTGTGACACGCTTCTGCGTGGTTAACTCACACCTCAATCGTAATACATTCCGCTTAATTGCAAACTTTTGTTACCAAGCGTTTCCATCGCCTACGTCATGCGTCAAATCTTTAGCGGTATATTCTGCTTGAACACTAGTACGCTGGGACTCTGCCTTAATAACATTAGGGCGATCACCTACGTCGTACATCAAATCAGATGGGGTAAAATCTGCTTGTTCATGTGTGTGCTGTGATTGAGCCTGAATTGGTTCATCATTAACAGACAGATCTTGATTAGCTTTGATGGAAAAATTTGCGAATGCAACTGGGCTCGCCAGCAAACCGAATGCAAGTCCTACAACAGCTGATTTTTTAACAAGGACGTTAAACATAGTTAATTACTCCAAATGACTGCTTAATACCGCTGAAGTGAAGAAAGAAGGGCCTGCTGGCTTGCTTCTCTCTGCGGTGACCTCACTGCCCTGATAAAGCACATACAGTGCCAACTTCTACTAAATTTAATAAAATTAAACAAAAACAATTACTTATTTATTATTGTTTGCGCACAATATTAAGCCACTAAAAACAAAACCGCGCAAAATACATGTGCACAAATGACACATGCGCAAAATTGTCTGTGCCTTTATGGCACACTTATCCTCAAACGCTAATGTTAGAAATTACTTTTAAAGCTAACCTCATCGCGCCGGTCTACGTTATCGAGTAATAGACTACTCATGGATGAAAGGGTCGAGAATAGCTCTCGATATGCACGGTGGATGCAGTCTCTGAGTGCAACGCTACTTAATGAATGGCTGGTGGGCTTTCTTGGTGTTCGCCAATATTTCGCCCAGCACTTCAACTGGGCACCTGAAGTCAAAGCGCTTTCGAGGCCGCATATTCAGCTGTAATGCAATGGCATCAAGTTCCTCTTGGGTGTGGTGCGACAGATCCGTCCCTTTCGGTAAATACTGCCGTATCAAGCCATTGATGTTTTCATTGCTACCGCGTTGCCATGGGCTGTGAGGGTCACAAAAGTAGATTGCAACACCCGTTGCTTGGGTAATCTGTGCATGCTTCGCCATTTCTCGGCCTTGGTCATACGTCATGCTCTTGCGTGCGGCTAGTGGCATTCGGTTGAGTGCTGCGCTAAATCCCTCAACAGCTGAGGTCGCTGTGGCGTCATGTAATTTGGCGAGGATGACGTAGCCACTGCTGAGTTCAACTAACGTGCCGACGGCAGAGGCATTGTTCTTACCTTTGATTAAATCGCCCTCCCAGTGGCCTGGCATTTCGCGCTTCTCTATCTCCGGTGGACGAAGGTGAATGCTCACCATGTCGGGTATTTGGCCACGGCGATCGACCTGACCACGGCGAGGCTTACGGGTCGATTTGCCTTGGCGCAGGCAGTGAATCAACTCTTTCTTAAGCTGGCCCACAGGCAAGGCGTAAATGGCGTTGTAGACCGTCTCACGGCAGACGTAAGCATCTTCAAAACTGGGCGTCATCATGCGTTTGAGCTTGCCTGCTATTTGTTCTGGAGACAAGCGGTTGCGAAGCATATGAATGACCAGCTCAAAGCGTTCACTCCCCAACAGCAGCTTACGTTTTGGGCGACAAACCATGCGTCGAGCGCAGCGGTGCGTCTGCGCACTATGAGCACAGTAGGCACCTGACTGAGTTTGGTTGCGCCGTACTTCACGGCTGAGGGTAGACGGAGAACGCCTCAACATGTGAGCAATCTGGCGGAGCCTCATGCCTTGCCTGAGGCTTACCTGTATGGTGGCACGTTCTTCGATGCTGAGTTCTGAATAGGACATAAATCCAACACCTTACTAAAATTCTTAGGTGTTGCACTCAGTTTCTGCGGCCAAGCACTCAAAAAGGTAGGTAGGTAGGTAGGTAGGTAGGTAGGTAGGTAAAAATAGCGAAATGCCCACAAAAAGCAGGCAGAAAAAAATTAGACCCCGACTGGCGAGGCCCGATATCAGAATAGACTATAGGTAATAACTAACGTTAGCTTCCACTCCTTGTGCGGGACTCCAACCTTGGAATTAACCCTGACTAACGTTTGATTTCCTAGTGATTCATCCTTGAACCTGAAAAGCATCCTTGCCTTTGTAACATCCTGTCAATCACCCTTTCATCCGTTGAAAGGACATTCTTTGATATCTAAATGATAATTAACAATTAGCTACCGCTGTTTTCTTCTACAAGCTCATCGTCGTCATACTCAGCATCATCTGAGTGACCGCTTGACTGAGGATCCATGTCGCTGGCTTCATCACCTTCGTCATGGGTTAAATCATTAGTCATGTCTTTGGTATTATGACCGTCTGAACTATCAGTACCTTGGGGATCCATTGGTTGCTCTTCAGCTGTAATTCCCTGATTTTCATCAATAGCTGAATTTTCATCTGTTTGAGCAAATGCTAACGGGCTTGCCATCAAACCAAAAGATACACCTAAAATGCCAGCTTTCTTGAGTAAATCCTTGGACATCATATTCCACCTCCGATCGCTGTTTATTACCGCTTGGTTAAGAAAGAAGGGCTTATTATAAAAGCCAGCATTTCCTGCGGTCGTCTTCCTTATCTTTAACAATGCAGCGGGCATGCCAAATGCCAAAAAACAGGATAAAGCAATTAAAAATCAATGTATTAATTAAAACAAGCCAAGCTGTAGCGTTCTGTTAAAATAGAAATACCAAGCTTAAAAGCTGTGTAAAAATGGCACATGAGTAAACTCTTACCAACCTTACATGCCAATATTACACACCTTTACAGGTATGGTGCGAGAGGTCGCTTACGGAGCCCTATACAAGACGTGAAGCGGGAAATGAGCAGCGAAAAAGCGCCCCTTTACCCGGGTGGGATTCAATCTGTAATTGCGCATCGTGGCGTAATAGTACGTGCTTAACGATCGCCAAGCCTAAGCCCGTGCCGCCAGTTGCGGTGCTACGGCCTTTATCGACACGGTAAAAACGTTCGGTTAGTCGGGGAATATGGACGGGATCGATGCCTTCACCATTGTCTTCCACATCAATACAGCCGCCGCCAGTCGCGCTAGCTTTCCAGCGTAAGGTGATGTGGCTACCTGCTGGCGTATAGCGAACGGCATTGAAGGCGAGGTTAGAGATGGCGCTACGAATCTCCTGTTCACTACCCAGCAGGCGTGCATCGCTTTCAAGCGCGACAGTAATGGTATGACGCTGATTCGACAGCGCCAGCGCATCATCACAGATGCTTTGTAGCAAAGGCCCTAGCGACAGCGGATGGTGATCTTTCCCCCCCTGGTCGATTTCTAACCGAGAGAGCAGCAATAGATCATTGACCAGGTTTTGCATTCGCTGCGTCTGTTCCTGCATCTGGTTGATGCTTTTGCCCAAACGCGGAGGCAACTGGTCAGCAATATCGCTGTAGGTTTCCAGATAGCCGGAAAGGACGGTTAGCGGCGTGCGCAGCTCGTGAGAGACGTTGGCAACAAAGTCGCGCCGCATCTGTTCCAGGCGATGCAAGCGCGTGATATCCCGGGCCATTACCAGCCGTTCATCGTCACCGTACAGGGTAATTTGATACTGCAGGATTCGACGCTCGTCAATCGGCGATGTCAGCGTTAGCGGCTCGCCATACTCCCGCGCATTGAAGTAGCGGATGAAACTTGGCTCGCGCAGTAGGTTGGTAATGTGCTGACCACGATCATGGGCAGTTTGTAGCCCTAGCATGTTCGTTGCAGCGCTGTTCCACCACTCTAGATCACCGTGGCGGTCGAGCATGACCACACTGTCACGCATCGCTTCAGACGACTCTTGAATACGGGCCAAGGTAGCACGCAGCCGACTTTGCGTTATACGCTGGCTTTTCTGATAGCGGTATAAACGATCAAACAATTCACCCCACATACCGTGAGCGGCAGGCGGCTCATCGTGAGGATGTAGGGTTAGCCATAAATAAAGTTCGCGTAGCTGCCGCAAGTGATAAAACAGACATACTGCAAGCCCTGCCGCAAGCCCTAGCCCTGCTGAGCCCAATAACCAGCCTAAACAAGTACCCAGTGTGGCCAGCCACGCTAGACGCCACAGTTCACGGCTCCATAGGCGCACATTTACACCCGTGCAGAGAAACGGTATCCGGTACCCCGAACCGTTTGAATCAGGTTTTGATGCACATCGCCCAGCGCTTTTCGTAAGCGTCGAATATGCACATCGACCGTACGCTCTTCGACATACACATTACCACCCCATACTTGGTCAAGCAGTTGGCTACGTGTGTAAGCGCGCTCTTGATGGGTCATAAAAAACTGCAGCAGACGATACTCGGTCGGACCCATTTCCAACGCTTTACCGTGAGCGCTTACCCGGTGGCTTACCGGATCAAGCAACAGGCCATTAATCTCAATCGGGTCCTCAACGCCACGCGGTGTCGCACGACGCAGCACCGCTTTCAGCCGTGCCACCAATTCGCGTGGAGAAAAAGGCTTGGTGATGTAATCATCGGCACCGGCTTCAAGCCCTTGGATCTTATTATCCTCTTCGCCTTTAGCGGTCAGCATAATAATCGGGATCTCGGCGGTAGCTTCTTCGCGCTTCAAACGCCTAGCCAGCTCAATACCGCTGGTGCCAGGCATCATCCAGTCAAGCAGCAATAAATCAGGTTGGTGGTCAACCACCATGGCATGAGCATCCTGGGCGTTATCTGCTTCGAGCACACGGTAGTCAGCCATTTCCAGCGCTACCGCGATCATCTCGCGAATCGACGATTCATCATCGACAATCAGAACGGTTTTGGCGGTCATACCAGAGCCTCACGGTGTGCAAAAAAGCCAGTTCAAAGAAAAACAGTTCAATGACATGTCAGTGACGATAACACCATGACTTGATGACAGTTACATGACAATGGCAGTTACTGACCCGCCGCAGGCCACCAACTTAGCGCAATACCAGTAAAAATCAGCAGCCCCGACCAGTGATTATTCAGAAACGCCTGGAAACAGGGATCCCGCTCCTGATAACGAATTAAGCGCTGCTGATGCAGGAAAGTTGCCGCCATTGCAGCGAGCCCTAGCCAAAAGAACCCACCTAACCCGACCCGCCAGCCTACCCATGCCAGCAACCCCAGGGTGGCTACCTGGAGTAGGCCGATTATCAGGCGATCCGCGTCGCCAAACAGCACGGCTGTCGATTTAATGCCAATTTTTAAATCATCGTCGCGATCGACCATGGCGTATTGCGTGTCGTATGCCACCGTCCATAGCACGTTTGCACAGAAAAGCAGCCATGCTTCCAACGGCACATGGCCCAGCACGGCGCCAAAGGCCATTGGAATTGCCCATGAGAATGCCGCCCCCAGCACCACCTGGGGAAAATGGGTATAACGCTTCATGAACGGGTAAATAACTGCCAGAAATACCCCGCCCAGCGAGAGCAGCACCGTAAACCAATTAGTCAGTAGCACCAGAATAAACGCTGCGGCCACCAAACCAATAAACAGCAATTGAGCCTCGGTTTCGCTGATTCGACCTGTGGCGAGCGGGCGATGCTTAGTGCGTTTCACATGGCCATCGAAATGGCGATCTGCATAATCGTTCACCACGCAGCCAGCCGCGCGCATGACGTAAACACCGGCCACAAAAATCAGCAGCACATCACGGCCGGGTACCCCTTCAGCGGCAATCCACAGCGCCCAAAGCGTCGGCCACATCAACAGCCAAGTGCCAATGGGTCGATCCAAACGCATCAGCTGTATAAAATCTGCCACGCGAGCCCATCCCTTCGGCCGCAACAGTGAACGATCCATGCTTACCTCACGAAAAATAAGATGCAGGCGCTAGCCTAGCGCGATGGCAGATCAAGGTCATCCGCCATCGCACGCAAAAAATACTCCTGCACCAATAACGACAGCCCACCGTGATTACCGCCGTGATAAAACACTGAACGTCGGCCCCAGGTACAGTCACTTTCGATACCGTTCATACGAGCAAATAAGGAGGATTGGGTAGTGGCCTCAAGCGGCCCGCGAATTAAACCTGGCTGACGAAATAACCAACTGCCTAGCGAGCGCTCACCTAACCCTTCCAAACGCTGGCCCTTTAACTGAGTAAGCGGGGCGACGGAGCGCGCCACCACCCACGGCGTTTCATCCAAGCACAGCGCGACTTCACGCAGCCATGCATAGCGTTTGGGAGCAATGCCCAACGCCCGTGCCTCATCCGCTCGCGGCCAGCCTACGCCCTGGCGTAGCAGTCGAACGCGAAACTGCTTTTCACCTCCTGCGGCTATTAAGCGGGCGGTTAATGAGTCGGTTGAGGCAACCCACTGCCACCAGGAAGTACTCATGGCAGGTCGCGCCGCATCAACGGGCCGCCAGCGCGAAAAGTGAGGAGTTTGCCGAAAAGCTGCAGGCGTCACCAAGTTCTCCAGGGCAATAAACGGGTCGGCTAGTGTAACATGCAGCACTAACAGGCTTTTGTTTCAGCGACTTTTTTGGTGTCTGCATGCCCACCTCACAACCAGAGCTCTCTTCATCCCACGCTGCGCTGGTCATTATTGGCACGGGAATGGCCGGGATTGGCTTAGCCCGGGCACTGCGCCGTCTCGGTGACCAGCGGTCAATCACGTTGATTAGTGCTGACAGCGGTGACGATTACAGCAAACCGTTACTCTCCACCGGCTTCGCTAAAGGCCTAGCGCCCAACAAACTGGCCCAGCGAAACGCTGCCGAGCTGGGCGATGAGTTAAACGCCCGCATCATTACCCACACCCCCGTGGCGGCACTGGATGTGGATAACCGGACACTGCTTCTCGACGCTGGACAAGCGCCCAACTATGAAAAACTAAGCTCTTCAAAACTAAGCTACGAAACACTGGTATTAGCCACCGGCGCTGCCCCCAGGATGCCGTTCAGCATCGACCCCAGCGTAGCCCCACGCTGCTTCACCATTAATGACCTAGACGACTACCGACGCTTTCATCAGGCGTTAGGCCAAGGCTCAGCAAGGGTGGCGATTGTTGGCGCCGGGCTGGTCGGCTGTGAATTTGCTAATGACCTGCACGCCGGAGGTCATCACGTCAGTGTCATAGCGCCTGAAGCTACGCTACTGCCCCGCCTGCTGCCCACGCCACTGGGCAACGCCCTGGGCGATGCCTTCAATGAGGCAGGCATCCGACTCTGCTTAGGCCGCACGATAGATTCACTAACACTCAGCAGCGGTGATGACATCGTATTACGGTTGGATAACGGCGAGGCTATCAGCGCCGATCTCGTACTAATGGCAACTGGCCTAACACCGCGTACGGCGCTTGCCGAAGCCGCGGGTCTTAACGTATCGCCGAGCGGCATACAAGTTGACCGCCAACTGCGTACTTCACACCCCGATATTTACGCCCTGGGCGATGTCGCCTGCGTCGATGGCGTTAACGCCATGTACGTGCAGCCGCTGCAAGCGAGCGCCAAGGCATTGGCGGCAACGCTTGCGGGCACTCCCACGTCGGTCAGCTTTGGCGCTTGGCCAATAGTCGTTAAAACACCCCTGCTGCCAGTGGTAGCCTACCCGCCAACCACCCCACCTGAACGCTGGCGAATTGAAGGCGAAGGTGGCGATATCAGTGCGTTAGCCGAAAATAAAGACGGACGTTTGATTGGTTTTGCGTTGACAGGGGGCTGCGTGAGAAGGAAAGTGGAGCTTTCCAGAGCAGCACCTACGCTGCTAGGCTGATTTTCGTCGCGTTCACGACTAGGCTAGAGAAGCTACCTAGTGCTAATGACGCGCCCAACAACCTGCATTTGCTTTACGCTCGATTCTTTAACAAAAGTTCGATTGTTTACTAAAGGGAGATTTCTTATGCGCAAACCTGAACTCGCTGCTGCCATCGCTGAAAGTGCCGACCTGTCAAAAGACAAAGCAGGCCAAGTACTGAACGTTATTTTGGATGAAATCACTAACAGCGTTGCTAAGGGCGAAGATGTCGCTCTGATCGGCTTTGGTACCTTTACGGTACGTGAGCGCGCAGCACGTACTGGTAAAAATCCACAAACCGGTGCCCCACTACAAATTCCGGCCAG
This sequence comes from Halomonas sp. HAL1, assembly GCF_030544485.1. Classification (NCBI taxonomy): domain Bacteria; kingdom Pseudomonadati; phylum Pseudomonadota; class Gammaproteobacteria; order Oceanospirillales; family Halomonadaceae; genus Halomonas; species Halomonas sp. HAL1. The sequence continues at coordinate 4,152,648 of NZ_CP130610.1, forward strand.
CAAAAATGTTGCCTTTAAGCCAGGCAAAGGACTTAAGGACGCCGTTTCCTAATGAAGCTCAAGCTGACGCTGTGGCTACTGGGCATATTGCTCAAACGTGCCCTGCGCCGCAAGCCGCGCTTTCGTGAACAGTTAGAACGCATGCGCGGCCTGGACTGGGGAATTGCCACGGAAGATCTAAGCATAGCCCGCCACTACCGGATGACGCCGAAAGGTATCAGCACCGGTAAAGGGCTGCCCGTCGACTTAGACCTTGAACTGCGTTTCCGAGACCAAGCCACCGCGTTAAAAGTGCTCAAAAAGCCAACTCAGCAGGCCTTTCTTGACGGCATGATGAGTGGCAACGTGCGTTTAGTGGGCGACTCCGCCGATATGAACAAGCTGCAGAAGCTGCTCAAATATTTGTAGCCCAGTATTTGCAGTATTGAGCGATCAGCAAAGGGTAAACCAGGCAGAGGTATAACAGCTATCGATGGACATACCTCATCAACGCTTAGTGTACTTCCGCGTTACCCTGGAGTCTGGTTCAGTGCGCCGTGCTGCGGCGCGTCTGGACATTGCTCCCTCGGCAGTCAGCAGGCAAATTTCGCTGCTGGAAGAAGCCTTGGGAGCCACCCTCATGGAGCGTCAGCGCGGCGGCATTTCACCGACCCCGGTCGGTGAAATGCTGCTTGAATACTGCGAGCGTCGCGGCGCACTGGACGAAGGCTTTATCGCGTCACTTGAAGCCTACCAGCGCATGGAAACCGGCAAGATATCGCTCACCGTCGGTGAAGGATTTGTCAGTGACCTAGTAGCGTCGCCGCTGCACGAATTTACCCAACGCTATGCGGGCATTCAGCTCGACATCCATACCGCAGGCACCTCGGGCATTATTGACGCCATTGTCGGCGATCACAGTCATATCGGCTTGATGTTCCATGAGCGTACCCATCCCCAGCTGCGTTTCTGGTCATCCAGTCCTCAGCCACTGATGGCTATTCTGCCGCCGGATCACCCATTGACCAGCCAGATGTCACCTCTCACGCTGACTCAGCTTAGCGCCCAGCCGATGGCCATGTGGGACACCACCCATGGGGTGCGTCAAATGGTCGACCAAGCATTTCAGCAGTCTCGTATAGTCCCGCGCATGGCAATGAATACAAATTCCATGGTGGTATTAGCACAGTATGTGCGCAGCGGCATGGGCATTACCCTACTGCCCTCCTTTGCCGTCGCACACGATTTAGAAGCTGGCACGCTAGTGGCGCGTCAGGTAGATAATCCGCTTTTTCAGCGCTCCCAGGCCCACATGGTCACGCGCGTAGGCCGCCAACAGCCCAAGGCTAGCATTCTGCTGCTACGCCACCTGCAGCGCTGGATGCAAGCGTTTCGCGATGTGAATTAGCGCGCGGTCGCAGGCAGTCCCACCACCGTCGCTCCAGCGGTTACGCTTTTTGTGACAATGGCGCCAGCACCGATTCGCGAGCCCTCACCAACTTCAATATTGCCAAGCACAACGGCGTTTGCACCCAAAAAAGCATTCCGCCGAATTTTGGGGTGACGATCACCATCAAGCTTACCCGTTCCGCCTAATGTGACGCCCTGAAAAAGGGTGACACCATCTTCGACGACGGCGGTTTCGCCAATAACAATACCCACACCATGGTCAATAAAGATGCCTTTACCAATGCGAGCAGCAGGATGTATATCTACGCTGAATGTACAACTACAGCAAAACTGGAGGTAGCTCGCCATACTCTTCCTAGCGGTTGTCCACCAAACATGACTGACGCGATGACACTGCAGTGCTCGATAACCAGAAAAAAAGAGCAGTGGTGTAAAAGGTTCTGGGATGGCGGCGTCTTCCTGTAGTAACACCCGCAAATCATCCAGGGCGGACTCAACGATCAGCGGGTTTTCCGCCAGCACAGCACGTATCTCTGCCAGTGCCGAGGCATGCGATATATGGGGAGATGACAGCGTCTCAGCGATAACAACGGCAAGTGCCGAAGCAAAATCGCTATGATCAAGCAAAGCATGTCGGTAAAAATCCGCTAATAGTGGCTGCGTGCGGGAAGCTTCAAGGGCGGCTGCCTGAATCTCCCGCCAGAGCGCGTCAGGGTCATTAAAGGCGTGGCCGCCTACATCTGAGGTCGCGGTCATCATTAACGTTCTCACACCGTGATTTGAGAAAAACGCAGCACTGTTCCGCCTAACACTTCAGGCGGTATATCGGCCTCATGGGCGCCCAATGGTGAAAAAGGTAGCGAGCGCTCCTGCCAGTGATTAATCGCCGCGGCAATATCCTCACAGGCCAGTGTTAACGCCACCGCTCTGGCGGGCACTGACGGGAGCCCTGCCAACATTTCAAAGCGCTCGCCTATTGCCCAGTCGCTTAATAAGTGGCAAACCCCTTTATCGGTGTGGATTTTAAAGCCTCCTGTTTGCGTTTGAATCGCTTCATCGCCATGGATACGACGAAACTGCTCCAAGTCTCGAGCAGGGCTATCTGACACATACCAAATATCGGTAATAGACGTCGCCGTATTAGCGTGCCGCTCAAGGGTGGGGTCTGTGCGAAACAGCTCAGGACGCAATTGCTGGCACAAGAATTGGGTAAGGAAAGGCTGCTGAGGGTCATGGAGGATATTTAACGCTACGCCCACTTCTACATCACCACTGGCAAGATGCGCCAGTCGGCGAAACTCAATAGGCGAATGGCCTTCAAAACCACGTACAGTCAACAGCGCATGATCCGTCGACATTGCTTCACTTTCTAATGCCAGCATGGCGATCCCCTCGCCAATGGCTAAGCGATCTTCCACCACTTTGGCAAATTGAAAGCCGTTGCTATCCCGATAATCTGTTAGCTCTGGATGTGCAATGCCAATCAGTTCAATAAAATTATTGTGTAAAAACAGCAGGTGATTATCGGTACCCCAGGGGTGGCTGTGGCGCGGATTGAGGGTAAAACCCAATGCGGCCGCGCGCTCGGCGGCCACATCTAAATCGGCGACCGCGACTAAGGGGTGATCAATGCCAAAGCTCATTGCAGTAACTCCTCACGCTGCTGGAGCGAAGCGCCCCAGCAAGTTAGAACAATATCCTCAGGTCCCATGGAACAATCAACCAACGCCGCTACCATAACCAAATGCCACACTGGCTTCCGGTGCCGTTTCCACCCAGACGCTTTGCGGCACCGTGTATTCACGCAGGCCGTCCAAACCGCTTGAGCGACCGAAGCCACTATCGCCAAAGCCACCAAACGGCGACATCACGCTGATCGCCTTGTAGCTATTGATCCATACCGTGCCAGCACGCAATTGCCCCGCCACACGATGCGCTCGCGCCACATCCTGACTCCAAACGGCGCCAGCCAAACCAAAGCGAGTTTCGTTGGCGAGCTGAATGGCTTCGGCTTCGCCGTCAAAGGCCATGGCGATCAACACCGGGCCGAAAACCTCTTGCTGAGCGATCTCCATATCCGGCGTGACATCGACCAACACGGTAGGGGCGATAAAATAGCCATGAGCCTCATCTGGCAGTCCTTCGGGACGCTTGCCACCCGTTAACACTCTCGCGCCTGCCGCTTCGGCGGCCTCAATCATCCGGGTGACCTGCTCAAATTGACGGCGATTCTGCAAAGGCCCCATGCGCGTCGCTTCATCGCTGGGAAGGCCGACCGCAATCTGTTCCGCGGCCCGGGCCAAACGGCTGGTAACCTGCTCAAACACCGAACGCTCAATCAACAGCCGTGAGCCCGCCACACAGCTCTGACCTGCTGCAGCAAAAATGGCCGCCTGGGCTCCCGCGACGGCTTCATCGAGCTTGGCATCCGCAAAGACGATATTGGCAGATTTACCCCCTAGTTCTAACACGCTGGGCACCAATCGGCGTGCGCCGGCTTCAGCAATCATGCGGCCACTCTGGGGAGAGCCCACGAATACCAGCTTGCTGATAGTGGGGTGGTCGGTCAGCGCTGCGCCGGTCGACTTGCCCAGCCCATTGACGATATTTATTAACCCTTTAGGAAGCCCCTGACCGAACTTTCCAGAGCATTCGAGCAGTTTGGCAATTACCACCGATGAGAAGGGCGTCAGTTCGGAAGGCTTCAGTACTACACCATTGCCCGCTGCTATGGCCGGGGCCAGTTGCCAGGCGCAGGTGAACATTGGAGCGTTCCAGGGGGTAATTTGCCCCACCACGCCATAGGGGACATGGCGCACATAGTTAAGGTGCGAGGTCGGCACTGGAATCACTTCGCCGTGCTGCTTGTCGCACCAGCCCGCGTAGTATTCAAACATCTCGCGCACCTTGCCTACTTCAGCCCGGCAGTCACGAATCGGCTTACCGGCAACGACGCTCTCCAACTGCGCCAGCGCTTCTTCATGGCCCTCTAGCCCACGCAGCGCCGCATTCATGCGCCGTCCACGTTCGCTGGCGGTAAGCGCCATCCATTCACGCTGCCCACGCGTAGCCGCTTGAGTAGCACGCTTAATTAACGTCGTGCCCGCATCACGATAGGTCACCAGGGCTTCGCCGGTGGCCGGGTTGATCAGGGTGATTTCCTCACCCTCCCCTGCGACTAATGCGCCATCAATCCAGTTACTTAGCGGCGTGGTAGCGGCTAAACCGAAACCTTTAAGCAGTTCAGCCAGATGGTCGCAGGCATGTTGGCTAAGTGAGTTCATTGGTTACCCTCCGCTTGGCTGCCACACGCTAATATCGGCGTGGTGATATGGTTAAAGTCATCGCTATCGGTGGGCTGCTCGGGGTTCGCGTGCCAGGCATCGACAACGGCTTGCAGCAGCGGTAACGGCAGGCCCAATTGCTCAGCGGCATCCCGCGCCAAACGCAGATCCTTACGCATCAAGCCGGTGGTAAAGCCAGAATCGAAGCGCTCGCTCAGCACCCACTCGGGGAAGTTGACTTCGCTGACCGCGCTGCGTCCAGAGCCACTATTGAGGCCCGCTAAGCAGGCGGCAGGATCCACACCGGCTTTGGCTGCCATAGCTACGGCTTCGGCGGTGGTTAACAAGTGCGCGGCACACAGATAGTTATTGGCAAGTTTCACCACATGACCGCTGCCAGGGCCGCCCACATGGGTGCGCTTGGCTGACATCGCCTCCAACATCGGCAATACCCGTTCAATGGTGCTTTCATCGCCTCCTAACAGCATTCCCAGCTTGCCGCTGGCAGCACCTTTAGGCCCACCGCTAACTGGAGCGTCCAACCACAGTAGGCCCGCTGCGGTTACTTTTTCGGCCAGTTCACGAGTCACGGCGGGGTCGCTGGTCGAGGTATCGACAATCACACTGCCTTTAGACGCCAGCGTGAGTAAGCCTGGGGATTGCTCGATTACCTCACGGACATGGGCGGAGGTGGGCAGCGAAAGCAGATACACATCGCTTGCGGGCAGCGCATCGGGCGCCACAACGGTTAGTCCCTGAGCAGCAAGGCGAGATCGCGCTTGCTCAAATACATCGCTACCCGTTACTTCAAATCCTGCTGCTTTGAGGGTGAGCGCCATATTGCCACCCATCTGCCCAAGACCAATCACCACGATCGATAACGCTGTTGTTGAAGACATAGGTGAAGACATAGGTGAAGACATCGTAAATGCTCCTTGAACGCCCTAATACTTGAAAGACGCTATGTTCGGCGTAGACGCTCCCCTACCCAGTGGGCATCAGAGAGCGCATAACGCTTTTCGTTGAGAAAAAGGGGGCGACTTAGACGAGCAGCGCCCTTACCAGCTCCACCCAGTAGCGCGTCCCTAGCGGCAGCAGCGCATCGTTGAAGTCATAACGCGGGTTGTGCAGCGAAGCGGAATCTACACCGTTGCCCATCCAGATATAGGCGCCTGGTCGCTCGGCTAGCAGAAACGAAAAATCTTCAGAGGCCATGCTGGGCGGCGGGTTGCGCTTTACTTTGTCGCTGCCGAGCAAGCTTTCCAGCACCGTCGCGCAGTGCTGGGCATGTTCCGGGGTATTGATAGTAGCCGGGTAGCAGCGCTGGTAATCCAGTTCAACGGCTAAGCCGTGAAACTCTGCCAAACTGCCAATCGCTTGTTTAAAGCGTGCTTCCAAATGCTCTTTAAGCGTCATATCAAAGCAGCGCAGCGTACCGCGCAGCTCGACCTGCTCCGGAATCACATTGAAGGTATCCCCGGCGTGAATGCTGGTAATACTCAGCACCGCCGATTTATCAGGCGGCGTTTCACGGCTCACCAACCCCTGTAACTGACTGATCAGTTGGCAGCTTGCCAGCACCGTATCGATGCCCAAGTGTGGCATCGCGGCGTGGCATCCCTTGCCAATCAGTTTTAGGGTAAAAATATCGAAAGCCGCCATCACATCGGTGTCATGCACCGCTGCCTCACCTACCGGCAGGCCCGGCCAATTATGCAGACCGTATACGGCATCCATGGGAAAGCGCTCAAACAGGCCCTCTTCGACCATGACGCGTCCACCACCAGCGCTCTCTTCAGCGGGCTGAAAGATAAACACCACCCGGCCTTTGAAATCCGGCTGCTGCTTTAACGCCCAGGCGGCGCCCAGCAGCATGGACGTATGACCATCGTGGCCACAGGCGTGCATTTTGCCGGACGTTTGCGAGGCGTAGGCAAGCCCCGTCTCTTCGAGGATATCCAGGGCGTCAATATCGGCCCGTAGGCCGATGGTTTTGCCTTCCCCCTGTTGACCATCCAGAGCGGCGACCACACCCGTTCCAGCAATCCCGGTAGTTACCTCAAAGCCCCACTCAGTCAGCAGCGCTGCAATACGCGCACTGGTACGGTGCTCCTCAAACGCGGTTTCCGGGTGCTGGTGGAAATCGTGGCGCCACGCTTTTAATGTTTCGCTATCCGGCAAGTTTACTGAGGCAGTCATCGTCCTATCCTTAAAGCATTATGTGAGCGACAACGGCAGAGCCGATAAAGGTGCCGGTGAATACCAGTAAGGCCACGATCACTAGCTTCCAGCCGGTCTGCCTGAACATGGCAAACTCACGTCCGGTCAGCGCCAGCCCTGCATAGGCCAATACCGGCGTGACCACTGCCAGGAAATCCACCTCGGCCAGCCGTGCGATGATCCACCCATTACCCGGGAAGAATGGCAGCGTCGCGATAATACTGATCAGCGATACCCAGGCCACACTGGGCAGGTAAAAGGGGCATATGCGCCCGATGACCAAGCCGATAATGACCATGACATACAGAATCAACATGCCGGGCAGTGCGTCTAATAAAGGCGAACCGTTGACGATATTGCTAAACCATGCCGCCACACACACGGCTGCCAGTACCAACGCGGTTTTGCCTAGCTGGTTTTCGGGACGTAGCTCTTTTAACGCCTCAGCATCGAACTGACCGATCGGGCTCTCATGAGTTTTCATGGCTAACCTCCTGGCGAGAGCCTTTTAAGCGCTTGTACATCCACTCGGTGATCGGTAGCGCGATAAATAGCGATATATACAGACCGGTGGCGTAGGTAAGCAGGTTGCTTGCCCCGGCAAAGGCGAGTAGTTCGTCTTTGGATGCTGGTACCGCTTCAGCTAATGCGGCCGAACACGCCGCCACCATACTGCCACTGCCCACCCCGCAGGCCATGGCCAGAGCACGAATATCGAGAATATCCAGCGAGGCGATATACCCCGCCATTAAGGCGAAATAGAGCGTACCGAACATGGTGCCCACCACGTACACGCCCATGATACCGATGCCTTCAGGGCTTCTGAGGCCGTAGCGATCTGAAATAATGGCAATATTGGGCTCACGGGCGATAGAGTAAGTGGCACCGATCGCTTCACGCCCCATTTTGAGGACTAATACTGCAAAGGGTAGCGCTATCAGCATGGTGCCCAGATTGCCTAACTCTTGGAGAATCAGCGCAGGGCCTGCAGCGATGATCTGCTCGATCGCTGGGCCAATGGTAGAACCGAATTTGGCGATAAACGGCAGGATGGCGATGAGAATAATCGGGCCAGCCGCATTGCTGACCGGCTTGGGAATGACCTTGCCCATTGCCGAGAAAAGGTGGGGATTGAAAATCACGCCAATGATAAAGGCGTAAAGCAGAGGTAATAACAGTAGTGTTCCCGGGCCGAGCGGAATGCGCACAATGCCTATCCACTCGGCAAACATCGACGTCACGATCACCGTCAGGTGCAGACGCCAGTCCAGCAGTAGCTTGAGATCCATTGGAGTGTTCCTGTTTTTTTTAGTGTCGCTCCGAGTATCGAAAGGTTACCGTTTCAATCATAGGGCTTTAGTGCGCTATTTTTTAGAACACTCAAACGTTGAGTGCTGAGTAGCGACATCTAACGCCTACGCATTTATACTAAAGTCTAACGCCCCTTATAAGAGCCTCTATGCCCATTTTTTTGCCGCTGCGGCGCCTTTGGGCGCTGGATAAATTCGCTTACAGCCTGCGCGTTTTTATAGCGTTCAGCGGGGCATTGCTATTTAGCGGTTTAATGGGCGATGTGGCGCTAGTTATTCCATTGTTTCTGGGCATTATCGCCTGCGCGCTGTCTGAAACTGACGACAGCTGGCAAGGCCGTTTTCAAGCCCTGCTGGTCACGCTGGTGTGTTTTACGTCGGCGTCTTTTATCGTGCAGTGGCTGTTTCCCTGGCCGTGGCTGTTTGTGGTTGGCCTGGGCGTTTCGACGTTTATCCTCATTATGCTCGGCGCCATTGGGCAGCGTTACGCCACCATTGCCTCCGGCACGCTAATCCTGTCGATTTACTCGATGATCAATATTGAGCAGCACGGCGGGGTAGATGAAGACGTGGCCGCACGCCAACTGCTGCTGTTGGCAGGGGCCGTCTGGTACGGATTAATTTCAATCGTGTGGTGCGCGCTATTTTCGCGCCAGCCGGTTAAGCAGAGTATGGCGCGGGTGTACAAAGCGCTGGGCGAGTTTTTAATTCTGAAATCGGCGCTGTTTGAGCCGGTACGCGGTGTAGACGTGGAAGCCCGCCGGGTAGCGCTAGCGCGCCAAAATGGCAAAGTCGTCGATGCCCTTAATCAAGCCAAAGAGATGATTTTTAGGCGGCTCGAAGGCCAGCGCGGTGACCGCAAGCTCAACCGCTACCTGCGTATTTACTTTATTGCCCAGGATATTCACGAAAGGGCTAGCTCCACCCACTACCCCTACAGCGCGCTCAGCAAGGCTTTTTTCCACCACGATGTGCTGTTTCGCTGCCAGCGGCTGCTGGATCAGCAGGGGCGTTCCTGCCGTCAACTGGCGAAATCGCTGCTGCTCAACCGGCCGTTTGACCATCAGCAGAGTGAAGAGGCGCTGGCCGATTTACACGCTTCCATAGAGAACTTACGCGACCGAGGTAAGCCCGAGTGGCGCCCGCTGCTTTATCCATTAAGTGCGCTAGCAGAGAACTTGGCCACGTTGGAAAACCAGCTCGCCAGTGCCCATAACCCGGGTGTCAGCGATGATCGTCGCGATAGCTCACTGTATGACCGCTCGCCCTCCAGCGTATTGGAAGCGTGGAAGCGGGTGCGCCTAAACTTTACTCTCGGCTCCCCCACTTTTCGCCATGCAGTGCGGCTCTCCATTGCCCTCACGACCGGCTATGGGCTGATGCAGTGGATCGACCCCGAGCAGGGCTTTTGGATTCTGCTGACCACGCTTTTTGTTTGCCGGCCCAACTTTGCCACCACACGACGTTTTTTGTCCCAACGGATAATGGGCACGGTACTTGGCTTGGTAGTGGGCTGGGCGTCGATCAGCCTCTTTCCGCACCCGCTGGTACAGAGCATGATCGCCGTGGCCGCTGGGGTGTCGTTCTTCGCCAACCGCGAAAAACACTACGTGGTCGCCACCGCCTCCATCACGCTACTGGTACTGTGCAGCTTTAACCAGGTGGGCGACGGCTATGACCTAATCTTACCCAGGTTATTCGATACCCTGATTGGCTCGCTAATCGCGGGCTTAGCGGTGTTTTTTATTTTGCCCGACTGGCAGGGGCGCAGGCTTTACCGCGAGGCCGCCAATGCGCTGAATAACCACCGCCGCTACCTGGAAGAGATTATCCATCAGTACGAGGAAGGTAAGCAGGATGACTTGGCCTATCGCCTAGCCCGGCGCAATGCTCATAACGCAGACGCGGCACTCTCCACGCTACTCACCAATATGCTCCACGAGCCAGGGCACTACCGTAAACTGGACGCAGACAATGGCCTGCGCTTTCTGGTGCTCTCCAACACTCTGCTTAGCCACCTTTCAGCACTAGGCGCCCACCGCCATCAGTTGGCAGATGATGAAGACGACGCCACTTTGGTACCGGTAGCAAAACGCATTGGAGAGCTGTTGGGCCAGATCGCAGAACAGCTGAATAAACGCCAGCCGATAGAGGCGCTAACGGATCAAACCGCCGAACTGTTAGCCCAATTAGAAGGGCAGAATACCGCTATTACGGATGAAAAAGCCGTCGCCCTTTATCGCCCTATTCAGAGCCAGCTCCGTCTTATTACAGAGCAGCTCGCCCCGCTAGGCGAGGCGGCAAATCGATTAGTGGGAAGCGAAGCGCCCACCGCCAGCAGTACAGCGGCTTAAACCTGCCCATAGCGCCCTGCGGCTTCGCCTAACCAACGGCGTACCAGCACGGCGGTAATCTCAGGATTGCCCTGTAGCGTTTGGGCCATGGTGCTCACTCGTTCCAGAAGGTCGGCATCGCGTTCCAGGTCGGCAATTTTCATCTGTGCCAAGCCGGTTTGGCGGGTGCCGAGTACTTCGCCGGGGCCGCGGATTTCCAGGTCTTTCTCGGCGATGCGGAAGCCGTCAGTAGTTTCGCGCATCACTGCCAAGCGCTGGCGGGAGCTTTTCGACAGCGGCGGATGATAGAGCAGCACACAGAAGCTTTCCGTGCTGCCGCGGCCTACCCGGCCGCGCAGCTGGTGAAGCTGCGAAAGCCCCAGACGCTCGGGGTTTTCGATAATCATCAGGCTGGCATTGGGCACATCCACTCCCACCTCAATAACCGTGGTAGCCACCAGCAGATCCAGCTCCCCCGCTTTGAAGGCAGTCATCACCTCGGCTTTCTCGCTTGATTTCATCCGTCCATGCACCAAGCCCACCGCCAACTCAGGCAGCGCCTCCGTTAGCTCATCACGGGTAACTTCGGCGGCCTGACACTGCAGCACGTCGGACTCATCAATCAGCGTGCACACCCAATAGGCCTGACGGCCTTCGCTACAGGCCAATCGAATACGCTCAACCACTTCGGGGCGACGCTCATCGGGCACCACCACGGTTTTCACCGGGGTACGGCCGGGAGGTAGCTCGTCGATCACCGAAACATCGAGATCTGCATAGGCACTCATGGCTAAGGTGCGGGGAATCGGTGTGGCGGTCATGATCAGCTGGTGTGGAGTAAGGCCGCCCGCTTCGCCTTTCTCGCGCAACGCCAGGCGCTGGTGCACGCCAAAGCGGTGCTGCTCGTCAATAATCGCCAGCCCCAAACACTCAAAGTGCACGTCGTCCTGAAACAGTGCATGAGTGCCCACCACCATACGCGCACGGCCATCGGCAATCGCCGCTTTGGCATCCAGCCGCGCCTTGCCTTTGAGCTTGCCCGCCAGCCACGCTACTTCGATGCCCAGCGGCTCAAACCAGGCTTGAAACGAGCGGTAGTGCTGTTCGGCGAGGATTTCAGTCGGCGCCATAATCGCCGCCTGACAATTGCCCGCCAGGGCGCTCAGCGCGGCCATGGCGGCGACCACGGTTTTACCCGAGCCGACATCGCCCTGAATCAGCCGTAGCATTGGCGCTGGGCGACTTAAATCGTGGCTGATCTCTTCCAGCACGCGGCGCTGAGCACCGGTCAGCGCAAACGGTAATTGGGCCAGAAAGCGCGCCTGTAGGCTGCGCCCGGAGGGCAGCGTCGGCGCGCCATCCGCCTGAATGCGCAGGCGCACCTCGCGTAGGCTTAATTGGTGAGCAAGCAGCTCTTCCAGCGCTAAACGCCGCGTGGCCGGGTGCTGGCCGCTGGTGAGTTGCTCGATGTTCACATCGGGCGGTGGCTGATGTAGCAGGTGCAGGCTGGCGTGCAAGCCCGGCAGTTGAAAGCGCTGAAGCAGCGTATCGGGAATGACATCGGGCAAGGCCTCGGGGGCACTGTCGAGAAGCCCAAGCGCCTGTTGAGCCAGAGCGCGCAGCCGCGGTTGGTTCAAGCCTTCCGTGGTGGGGTAAATGGGTGTGAAATACTCATCGACCGGCGTTTCACTGCCACCACTGAGGCGGTATTCGGGGTGATATATCTCTAAACCGGTTGCCCCGGCCCGCGCTTCACCAAAGGCGCGTACCGTCGCACCAGGGCGTAGCTGTTGCTGCTGGGCAGGCGAAAAGTGAAAAAAGCGCAGGCTCAGAATACCGCTGGCATCACGCAGGCGTACCAACAGGCTGCGGCGGCGACCTTTAACCACATCGCAGGCGGTCACTTCGCCTTCGATCACCGCCTCCTGCCCTGCCCGCAGCAGGCCAATCGGCGTCAGCCGCGTACGGTCCTGATAGCGCAGCGGCAGGTGAAACAGTAGATCGCTGACCCGCTCAATCCCCAGCCGGCCAAGCTTCAGCGCTAACGCTTCGCCCACGCCTTTCAGCGCGGTGATGGGCGCGGAGAGATCGCTCATGGGGTGCTTTTCACGGCCTGAGTAGGCTGCTGGCAGTGGCTGATCGCCTGAATCAACGCCTCAATGGCTTTAGGGCGTGGAAAGCTCGCTCGCCAGGCAATCGCCACGGTGCGCGACGGTGCTGGCGCCACAAACGGCCGACTGACCAGTAGGGCGTTTTCATACTGATTAGTGCCCAACGCCGACTGCGGTAGAACGGTAATCCCCAGCCGGGAAGCGACCATATGGCGAATGGTTTCCAGCGAGCCCCCTTCCGCAATCAGCGTGTTGTTAGGACTGTTGAGCTTTTGGGTAATCGCCGGGCAGGCTTCCAGAATCTGATCGCGGAAGCAGTGACCTTCACCGAGCAATAGCAGGCGCTCTTCGAGTAAATCCTCTTTATTGATCGCTTCGCGCGACACCCAAGGGTGATTGGCGGGCATCAATACCTCAAAGTCTTCCTCGTAGATGGCCTTTGTCACTACATCGGTTTCTGTAAACGGCAGTGCCACAATGATGACATCCAGCTCACCGCTTCTGAGTTTGGCGCGCAGCGTGCCAGTCATGCCTTCTTCAATATACAGCGGCATCTGCGGGGCCGCATTTGCCAGCGCAGGGACCAGATGAGGAAACAGGTAGGGCCCGATCGTATAAATCGCGCCAATGCGCAGCGGGTTGGCCAACTGGTCTTTGCCGCTACTGGCCAGCTCGAAAATCAGCGTGCTCTGTTCCAGCACACGCTGCGCCTGAGCAACGATCTTTTCACCCAGCGGGGTAACTTGTACGGTGGACTTAGAGCGCTCAAATAGCGGCGTTTCAAGCTCCTCCTCCAGCTTTTTCACCGCCACGGAGAGTGTGGGCTGTGAAACGTGGCAGCGTTCTGCCGCGCGTCCAAAATGGCGCTCCTGGGCGAGGGTTACGATGTAGCGAAGTTCTGTTAAAGTCATAGCGGTGCCAGTGGCATCCTCTCGTAGCAGCTTGTGACTAGGGTATGTACGAAAACAGTGTTTGTACGAAAATAGTGTTGTACGAAAATAGTGTTGTACGAAAAACCTAGCATCATAGCAGTCAGCGGGATGGTAAAGGACAAGCAAGCTCTGCCGACGGTTTTCTCACCCGACAATGACACAGTTCAATGTCAACGTTGGTAGAGACTTTGCATCTAATAGGGAATATTAATCAAGAGGAGTGAGCACGGTGAAGCTAACCGTACTGATTATCGGCTGTGGCGATATTGGGATCAACCTTGGGCGCGAGTTGCTTGAGGAAGGGCACCAAGTGATTGGGATGCGGCGCAACGTCGAGGCCTTAAAAGGCACCGGCATTAAACCGCTGAAGCTGGATTTAAACGACCTCGAAGATGCCGATGCCAAAATTCTTCCTCACGCCGACTATGTGGTTTATACCGTCAGCGCTGACCGTTTCGAAGAGAGTGCCTATCAAACCGCCTACCCAGAAGGGTTAAAGCGCGTTCTGAGTGTGATGGAGCAGCACAAAGCGCCGCCGCGTCGGGTATTCTTCGTCTCTTCGACCAGCGTACATGGCCAGCAGGAAGGCGAAGTCGTTAACGAAGAGAGCCCCGCCGATTCGACCAGCTTCTCTGGCACGCTAATGTGCGAAGCCGAGCAGGCACTCATCAACCATTCACTGCCCGGCACGGTCGTTCGCTTTTCCGGCATTTACGGCCCAGGACGCGATCGTCTCATTCATCAGGTAGCTGAAGGACGCGTGGCGGCGATCACCCCCGTGGTTTACTCCAACCGCATTCACCGTGACGACTGTACCGGCATTATCGCCCACCTGATTCGCTATCAGGAGAGCGGTGAAACGCTAGCCGATATCTACCTGGGCAGCGACTGCGAGCCGGTCACCATGCATAACGTGATGATATGGCTTGCCAAGCAGTTGAAAGTAGAAGCAACCGAGACCATGCAGTCCCCTTTGCGCCGCCGTACCAGCAAGCGTTGCGATAACCAGCGCATCTTGAACACTGGTTATCAGTTCCGCTTCCCCAGCTACCGCGAAGGTTATGCACAGGTGCTCAAAGAGGGCGGCTTCCTAGAGCTGAACAAGGTCTAACGGATTAGGTTAATCGCCAATCACCATCACCGCTTCCGCTTCCACCTGGCTGCTTTTGGGCAGCGCTTTCACGCCAACAGCGGCGCGGGCGGGGAAAGGCGCGGTGAAGAACTCTTCCATGACTTGGTTAACAATCGCAAAGTTATCCAAGTCGACCAGATACAGATTCAGCTTCACGATATCGCTCAACGAGCCCGCCGCTTCTTCACACACTGCTTGTAGATTGGTGAAGACCTGGCGTGCCTGAGCTTCAAAATCCTCAGACACAATCGCCATGGTCGCGGGATCGAGCGGGATTTGGCCAGAGAGATAAACCGTGTTACCCGCTTTAATAGCCTGGGAGTAAGGGCCAATAGCAGCGGGGGCTTTGCTGGTGTTGATAACAGCCTTATTGCTCATGCGATGTCTCGCTCCTTCAGTGGGTAATAAGTAGTTCGAATTAGGCCCTACCGACTCAGCCAATAGTGAACACTACCGATATACCATCAGCATGTCGTTATAGGCGTATTAGTTGGCGAGTCGGGTAATTTTGCTAACGTTGGGTAGATTTCGGATGCGTTTAATAATGCTTGCCAGATGCACACGTCCTTTTACCGACAGCGTCAAATTGACGGTGGATAGGCGGGCATCGCGCTCTTCAATGCCGATACGCTCGATATTGGCATCGGCGTCGGTGACCAGCCCGGCCAGTTCTGCGACCAGCCCTCGGCGGCTCTCAATTTCGATACGCAGTGCGACCGGGAAGTCCTCATCGATCGTATCCGACCATTCCAGCGCGAAGAGCTTATCGGGGTCGTTTTTATCCGCAACGTTTTTACATTCGGCGCGGTGAACGACCAAGCCTTTGCCGGTAGAAAGGTGGCCCACCACAGGGTCGCCCGGTAGCGGGTGGCAGCAGCGCGCAAAGTTAGTCACCATGCCTTCACTACCGCTGATCACCACGGCTTTGCTGCCTTCAATTCCCGCGGGATGCTCATAAGTATCATCACCGTGGGCGGCATCCACTAGGCGCCGTGCCACCACGTGAGTCATACGATTGCCTAGCCCCAGCGATTCCAATAGAGACTCTTCTGAAGAGACATCCAACTCTTTAAAGGCACGTTTAATGGCGCTTTCATCCAGCTCTTCCAGGCTGGTATCAAACGGCGCCAGGGCTTTATTGAGCAAGCGCCGACCCAGCATGACGGCTTCGGTCTGTTGCTGGTATTTCAGCGCATGGCGGATAGCCGAGCGCGCCTTGGCGGTGGTCACAAAGTTAAGCCAGGCAAGGTTCGGGCGCGCACCAGGGGCGGTAATAATTTCCAACGTCTGGCCGCTCTCTAAGCGTGTCGATAGCGGTGCCAAGTGACGGTCAATCCGGCAAGCAATACAGTTATTGCCAATATCTGTGTGTACGGTATAGGCGAAGTCGATCACGGTCGCGCCTTGCGGCAGCTCCATGATGTCGCCTTTGGGGGTAAACACGTAGATATCATCGGGGAACAGGTCGTTTTTAACGTGCTCGATAAACTCTAGCGAATCACCTGCGTGGCGCTGCATCTCCAGCAATCCTTTCACCCAGGCACGAGCACGAGCGTGGCTGCCTTCGGCAATCGGGTGCGACGTTTGCCCTGCCTTGTAAAGCCAGTGAGCGGCAATACCGTTATTGGCCATCGCTTCCATCTCACGGGTACGTATCTGTACCTCAATAGGCATACCGCGAGAACCAAACAAGGTGGTATGCAGGCTCTGGTAGCCGTTCGCTTTGGGAATCGCAATATAGTCTTTAAAGCGCCCCGGTACCGGCTTATAGAGGTTATGCACCACGCCTAAAATTCGGTAACAGCTGGCCACATCTTCGGTAATGATGCGAAATCCAAACACATCCATAATTTCGGCGAAGGGCTTACGCTGGTCGCGCATCTTCTTGTAGATCGACAGTAGATGTTTTTGCCGCCCAATCACTGTGCCGTTCAGGCCATCTTCATCCAGGCTTTTTTGCAGCGATGACTGGATTTCACGCATCGCGCTGCGCCGATGCCCACGCGCTTTAGCCACCGCACGCTTGATGCGCTCGGCGCGCATCGGGTGAATCGCTTGAAAAGAGAGATCCTCAAGCTCAACACGAATAGTGTTGATGCCCAGCCGCCCGGCAATGCGGGCATAAATTTCCAGTGTTTCACGGGCAATGCGGCGCTTTTTATCAGGGCGCAAGGCGCCCAGGGTGCGCATGTTATGCAGCCGGTCGGCCAGCTTAACGATGATGACGCGGATATCCCGCGACATCGCCAGCACCATCTTCTGGAAATTTTCCGCTTGGGCAACCGCTTTGTCTTCAAAGGTGATCTGGGTAAGTTTGGATACCCCATCGACCAGTTCTGCTACCGGTTTGCCAAACTGAGCCTCCAGGGCCTTTTTGGAAACGCCGGTATCTTCGATAACGTCATGCAGCATGGCGGCCATCAGGCTTTGATGGTCCATGTGCATATTGGCAAGAATATTCGCTACCGCCAGCGGGTGGGTAACGTAAGGCTCGCCGGAACGCCGCCGCTGGCCGTCGTGGGCCTGCTCAGCATAATAAAAGGCACGTTTGACCTGCTGGATTTCATCCGGGGGTAAATAGCCGCCGAGTCGATCGGCCAGGTCATCAATGGTGAACATCTACCGCGCCTCTATCGGTTCGTTGCAACGTTAGTCGTCGATATGAGTAGGCGCCATGGCTGGGCGCGGACGCACAGCGGCTTCAACTGGCTCGTCCAGTACCGTGTGATCAACCAGGCCTGCGGCAATTTCACGCAGCGCCATGACCGTGGGCTTGTCATTTTCCCATGGCAGCAGCGCATCGCGGGAGCCACGCGCCAGCTGGCGAGCGCGCTGGGTGGAAATCATCACCAGCTTGAAACGGTTTTCAACATTTTCAAGACAATCTTCAACGGTTACGCGAGCCATGGGAGCCTTCCTGTTATGACGGAACCGGGCCGACACCGTAGAGAACGGCGCCGACCCAGTGAAAAAAATGGTGCGACAAAAATAGTGCAACGCAATAGAAAGTAGTAGAACCTGATAGATTACTCGACCGTAGGCGCCTGTGACAAGAGCGCAGCTAACAGTGGCGCATGGCGCTCACACATTACCGGGCGGCTTAAACGTCGGCTGATGACTAATGATTGTAACTCTTGCAGCGCCGTGGTGAAGTCATCATTCACTACCAAGTAATCATATTCGTGGTAATGGGACATTTCGCTTATTGCATCGCGCATACGCCGGGCAATCACGGCATGCTCATCGGTGCCGCGGCTAGCCAGGCGCCGCTCTAACTCTTCGCGTGAAGGGGGAAGTATAAAAATCGACACCGCATCAGGCATTTGCTCACGCACTTGCTGGGCGCCCTGCCAGTCGATCTCCAGAATAACGTCCTGCCCAGCTGCCAGTAATACCTCGACCGCCTTCCGCGAAGTACCGTAGTAATTATCAAAGACGTTGGCATACTCAAAAAACTCGCCGCGCGCGATCATCGCTTCAAACTCAGCCACGTCGGTAAAATGATAGTTCACACCATTCACTTCACCCTCGCGCTTGGCACGTGTGGTATGCGAGACCGACACCTGAATCCCATCCAGGCTTTCAATTAGCTCGCGCACCAAGCTAGTCTTGCCAGCACCCGACGGAGCAGAAACGATAAAAAGCGTACCTTGGGACATGAAGCGCGTTCCCCTCAGTTGGCAAAATAAGTAGCGAAAATAAGTAGCAAAGAACAGTAAAGCGACTGCAGCAGAGCAGTAAGGCTGCGCAGTATCGCACACCCATCGCTGCGACTGTAGCGTTGGCAGCGACATACAGGGAGGTAAGCATGCGCAGTACGCTATTTATTTTAGGCCTGATTGCACTGGGTGTAGCCCTGCAAAAAGGCATTATTGAGATTCCCCGCCACTGGGCGCCCTGGGCTCCGCTACATATCGACGACCCCATCACGCCGGTCACTCAACTAAAGCTAAGCCGCTTGGCCGATGACCGTGCCGGCTGTTTAGCGGCGTTAGATACGGTGCCCGAAGGCAAGCTGCGCTACACGCCGCTGGCCGATTACACCCCCACAGCAAGCTGCCCGCTTTCCAATATCGTGCGCATGCAGTCAAGCGATGTCGCGTTTAACCGAAGCTTCGTGGCGTCCTGCCCCATGGCGCTGGCGTGGGTGATGTATGAACGCCACGCGTTACAGCCTGCCGCCGAGGAAATTATGGGCAGCCGGGTGAGTCAGGTTAACCATGTGGGTAGCTTTGCTTGTCGTAACGTTTATGGCCGTGAAACGGGCAGGCGCAGCGAACACGCCACCGCCGAAGCGCTGGATGTGGTGGGGTTTCAGTTTGAGAGTGGCCAGCACATTTCGCTGATCAACCACTGGGATGATGAAGGTGCAACGGGGGAGTTTTTACGCGCCGCACGAGACGGTGCCTGCGAAACCTTCGGCAACGTATTAGGGCCTGACTACAACGCCGCGCATGCCGATCACTTTCACATGGGCATGCGCGGATTTAGACTGTGTCGCTAAGAGATCAACCATTACTTATTCAAGGTTGATGTCATCTTCATCCGTGGCTGCACCGGTAGCGGCGCCAATACCACCGCCAATGACAGCCCCTTGCGTCATGCTACCGCCTGTAGCTGCCGCCGCACCAGCCCCCACGGCCGCGCCTACGCCAGCACCACTAGCAGCCCGCTCGCCGGTAGAGGTACCGCAGCCTGCCAAGCCGATAGTCAACGCTACCACTGCGCCTAGAGTCACTATGCGTGTCGTTTTAAATACCTGAGTATGCATACTCATCTCCTTATGGGTTGCTGCTTTTACACCTTAGAGAGGATTCGCCGTCTTTGCCATATTAATTATCACTGTTCGATAACTATGCAAAGTTTATGCATAATTAGCCAACGCTAGACACGCTGGGCCACGGCGCCATAGGTGCGTTGTTCCAGCCAGCGCCCACACGCAAAAATGACCAACCCGCAGAACGCTAATCCAGCACCGACTAAGCCGGTGCTTGACCAGCTAAAACCAGCGCTGATCGCCAACCCCGCCAGCCACGCACCTAAAGCATTAGCGCCATTAAAGGCCGCGTGGTTTAACGAGGCCGCCATGGTTTGGGCATCTTCAGCCACATCCATTAAGCGGGTTTGCAACGAAGGTGCCAGCGCCATGCTGGTACCCACCAGGCCAACAAACAGTAGTCCCGTCCAAACATTATTCGCCGCGAAGTAAAACAACCCCTGAACCACCCCACACCACAGCAGAATGATCGGGATCGCACGCATCAGGTTTTTATCTGCCATACGCCCGCCGATTAAATTACCGGCAATGGAGCCCAAGCCAAAAATGACCAGCACCAACGGCCCCAGCGCTTCACTCATGCCCGCCTGCTGGGTTAACGTCGGCATCACATAGCTAAAGATGGCAAACATACCGCCGCAGCCAATGCAGGCGAGAGCTAACGCGACTAATACACGCTGTTTTAATAATGCGGAGAGTTCACGCAGTGGGCTCGCAAACGTATCAACTGGCTGAATCGGCACATAAAGTCTGATCAACAGCGCCGTTAGCAGCGCAATGCCACCAACGCCTACAAACGCGATCTGCCAGCCAAACAGATTTCCTGTCCACGTGCCCAGCGGCGCCC
This sequence comes from Halomonas sp. HAL1, assembly GCF_030544485.1. Lineage (NCBI taxonomy): Bacteria > Pseudomonadati > Pseudomonadota > Gammaproteobacteria > Oceanospirillales > Halomonadaceae > Halomonas > Halomonas sp. HAL1. The sequence continues at coordinate 4,172,983 of NZ_CP130610.1, forward strand.
CAATCAAAATCGCCACCGTTAAGCCCATCATCACCCGCGAGATAGCCCGCGCCCGCTGATCGACCGGCACCGCCCCCGCCGCCACCAGCGCTGCAATGCCAAAATAGGCCCCATGCGGTAGGCCTGCGAGAAAGCGCAGGCCGACGAATGACCAAAAACCCGGCGCCATGGCACTGGCGATATTGCCCACGGCAAATACCAGCATCAGTACAATCAACAGAAGCCGCCTGGGCGCCCGTGCAGCCAGCGCCGAAATCAGCGGCGCGCCGACCACCACACCCAGTGCGTAGCTACTGATTGCATAGCCCACCTGGGGCACGGTCACGGCTAAATCGCCCGCCACGCGGTTCATCAAGCCCATAATGACGAACTCGCTGGTGCCGATTCCAAAGCCACCCAGCGCCAACACAAATTCGGCCAAGCGCGGATTACGCGCCAGCCCTTGAGACGACGATGCTGTCGAGTCCTGCATGCTTATCTCCTTGGGATACCGCTTTGTTGGTATCTCGATTAGCGTTAAATGATCGCAGGATTAGACGAAAGTAGAAATACACAACCTTCAAAAAGTTAGCTCGCGAAGAAGATAAGCGCCGAGGTTTCCCCCTTCTACGCTCGCTTTGCTAGTGTGAGGCTTTTACTAGACGCGTGAGGCAATGATGACGCCCGAAACCATTGAACAAGCCATGCAAGCGTTAGCTCAGGCCGACCCAGATATTGCCCGCGCCTACCCATTGGTCGGGCCTCCTGGCCCACGCCAGCGCGACCAAGGCTTTGCGACGTTTTTCAGTACGATCATCAGCCAACAGCTATCCACCGAAGCAGCCCGCGCCATCATGGGCCGCGTCAATACACTGCTGCCCGAGCTGCACGCCAAGGCAGTGATGGACGTGGAGGGCCAAGCACTACGTGATGCGGGGCTCTCCTGGCGTAAGATCGAGTACGCCAAAGGGCTGGCTGAAGCGGAACTTGCAGGCACTTTTAGCGCCGATGGGCTTGAGCACCTGAGTGATGAGGAAGTGATTGCTGCGATTACCGAACTACGCGGTTTTGGCCGCTGGAGTGCCGAGATCTACCTGATGTTCTCGCTCAAACGCCCGGATGTCTTCCCCGCCGATGATCTTGCCCTGCGGGTAGCGCTTGGCCGCCTAAAAGGCATGGACGACAAGCCCACGCCCAAACAGGCGCGCCAGCTAGTCGAACACTGGGCGCCCTGGCGAAGCGTGGGTTCGCTGTTTCTATGGCACTACTATCGCGGCGAGCCGCTTTAAACCCTAAGCATCCAGGCCGCCAAATTTACCGTTCTGGTAATCGTCGACCGCCTGGACAATCTCTTCGCGGGTATTCATCACGAAGGGGCCGTGGGAGTAGACGGGCTCATCAATCACCTCGCCATGGCCAAACAGCAGTCGCGCATCGCTGCTGGCTTCGATAACAACGCTATCGCCATCGCGGTCTACTTCGATCAGATGGTGAGGCTGCACCGGCTCACCGCCCACCTCAACGTCCCCATCCACCACGTAGAGAAACACTTGCCGCCCAGGTGCTACGGGCAATTGTTCCTGACTACCTGAAGGCAGCCTTAGCGTCGACATAAACACCTCGGTCAGCGAGTCGATAGGGCCGACGCTGCCCTGCCACTCTCCGGCGATCAAGTTCAGCTCACCGCCACCCGGCAACGCGATAGCGGGGATGTCCACCTGTTGCAACCCCACATAACGCGGCTCTGACATTTTCAAGCGTGACGGCAGGTTGATCCATAGCTGCAGAATTTCCAGCGGTCCTCCCTCGCGCAAAAACTCGGGCGGCGAAATTTCCGCATGCACAATCCCACTGCCCGCGGTCATCCACTGCACACCGCCCGCATTGATCACGCTTTGATGCTTGGCGCTATCGGCATGGGCCAGCGAGCCTTCCAAAATAAAGGTGACCGTTTCAAACCCACGATGCGGGTGCGGGCCGAACGGCAGACCACGGTTATTGGCCGGATACGTCTGCGGGCCGTGATGGTTTAGAAACAGAAACGGATCGAGCTGTTCAAGCTGTGGCCCCGGCAGCGGCCGCCGAGTAACCAGATCACCAATATCGTCACGCTGGGCCGAATGCTGGGCGATAACGCGACGCGCTGACTGAGGTGTGTCTAATGGCATAAGTGACTCCTTATCAATATGAACCAGCGTAAAACCTCAACGCGCCGATGAGGAGCGAATAATTTGCCCCGTTTCATTGAAGGAAATTGTTATTAAACGTCTCAGCGTTTTCCTCAAAACTCGGTCACCACCGTTACACCAGCCGCCCCTTCGAACTTATCCATGTTCATCAGCGCATCAATCGACTGCTCAAGATTGATTCGTTTGCCGATTAGTTTTTCAGGCGCCAGCTTTCCCGACTCGATCATCGCCAGCATGGCGCCATAGCGATGCGCCTGCATGCCATGGCTACCCAGTATCTCAAGTTCATTGGCGATCACCTTGCTCATGGGAATAGCGGGCGTGCTGTTCTCGGCCAACATTAACCCGACCTGAATATGCTTACCACGTTTACGCAGGTTGCTGATGGAGTTAAAGCAGGTCGTCGGGTGCCCTAGCGCATCCAGAGACACGTGAGCGCCTCCCCGGGTTATTTCCGTAACCGCTTCGACCACATTGGGTACCTTAGCGGCATTCACGGTGGCAGTAGCGCCCAATTGGCGGGCAAGAGTAAGCGCCTCTTCCGAAATATCGACGGCGACAACGTTAGCGCCAATCGCATTGGCAATCATCACCGCCGATAGACCTACACCACCACAGCCGTGGACAGCCACCCACTGGCCTGCCGATGTTTGGCCCTGATCCACCACTGCCCGAAACGAAGTGACGAAACGGCAACCCAAGCTAGCCGCCGTTGCAAAGTCGAGCGTCTCTGGCAGCGCGACCAAATTAACGTCGGCGTAGTGAATAGCCACGTACTCGGCAAAGGAGCCCCAATGCGTGAAACCGGGCTGAAACTGGCTATCGCAAACCTGATGGTTGCCCGAGTGGCACTCAGGGCAAGTGCCGCAACCGCCAACGAAGGGCACCGTGACACGGTCACCAATACGCCACTTTTTGACGTCTTTACCGACGGCTTCGACCACACCGGAAAGCTCATGCCCCGGCACATGGGGAAGTTGAATATCGGTGTCATGCCCCACCCAGCCATGCCAGTCGCTGCGGCAAACGCCGGTCGCCATGACTTCCACCACAACACCGTGCGGCTCAGGGGTAGGATCAGGCAGTTGCTGGATCTGGGGTGGGGCGGAAAATTGCTCAAAAACAACGGCTTTCATTCAGGTCTCCTACACTTATCGCTTTTGTACTTTATAACGGCTCCTGCGGTTAAGACGCGAATTTATTGGCTATTAATGCTTAAATCGCCCCACGACCTGAAACGAATCACCCGTTGGACGCACCACGATCATCTCACCTGAGCCCACACCGCCGCCCACCAGCGCCGTGATGTTCACCTGATGAGTGACCAACAACAAATTGCCCGACCCCTGCCAGGCAGCGATCTGCTCTTGAGCCGTTTGGGTGATGGACGCCTGATCTCCGCGCCCACGAAAGAACGAATCCAGCCAGGGGGTAGATGTTATAGGTCCCAGCGCCATCAGCTCAGCGGTATCCAGCGCCCGGCACCAGCGCGATGAATACACTGCCGTAATGGGAATATCCCGCGCACGAAATTCACGACCCGCGGCTTGCGCATGGGCGCGACCCTGGGCAGAGAGATTGCGCTGGGTATCACATCGGGAAATATCAAAACCCGGCGGATCACCAATGCCAGGGGCCAGGGAGTGGCGCATGAGAATCACCAAGCCGCCTTCTTGGAGAGCTTGCCATGTTATGTCGTTTGCTTGAGCAATGGGGAGCGCACCCAGTACAGTGAGCAGTAAGGTTAAGGCGAGGTGGCGTAGAGTGGGCATGGGGTGGATTCTCTATCAGTGGCGGGTAATTAGCAGCCCTGTAAGCTTTATACTCTGTCTGTATGTACCACTTCTATCAAACCTCTCCAATTCGAGACACAGTGTCTCCCGAATTAAGCTGATCGCACTATCGCACCCTACTGCGGGTAAAAATACCCAATTCCGAGACTGGTATTGCAAGAAGCTCTTAACCAAAGCTGTATCGCCTCTAACTAGGACTATATTCCCATAATCATGTAAAAGATGGGAACATAGTCCTTTTTTTGGTGCGACGATTTGAAAATTTTTAAAGTTGAACTATATTCCCATCATATTTTTAAAAATGGGAATATAGTCCCTTTATTGGTAACCGTATGGCAAAGCGAAACTTACACAGCGTGCTGTTTCCAAAGCAGCGCAAAATTCTCACTCATTTTGGTGAGGATTTGTTGCTAGCAATGAAGCGACGAGGGTTGACCAAAAAAATGCTCTGCGAGCGAACTGGGTTTGATCATAAAACCGTGAACAAAGTATTTGCTGGCGATCCTGGTGTGGCGATTGGCACCTATTTGAAAATCATGGCTGTGTTGGGCATGGAAAGTAACTTCTCTGAAGTGGCCGCACATGACGAGCTAGGCATCAAACTGCAAAACATCAAACTTCTGGAAGGTTCAAAATGAGCCGTGAGTTGGTAGAGGTTTATGCAGATTGGCATCCCATTGAGCAACCATTATTAATTGGTCAGTTGGCTTATAGTGACTCAAGTCGTGGCGGCGTATTTAGCTTTGCCTATGACAGAGCTTTTTTAAAATCACCCTACTGTTTGCAAATTGACCCCTTGCTGACTCTGCATGCCGGTGAGTTTCACAATGACGAAGCAGATAAAAACTTTCGTGCATTTTTAGATTCATCGCCAGATCGCTGGGGACGTATTCTGATGCAGCGCAGGGCGGCTATCGAAAATCGCAAAGGTATTCGGCCGAGTAATCGATTAACGGAGCTCGATTATTTGCTTGGGGTACATGATTCCTACCGCATGGGCGGAATTCGCTTTAAAAGACCAGACTCACCTCATTTTCTGGATAACAATACCGAATTTGCGGCGCCACCCATGGCAGCGCTGCGCGAGTTAGAGCATGCTGCCATCCAAATTGAAAAAGACGATAACATCGATAGTGATGAATACTACCGGTGGTTGAAAATGTTGATTTCTCCCGGCTCTTCTTTGGGCGGTGCAAGCCCAAAAGCCTGTGTTACTGACGAGCAGAATCACCTTTGGATAGCTAAATTTCCAAATTTAAATGACACCTACGATGTCGGTGCGTGGGAGATGGTGTGTTATGAGCTCGCTTTAACGGCCGGTATTGAGATGTTTCCTAGCGAGATCCGAAAATTCTCGACTCAGCACCATACCTTCTTGACCAAGCGCTTTGATCGGGTGAATGACAAACGGCTACATTTTTCATCCGCAATGACGCAGCTCCAGTACTATGATGGTGAGCATTCGCACGGTGCTAGTTATCTTGAAATCGCAGAATTTCTCTCTAATCAGGGGGCACAAACAAAAGCTGATCTTGCCCAATTATGGCGACGGATAGTGTTTAACATTGCCGTATCGAATACAGATGATCACTTGCGTAATCACGGTTTTCTGTTAACTAACAATGGCTGGAAGCTATCACCTGCTTACGATTTAAACCCCATTGTTGGAAAGCTAGGCCTTCACCTGAATATTACCGATACTGACAACGCGCTTGACTACCAGCTTGCCTTTGAAGTGCAAGATTTCTTCAGGCTAACTCAAACCGAGGCAATGCAAATTTACGATGAGGTTTTAAATGCAGTGAAACAGTGGCAATTGATTGCACAGCGATTAGGGATCAGCCGAGCAGAGCAAACCATGAAGCAAGAAGCCTTTAATGTGTGATAGACGCCGTGAGCAAAAGCTCTGACATCGCGATCTTGACCGATCATCACTCTACCTAACAGCTGTCAAGATTTGCGAACTGGTTAGCGAAGGCACATCGGATACGGATAATCGCACCTGGGTTCCAGCAAGCTTTGTGCTCGATGCGTTCGTTTTCAACAGTGGTTGATGCAGCAGCTAATTGAGTTTGCTAAGGGCTTTAGTCATAGCCCTTACCCTACCAGCATGGATAGTTGAGGGTCGCTGCGCATTAGCACGCACCAACGAGCAACCGAAGACAACTCTGCTGTTGGGCTGGTCATTTCACGAATGCCATAACGCACCGCTTTTAGTTTCTCTTTAGCGGCCGGGTTATTTCCTGTGGCGCAGCGTGTTTTAGCCCTTTGGAAATCTTCTATTAGGCCATCGACTTTCTGCCATACCTTACGACGCTCTTCTGCCAGTGTTACATGTTCGTTAAGTTTGAGCCGCTTCACAGTTTGTTCTACCCGCTGCTGTTCCCACGCTGATGTACCGGGGGCTGGCACAACTTTACCTTCTTCGTCAAAGGCAATGAGTGAAACATCATAGTCATCGATGGGGTCAATCAAATAACGTGCTTCGGATTCTTCGCAGGGTGCCGAGTAAGTTGAAATCAAAGATCCTTGCTGCAAAGGGAACCAGCCCCCTTTTTTACGATTGCCCACATTGCCGCATGCACGAAAATTCATGTAATCAAAAGCCAACCACCAATAACCGTCACGGTTGGTGCCATCCAAGGCTTTGGCTTCCTTCTTTGGTCGAAAGTGTTCAACATCGTAATGCGAATACAGCTCGCGGACTTCAGAGAACCAGCACTTACGGCCAGAAAGGGCTAATAACCATTCTTTCAGCGCTCCCCAGTGGGCGCGGTTTTCGTCAATCAATGCATTACGTTCATTATACTTGCCAGCCGCTTCTAGTGCGGCCATGTCATTAACGAGCTGATTGGATTTGGCCAACCAAGCTTCCCATTGCGCTTGTGTCCAGGGCACCCAGTTGGGAATGTCCGTATCAGTCGGCTTTTTGTGCTCAAGATCGATAAAAATCATTCGCCGTCCTCCTCACGCAGAATTTCACTGATGATTTCACCGGCGATGCGATCTTGTTCGGCTTGCTCCTCTGGCGTTAACACCGGTTTTCGGAATTTGCGATGCTGCGCCATTTTACGCACGAAAAGTGCGTAGTCTGGGTCACGGAAATCAGCAGTAGAAAAACCAAGATCGGCCAGCTCGGCAGAAAGCCGTGATAACTCGGCATCGTCATCAGCAGTACGTGGCGATTTTACAAACAGTTCATTACGACGAAACAGGCGGCGTTCGGTTTCGATGTCCAGTGTGGAAGATAAACCAAACAACTCACTTTTCAGCAGGCCGGTAACACCCATTCCCTGTGGATGCACGTCAGGAGATTCAACAATGGAGCAATCACCGTGTTTTCGCAAAATATGCACCTGTTCGCGTTTCAGGCTTCCTACCATCATGGGGTCGTGCGTGGTGATCAGGATTTGCGATTCGCCTTGTACCAAAGAATCTTTTTCTGAGCTTAGAACGCCTTCAATATCGTCGAAGTAGCGTAGCTTCCAGATAGGATTTAAGTGGGTGTCAGGCTCGTCTAATAAGAACAAACAGTGGTCTTCACGAGTGATGCGCATCAGGCCGAGTACGGTGAGCATTTGCAGCTCACCTTCGGATAGCTGCTTGAATTCGACGTCCCCTCCGTGCCCCTTTGACTTCTTAACAGTAATGCGAACTTCTTCCAATAAATCGCCAATATAGGCTGCCTCTGCATAGCGGAAGAAGCGCTCGGGAGTGCCTACTTCTTCGCCCAGTTTTTTAAGGCTTTGATTATTGGGAACAAACAAGTACAGCAGCTCTTGCTTCTCTGGCCGTCGGCGAAAATCTACTGCTATCTGCTTTGTTTCTTGAACCGGCGCCCAAGCAACTTGCCAAAGTTTTTCGAGAAATCCATTTACGACTGTCCCGCGTCGATACCAAAAGCGTGAGTCTCCAAGTTCGATATCACTCTCGTCCAAATTCTTGGCAGAATATGGCTTTTTAAGCACAAATAAAGCGGACTCTATTGCCTCGATGTTTAAGTTACCCAATAACTTCTTGAATACGGGATCTTCAGATAACAAACACGCTAGCAATACCAATTGGCTATGCCCACCTCGGCAGTAAAAGAGCCTGCGCATTAAGTCGTCATCATCCTGCCGAAGCAATTGCTTGTAGCGTTCTTGATGAGTGGGTGGATGCAGTCTCTGAGTGCAACGCTACTTAATGAATGGCTGGTGGGCTTTCTTGGTGTTTCGCCAATATTTCGCCCAGCACTTCAACTGGGCACCTGAAGTCAAAGCGCTTTCGAGGCCGCATATTCAGCTGTAATGCAATGGCATCAAGTTCCTCTTGGGTGTGGTGCGACAGATCCGTCCCTTTCGGTAAATACTGCCGTATCAAGCCATTGATGTTTTCATTGCTACCGCGTTGCCATGGGCTGTGAGGGTCACAAAAGTAGATTGCAACACCCGTTGCTTGGGTAATCTGTGCATGCTTAGCCATTTCTCGGCCTTGGTCATACGTCATGCTCTTGCGTGCGGCTAGTGGCATTCGGTTGAGTGCTGCGCTAAATCCCTCAACAGCTGAGGTCGCTGTGGCGTCATGTAATTTGGCGAGGATGACGTAGCCACTGCTGAGTTCAACTAACGTGCCGACGGCAGAGGCATTGTTCTTACCTTTGATTAAATCGCCCTCCCAGTGGCCTGGCATTTCGCGCTTCTCTATCTCCGGTGGACGAAGGTGAATGCTCACCATGTCGGGTATTTGGCCACGGCGATCGACCTGACCACGGCGAGGCTTACGGGTCGATTTGCCTTGGCGCAGGCAGTGAATCAACTCTTTCTTAAGCTGGCCCACAGGCAAGGCGTAAATGGCGTTGTAGACCGTCTCACGGCAGACGTAAGCATCTTCAAAACTGGGCGTCATCATGCGTTTGAGCTTGCCTGCTATTTGTTCTGGAGACAAGCGGTTGCGAAGCATATGAATGACCAGCTCAAAGCGTTCACTCCCCAACAGCAGCTTACGTTTTGGGCGACAAACCATGCGTCGAGCGCAGCGGTGCGTCTGCGCACTATGAGCACAGTAGGCACCTGACTGAGTTTGGTTGCGCCGTACTTCACGGCTGAGGGTAGACGGAGAACGCCTCAACATGTGAGCAATCTGGCGGAGACTCATGCCTTGCCTGAGGCTTACCTGTATGGTGGCACGTTCTTCGATGCTGAGTTCTGAATAGGACATAAATCCAACACCTTACTAAAATTCTTAGGTGTTGCACTCAGTTTCTGCGGCCAAGGTGCGAAATAATGACTCTATACGTTCATTCTTTCCTGAGTAATAGGCGAAAACATGTGAGGGTAAATAGACTCTCGCATGCTTTACCAGAAATCCTTGCGATTCGCTTTTGCCATCGACCCACACATAGGGACGTTTTTGTTTGGCGGTATCCGCTTCAATACGCACGATATGGCCACGAATTTCATATTCCAGGGTGTAGTCAAAAGCCGCCTCCTGGTCGAGATCCACATCGCGAAACAAGGTGATCAACGCCTCGATCAGATTGGATTTGCCGGTGCCGTTCTGGCCGATCAAGGCATGGCTGCGAATACGTTTGGCAAGCTCGCTCGTGGCAATACCCGCGACCTGCTCCAGCTCGGTGGCAAAGGTCATCTTAAGATGGCGCAGGTTTCTGAAATGCGGAATGACTAAAGTGCGAAGCTGCATAGGATGTCCTTATTCTACTTTTCCAACATTTCAGCGGGTGTAGGCTCCATTAGCCAGCCGTGGGCCACTTCGGTTTTTAGCTGTGCGTAAAAAGCATCAATCTCACCGCCAAAGCGCTGCCATAAATCTTTGGCACTCATTTCACCATTATGACGGACTAGAATCGTGGCCAACGGTGCCTGAGCTTTGACATCGGGTGGCGTGCCCAAACGCACAAGGGACACTAGTTCAGTTTTCGGGGCTTTCATGGGTTCCTCTTCTTGTTCGATGGCGATGCCGGTGAGGGTGGAAACGGTTGCCTCAACTAGTAGTTTTCCAATACCCAGAGACTTAGAACGCGACTCCACCGTTCTGCCGCATAAATAATTGATCTCACTCATCCTACGAAGTATTCGTTCGATTTCCTCTTTTGGCGGGACAGGAATCAACACCGATTCGAGAATTTGAAGATTGATATTCTTTTGAGCAGTTGACGGGGCAAATGCCAATAGCTTCTCACGCGCGGTCTTCATAAAAATAAGAAAATATTCAACTTTATCTTGTAGCTCTTTAGCGGGTACGAAACCAACAACACTGTCTGGAAAACATGCTTCAAAGCCGAGAATGGCCGAGTCTGCAATATTCGCTGCAATGGTTATACAAAGAGTACCTTCTGGCCATAATTTACTCTGAGCCAGTCCAACCTCGCTGTACTTAGAATGATACTCACTGATTAAATTACCAGACCGCGAAACTTCGCCAGTTTGCACTAGAGGATAAATACCGGGTGAAAATAATTTGGGGTCGTTTCTAGGCCGGTGCTTTGATTTTCCACGGCCAAATACACCGAGCTCTGGAAACCTTGCCCAAGCCCAGCCTTTTGGTAAATCAAATGGTGTGTCTGCTAAGTGGTTATGCAAAAGTTATTGAGTAATCAGTGCCGTAACCATTACATACTTTTTTGACCGCTTCACAAAGCTTATCGAACGAACTGTAGGCTGTTAACGGTAGCCACCGGTATTTGATTTCGCGCCAAAGGATTTCGATCAGATTCAGCTCCGGCGAATATGGCGACAAGTAGACCAGGTGAATGCGATGTGCCATCCAATCAATAAGTTTGCGCTGGAACGCCTTGGAACGGTGCATCCTGGCATTATCCAGTATCACGACGGCGAATGCGTCAGGGTCTTTATGTGCCGCAAACTGATCAAAGGCTTCTATAACGGTTTCAGTGGTCACTGAGTCGGTGGTCATATGGTGAAAAAACTCACCTTTTCTGGTGAGAAAGCCCAGTACATTCAGCCGTTTGCTGTGTGGGTAGGCCGTGACTTCCCAGGGCTTGGCTATCGGGCTCCATGCATAAGGAAGTGACGATGATTGCGAGAAACCGGCTTCATCAAAGAAATAGAGATCGCACTCACCATCATCTTCCCACTCCTTCAATACATTGATTATCTCTTGCGTATGGCGGAAATCCGCTTCGTCACGATGTGCCCTCAATGAGCGGCGTATCCGCTTACAGCTATAGCCTTTTTTTAACGCGCGCCGCAACGTGTCCTGGCTGACGACGTTACCTGTCTGCTCCTGAAACTTGGCATGGAGGACAGGCAATTGATGGGGATACTCTTCAACCAGTTGTTCTAACACAGCAAGATCGCTCTCGCTGAGAAGGTGCGGGCGTCCTTCGCGAGGCTTGTCTTGAAGACCTTCAATACCGTCTGCTTCCCATTGGGATAACCAAGTCGATACCGTATCGCGCTTAACCCCAATAATATCGCGAATCTGGTTAATCGTATGGCCCTTGTGGTTGAGCAGAATGGCGTGGGCCCGACGACGTAGTGCTCTCTTTTCGCCGTACTGGTAGGCTTCATTTAAGATACGTTGCTGGTCAGGTGTTAAAGAAACGAAACGTAAGCGCCGAGACATGGTTCTGTATTTTACTCTGATGGATCTTTGTTCTTTATACGCGATAATTTATGCAGAATCACTTATATCAATTTCTGGTAATGGTTTTTTACGTCTTATTTCGCCTTTTTTGACCAATTTTTTATGCTCTTCCACATATCGACTAAGTATTTCGGTTGCTGGTTCGTCAGAGTCTTTTTGTTCTGTCAAAAGACCTCGAACAGCCAATTCCATAGCCAATTTGCGAACATCCTCCACATCCTCCGGCGCAGAAAACAGCTGCCCGAAATTGGCTTCCAGACGCTGCCAGTTTTCTTGCAGCTCATGGGGGTTTTGGCTGGCGGCGACGGCTTGCAAAGTGGCGTGACGCAACTGGTTTTGCAGGATGCGGCGTTGTTGTTGCTGCGCTTCCAACTGATCACATAAGGCCATCAGTTCATCGACTTTGGCGACGATGCGAGATTGCTCTTCGAGGGGAGGAAGGGGAATAGGAAGCGCTCTAACGGTTGACGTGTTTAATTCGACTTGCTGTGTTGTACCAGATACAAGCGAATCTGAATGGGAGGGGTCAATGCGTAACTGTACCCATGGTGAAGCGACCACACACCAAAAATAACGTGGGGAGCAATTCGCAAGTCGGATGACCGTGACGTGCGAATCTGCGACTGCTGACTTTTCTTCTGCAGCTGAATAGATCGCTACGCGGCCAGCTGTACCTGTTCCGGTTGAGTTCCAAAGCAAATCACCATCGCACAGGTAGCGTTCTTTGCCGTATTTTTCTAAAGAATCATCTGCCACATGGCGAGCAGGTGTTAAATCAAAGCCATTCCATTGAATGCATTTTTGCGAAACGACGTAAGTAGAGCTTTTATCTACGTATTTTGGCCCCTTACCTCGCTGAATATACACACAAAGCTTTTCTAAACGCTCCCATTCCCAGTGTTCAGGAGTCATGAAGGGGATCTTGGATAATGGCGGGTGCATTCTAGTCGAGCGGAGTTTAAGCGTTTCCTCATATTCTTTACGGAGACTATTAGCGGCTTTGATAATCTCTAGTACAGGTTGAAAGGTTTCAGCTCTTTCCACAAGTCGCCCCGAGATAGCTAGTTGCAATACTAACTCTCGAAGTTTAACTATCCCGTTCGATGCATTGGCGATATACCCAAATTCTGCCAAAAATTGCTGTGCATCCATCAGCTATTCTCCCCACGGTTTTCGAGGCGAGCCCGTGAGCTTTCAATGGCCTGATGCAATTTGGCTTGTAGTACTTCTTTGGGGGGTAAAGCAGTCAAATATTCAGCGACATGGATGCCGCTGGCATCCAGCTCTAATAGTTCGATCTGCTCCTGCTTTTTACCGCTGCACAGAATAATACCCAGCGGCGCAGCTTCGCCCGCTTCCTGTTCATGCTTGGCAAGCCAACGCAGATACAACTCCATTTGGCCTTTGTGCTCGGCTTTAAAGTCACCCAGTTTCAGATCAATGGCAACGAGGCGTTTCAGTCGGCGGTTGTAGAACAGCAGGTCGATGTAAAAATCATCGTTGTCGATCTGGATGCGTTTTTGCCGTGCGACAAAGCTAAAGCCAGCTCCTAGCTCCAACAGAAATTGCTCCAGATCGCGCAGAATAGCGTCTTCCAGATCTTTTTCCAGGTAGCGGTCATTCAGGCCCAAAAAATCGAGAACGTAAGGGTCTTTGAGTACTAGGTTGTGGCTCAGCGAGCCTGTTTGGCGCAGGTTGGCTAATTCTTGCGTTAGCAACATTTCAGGTTGTTTAGACAGGGCGGTTCGCTCAAACAGCAAGGTGTTTTTTCTTTCCCGCAATTGGCGCACACTCCATCTCTCCTGCGCGCACATCTGACTATAAAAGTCGCGCTGAAGCGTATCTTTTAGGTAAATCAGCTCTAAAAAATGACTCCATGACAATTGTCTCGACAGTGTCGAGACAATCTGCCCATCGGGGTAAGCCTCGGCAAAGCGCAGCATGTGGCGCAGGTTTTTGGCAGAGAAACCGCGGCCGTACTCCTGTTCTAATTGTCTCGACAGTGTAGAGACTATTTGCTCGCCATAGGCAGCACGCTCACCCTGAAGCACTTCATGGTGAATACGCTGGCCAATTTGCCAGTAGAGGATCGTTAGTGCGCTGTTGACGGTTGTGGCCAGTTGCTGGCGACCCTGCTCAATCAGCGTGCGGATATCACCAAGCAGTTGTTGGTCGGTCGGTAAAGCTGGCTTGCTCATGCGTCTTCTGCCTCTGGGCTAAAGTGGTGAGCAAGGGCTGCCGCCAGTTCGCTTTTGAGCTGGTTTTCGGTTTCTTCAATTTCACCCAAGAGCTGTTTGTATTTGACCAATAGCTCGTCAGGGTCGTGGCTTTCTTCTTCGGGGCCATTCGGATTTTTAATATCCAAATTAAAGATGGGCCAATAAATACGGTCGCCTGCGGACTGCGCGTCGCGGGCTTTTAAGCGCAGCGTTTCACTTTCGCTGCGTAAGCTTTCCATTTCATCGTCCACGCTTTGGCGTTGTGTTTTATCGTTGTTTCCTTTAATAGAGCCACGCAAGTCACGAATGCGGTTTTCCAATGCGCTGGCTTGGTTATTAAGCTGCTCAGCATTATCCCAATGCGGTTTGGCGGCAGCTTCGGCCTGTTCGCGCTTAGTTTTAAAATCGACCTTCCAGGCGAATTCGTTTTCCTCACGACTGGCAAAGTCATCGCTTTCATCGCCCCACCAGTCTTGCTCGGGTTTAAATTCTTCAAGGCGTATGGGTTTGGTTTTGCTATAGCTTTTATAGCCCGGCGGATAGGGGTGTTCGTAAAACCAAATGGTGTCGGTGTGGAAATGCTCGCTGCCATCGTCTACCCGCGTACCTTTGGTAAAAAACAGCAAGTTGGTTTTGATAGTAGTGTAGGGAGCAAACACGCCTTTGGGCAGGCGGATAATGGTGTGCAGCTTACATTCTTGCAACAGCAGCTTTTTTAGTGTGCCTTTAATGCCATCACCAAACAAAAAACCATCGGGCAGAACCACGGCGGCGCGACCCTTTTCTTTTAGAAGCTTTTTGATAATCAACGCCATAAACATATCGGCGGTTTCACGAGTTTTTAAATCGGCCGGGTAGTCGCTGCCGACGCCGTCGTCTTCATAGCCGCCGAAGGGCGGATTGGTGATGATGCAGTCCACCTTGTCGTTGGCACTCCACTCGTTCCAACCAATGCCGAGGGTATTTTTGTGTTCAATCTGGCTGGGCACATCAATGCCGTGCAATAGCATGTTGGTGGTGCAGAGCAGGTGCGGCAGTTGCTTTTTCTCGATGCCACTAATCAACTGTTCAATGGCGCGCTTGTCTTCGGCGCTCGACTTCGAGGTAATCTGGTTGCGTAAATGGTCAATGGCGGCGGTTAAGAAGCCGCCAGTGCCGCAGGCTGGATCCATCACGGAGTCACGCTTGTCTAATCGCGGGTTAACGCGATCAGCCATAAAAGCGGTGATAGCACGTGGTGTATAAAATTCACCAGCGTTACCTGCGCCGCGCAGATCGTTTAGCAGTTGCTCATACACATCACCAATCTGCGAGCGAGTCGTGAAGTCGTGAAAGTTTATGGCTTCTTCAAGCTTTTCGATCACTGCCAGCAACTGGGTACCAGACTTCATGTAGTTGTTGGCGTCTTGAAAGACGCTGCGAATGACCTTGTGTTGTGGGCTGGCGTTGGCGTCCAGCACTATTGGTGCCTTGAATAATTGATTGTTAACAAAGCTGACGATGTCCGACGGGGCCATTTTATGGGATTTTTTACCTTGGCCGTCATCATTCATTTTGGCCCAATTGCGCCAGCGAAACTCTTCCGGCAGTGGTGATTGATAGCTGGCGTTGTCGTCTTCCCACTCTTCCTCGCGCTGGTCAAATACTTTTAAAAAGAGCATCCAAGTGAGCTGGCCCAAGCGCTGTGCGTCGCCATCGACGCCATCGTCTTTGCGCATGATGTCTTGAATGGATTTGATAGTGCTGCTGAGATTCATTAGGTTATCCAGTACTCGTAATTAAGCGCTTTGATCGTCGTAAAGCGCTTTTTCTAATTCGTGAATGGCTTGGGTGTACTGCTCGACGCCACCAAAAATGCCGCGACGGATTTGAGTTTTACTGCCGAATTGGTCGAAAGGGGGCAGCTCCAATACTTTGGCATCTTCAATATCTTGCACGCCGTGGTCAGCAAATTTTTCCAGCAGGGCTTCGAGCACGATGCGGGCTTGTTCGCCGTATTTACCGAATACATCGCGTTTTTTGACCTTGTTAGCACGTTCGCGCCGGGTGAGAGGCTTCTGGTTAAAAGCGACATGAGCCACCAGATCAAAGGCATCCAACTCACTACCGTTAGGAACGGCTTGCTGCAATATTTCCAGCGGTATCCCGTGTTCGGCAAGTTCTTCCAGCACCGCTTGCTTACGCTCGGCCCCCTTCCAACGGCGCAAAAAGTCGGTGAGGTTGCCAAATTCAGCCTGCAGGGCTTTTTGAATATCGGCTTTGAGTAGGACTCGGTAGTCGTCAGTAATCAGTTTGCCGTCGGCGTCCAGATACTGTTCGAGTATCACAGCGACCCGAACGTTGACATCCCCGATCACGTATTTGGTGCGGCCTTCTCCCTCTCCAGTATTGCGGCCATCATCAAACCCGCCGGTTGTGCCGGTATCGTAAGGTGGAGGCTCCACTTCACCAATACCAGAGGTGCCTGTGATATCGGGTGGCAGATCTTCCGGCGGTATTTCGTCAGGGGGGATTACCGGGTCATCAAGCTTGGGTTCATAAATAACGACGGGGTCTCCATCAAAATCCGGATCAGCAAACAGTCGTGTGGCACCCTTGAAGTCCATGATAGTGAAGTAGAGCTTTTGGTAATCCTCGCGCAGGCGAGTGCCACGACCAATCATTTGTTTAAACTCGGTCATGGAATTGATGTTTTGATCGAGCACAATCAGCTTGCATGTTTTGGCATCTACCCCGGTAGTAAGCAACTTAGATGTGGTGGCAATGACCGGATAGGGCTCGTCGTTATCAATAAAGTAGGAAAGCTGGGCTTTGCCTTCGTTATCGTCACCGGTAATGCGCATCACATAGCGGCGATTACTAGCGGCTGCTGGAATCAGTTTTACCAGTGCTTGGCGCATGCGCTCGGCGTGGTCTTGATCGTCACAAAAGACGATCGTTTTGGCCATGGGGTCGGTGGCTTTCAAATACTCCCAGACTCTTCTAGCCACCAGTTCGGTGCGTTTTTCCAACACTAAGTTGCGATCAAAATCTTTGGTGTTGAACTGGCGCTGTTCCACCAATTGGCCGAGTTTATCGATCTTGCCTTTTTCGGGTGTGTAGCCCACGGCATCCACATCCGTGGCTATACGGATCACTTTGTAAGGGGCGAGAAAGCCATCTTCGATGCCCTGTTTGAGCGAGTAGGTGTAAATAGGGTCGCCAAAGTAGGTGGTGTTGCTGATGTCTTTG
This sequence comes from Halomonas sp. HAL1, assembly GCF_030544485.1. Classification (NCBI taxonomy): domain Bacteria; kingdom Pseudomonadati; phylum Pseudomonadota; class Gammaproteobacteria; order Oceanospirillales; family Halomonadaceae; genus Halomonas; species Halomonas sp. HAL1. The sequence goes on from NZ_CP130610.1 coordinate 4,190,002, forward strand.
GTTTCTTTCGGCGTGGCGGTTAAACCCAGATGGGTGGCGCTGCCGAAATACTCTAATATATCACGCCAAGCAGAATCATCCGCTGCGCTGCCACGGTGGCACTCATCAATCACGACCAGATCAAAAAAGTTTGAGGGAAACTGGCGATAGATTTGTTTCCACTCTTCACGGCCAGTCACCGCCTGATAAAGAGCAAGGTAGATTTCGTAGTTCTTTTTAGCTTCTCGATTAGTGACCTTGTGCATGACTTCGCCAAAGGGGGCAAAGTCTTGTTGCATGGTTTGATCCACCAGAATATTGCGGTCGGCCAAAAACAAAATGCGTTTTTTGGCTTTGGCTTTCCATAACCGCCAGATGATTTGGAAGGCAGTGTAGGTTTTTCCGGTGCCCGTCGCCATAACGAGCAGAATACGCTCTTGGCCTTTGGCAATCGCTTCGATGGCGCGATTAATGGCGACACGCTGGTAATAACGGGGCTCTTTGCCACTACCATCGCTATGAAAGGGTTCCTCGACCAGTTTCACCGCTTCCGGCTCTACCAAGCCTTTCCATTGCTGATACAGAGGCCACAAATTTGCCAGGGGTGGCAAATCATTAATTGAGATCTCTCGTTCGATAGGCTGAGTAATGCCGGTTCGATCATGAAGCAGAAAACCTGCTCCGTTGCTGCTGATAGCAAAAGGGGCATCTAGCATTTCGGCATAGGTCAGCGCCTGCTGCATGCCGTGGCCGACTGAAAATTTTGATTGTTTGGCTTCAATAACGGCAATGGGCACGCCGGGGCTGGCGTAAAGCACATAATCAGCACGCTTGGGGCCGCCCTTCGCATTGGGATTTTTCACCCGCGCAGCCAGCTTTCCCCGCACCATAACGCGACCATCGGTAAGGTTCACTTCTTCCCGAAACTGATTCTGTTGCCAACCCGCCTGCAGAATGGCTGGCGTGATGAACTTGGTGCAGATGTCTCGCTCGCTGAGCTGGTGTTTATCCATTGAGGTGCATCCCTTTATTTGTGCTTATGGTCATCGTCATCTGCCACACCGCCGCGCATCCGCTCATCTACCTCTGATAAAGACAATAAATGTACGTTTTTCCATTGTGCTAGAATTTGCCATTTTTGAATTACTTCCTCCACAACAATGTGGAGTGGCCATTAGCTAATTGAGTAAACAGCGGCATTGGTTGATATATGAGCCAGAGTGCTTGCACATTGTCGCATTGACTTAGATCGGGGTAGAAGGTGAATTGCCATTACCCGTTCAGCCAGACCAATACTTCATCACTCAATATTCTGAATCTGTTCCCGCATCTGCTCGATCAATACCTTCAGCTCTACCGCACAGCGGGTGGTTTCAGCGACCACGGATTTTGACGAAAGCGTGTTGGCTTCGCGGTTGAGCTCCTGCATCAGGAAATCCAGGCGGCGGCCTTTGGGGCCTTTCTGGGCGAGCTGGTGGCTCACTTCTTCGATATGCGCCGTTAAGCGGTCTAGCTCTTCATCTACATCGGCTTTTTGGGCTACGAGCACCAGCTCGGCTTCCAGGCGTTGGGGGTCGAGTTCTGTTTTGGCGACTTCCAGGCGTTCCAACAGCTGGGCGCGTTGGCGCTCCAGAATCTGCGGCAGCAGGCTGCGCACGGTAGCAACCTGCTCGCTTACTGCCGCCAAGCGGATGGTGATCATCTCGGCGAGCTTGTCGCCTTCACGGGCGCGGGCATCAATCAGCTCATTCAGTGCTTGGTCAAACAGTGTTTTGGCGGCGGCTTTGATGGCGTCTTGGTCGAGGTGCTGGGTTTCCATCACACCGGGCTGGTTGAGCAGCGCGAGCGTGGTAGGCGGCACGGCGCTGGGCACTTGCTGCTGAATGGCCGCTAGTGCATCGGCAATTTCTTTCAGGCGCTGGGCGTTCACCGCAGGGGCTTGAGCGGTGTCGGCACTCTCAAACCGCACGCTGCACTCGACTTTGCCACGCGCCAAGCGAGTGCGCAGCGCTTCGCGCAGTACCGGCTCTAAATCACGCAGGCTTTCGTGCAGGCGGAAGTGGGGCTCTAAGTAGCGCTGGTTCACCGAGCGAATTTCCACCTGCAGGGTGCCGAAAGGAGCAGCCTGCTCGGTGCGGGCGAAGGCGGTCATGCTGTGTACGCGGCTGGAAGTGGCCATGTTTGATCCTGATAGTGAGCAACGGTGTATAAAGCATTGCCAACAGTCTACCCGATAGGCCAATCAGCGCACTCTCAGACGTGTACAATGGAGGGCTTTTACTAGTTACGCGTTTATTGAGAGGTACTATTTGTGAGCAGCGCTAAGCGTCCTGATGTTGTGCGTCCCAGCGGTCGCGAAGCCGACCAGCTCCGTGATATTCGCCTGACCCGCGATTACACCCGTCATGCGGAAGGCTCTGTGCTGGTGGAGTTTGGCGATACCAAAGTGCTGTGTAATGCCAGCGTAGAAGCCGGCGTACCGCGCTGGCTGCGCGGCAAGAATCAGGGCTGGGTCACCGCTGAGTACGGCATGCTGCCCCGCGCCACTCACACCCGTAGTGGCCGTGAAGCGACCCGCGGCAAGCAAGGCGGCCGCACGCTGGAAATTCAGCGCTTGATTGGCCGCAGCCTGCGTGCCGCGGTCAATTTAAAGAAGCTGGGTGAGTTCACCATTACCGTGGATTGCGATGTGATCCAGGCCGATGGCGGTACCCGCACCGCAGCAATTACCGGTGGCTGCGTGGCGCTGATCGATGCGATCCGTTATCTACAGCGCGAGAAAAAGATCAAAGCCGACCCTTTCAAGCAGTTGGTAAGTGCTATTTCTGTGGGCATTTATAAAGGCGTGCCAGTACTGGATCTGGATTACCCGGAAGACAGCAAAGCCGATACCGATCTAAACGTGGTGATGACCGAAACCGGCGAGTTAATCGAAGTGCAGGGCACCGCCGAAGCAGGTGCATTCAACCGCGCCGAGCTAAACGGCATGCTTGATTTGGCCGAGAAGGCAGGCGATGCGCTGCGCGACCATCAGCGTGAAGCGCTGGGTATTCGTGGCTAAAAATTAACGCCCGCCACAACGCAACAAGCCGACCCAAAGGTCGGCTTGTTGCTTATTACCACTTATTACCTACTGACTGCGACGCGGGAAAAGTTCGTTGCCTAGCGCTTAGAGCGCTAGGTCGTACTCAATGATCAGCGGTGCGAACTCGGAGAAGGTCGCATCGTAATCAATCCACGCGTCGACCACGTGGCGACGGAAGTTGGGGCCGACTAATTGATAGTCGATCCGCCAGCCTTCCTGGCGTTCACGGGGCACGTCTTGGTCAAGCTTCGGCCACCAGGTGTACTCGCCTGCATCGCGGTTAATTTCGCGGAAGGTGTCGATAAACCCGGTGGGGCCCAGCACCTGATCCATCCAGGCGCGCTCTTCCGGGCGGAAGCCTGAGGTCAGTTGATTGTCCGACCAGTTAGCCAAGTCGACGGTTTTGTGGGCAACATGCCAAGTGCCGCAGAGGATGTATTCGCGACGTTTGCGAGACATCTTCGTCAGGTACTCCTGGTACTGCTCCATAAACGCCTGTTTGGCTTTTTGGTCACTTCCATCAGGCATCAGGAAAGAGACAATACTGAAGCGTTCATAATCCGCCTGCAGAAAACGTCCTTCATGATCACACTGAGGAAACCCTAGGCCATACATAATCGCCTTGGGGATTTTGCGGCAATAGAGTGCCACACCGGAGAAACCATCCTCTTCGGCATCCAGGAAGTAGCCTTCATAGCCTTCCGGATACAGAATGTGGTCACCCAGTTCAAAACTTTTTGCCTTGATGTTCTGCACGCAGACTACGTCGACATCCTGCTGAGCCAGCCAGTCCAGGAAGCCACGATCGACGGCATCACGAATACCATTGACATTGATGCTGGCAATTTTCATAAATCGTCCCTTTTGCGTCGCTGCTGTATGATACCCGACGTTTAGACGTTTGGGTAAAGGCAGCGACTAAAACTTGCCATTTACCCTACTTTTATTGTTGCTTTCGTGCCGATTTAAACCTACCGCCTAGTGAGGAACGCCGTGGCTACCACTCTACAACCCTACCAGCGCGATTTCATTGCCTTTGCCATTGAGCAAGGCGTGCTTAAGTTTGGCGAGTTTACGCTTAAATCTGGCCGTGTCAGTCCTTACTTTTTCAACGCCGGGCTTTTTCAGACCGGGCGCGCGTTGGCCAAGCTGGGGCGTTTTTACGCTCAGGCGATTGTCGATAGTGGCATCAATGCCGATGTGCTGTTTGGCCCAGCGTACAAGGGCATTCCGCTGGCAGCGGTCACAGCGGCGGCCCTGGCCGACCATCATGATATTGATATGCCCTACGCCTTCAACCGCAAAGAGGCCAAAACCCACGGTGAAGGCGGTAACATCGTGGGCGCTCCGCTTTCCGGCGATATTTTAATTATTGATGACGTGATTACCGCGGGCACCGCGATTCGCGAAGTGATGACGTTGATTGAGCAGAGCGATGCCCACGCCGCAGGAGTGATCATTGCGCTTGATCGTCAGGAACGCGGCCAGGGCGAACAGAGTGCGATTCAGGAAGTACAGGCTCAATACGGTATGCCGGTGGTCAGCATCGTTACTCTTGAGCAAGTGCTCACTTACTTGGAAGAGCACGCTGGAGGCGAAATGCTCGCCTACGCCGAAGCGATCAGGGCCTATCGTGACCGCTATGGGATTACGCGCTGATTAGACCGGTAGCGCGCCAGTGAAACCTTGCTGGCGCCACGCTTCGTAGCTCACAATAGCCACGGCGTTGGAGAGGTTCAGGCTACGGTTGTTGGGCTGCATAGGCAGGCGCAGTTTGTGCTCAGCGGTTAGCGCTTCGTGTACCTGGGCCGAAAGCCCAGCGGTTTCAGAACCAAATAGCAGCACATCGCCCGGGGCAAAGTCGGCATCGCTGTAGGTGCGCGTGCCTTTGGTGGTGATCGCCCAGATACGCCGCCCCTGCATGGCCTGCTGAAAGGCGTTAAAATCCGCATGGCGAGTGACGTTGTCGAGATCACGGTAATCCAGCCCGGCGCGACGCAGCTTTTTCTCTTCCAGGTCGAAGCCAAGCGGCTCAATCAGATGTAACCGGCAGCCATTGTTGGCAACTAGGCGCATGATATTGCCCGTATTGGGTGCCATGCGCGGTTCAAAAAGCGCTACTTCAAACATCTCCACCTGCCTGTTTATTATGCCTTCGCCAAGCGGCTGATTGTACTTGAAACCGTACTTGAAACCGACTAGCAACTCTCGTAGAGGATGACCGACGCCATGACGCCTGCCACGCCCAAGAGCATTCTAAGTCGCATTAAAGGGCTCAACCCGCGCCAGCAGGAAGCCGTGCGCTACATCGATGGCCCCTGTTTGGTGTTGGCGGGCGCAGGGTCCGGTAAAACCAGCGTTATCACCACTAAAATTGCCTATTTGGTGCAAGAGTGCGGGATGAGTGCGCGCAAAATCGCGGCGGTGACCTTCACCAATAAAGCCGCTCGGGAGATGAAAGAGCGCGTCGGCCAGATGCTCCACGGCAAAGAGGGCCATGGGCTCACGGTCTCCACCTTTCACACCCTGGGGCTGAATATTATCCGCGGCGAGCTTAAAACCCTCGGCTACAAGCCCGGTTTTTCGTTGTTTGACCCGGAAGATGCCAAGGCGCTGCTACGCGATTTGATGAACAAAGATGCCCAGGTGGATGCCGAGCAGATCAACGCCGTGCAGAGCAAAATTTCCACCTGGAAGAATGACTTGGTACTGCCCAGCGATGCCCTCTCGTTTGCTGCCGACGACGATGAGCACTTTGCCGCCCGGGTGTATGAAGCCTATGTACGCCACCTGAAAGCTTACAACGCGGTGGATTTTGACGACCTGATTCTGCTGCCGGTGGTACTACTGCAACGTGATCCTGAAGCGCTGGAGCGCTGGCGGCGCAAAATCCACTACATGTTGGTGGATGAGTATCAGGACACCAACGTCTCCCAGTACCTGCTGGTGAAACTGCTCATGGCCGAGCGCTCCACCTTTACCGTGGTGGGTGACGATGATCAGTCGATTTACGCCTGGCGCGGTGCACGGCCTGAAAACTTGATTACCCTGGGTGAGGATTTCCCGCGCCTGAAAGTCATCAAGCTGGAGCAGAACTACCGCTCTACCGCCACGATACTGCGCGCCGCCAATACGCTGATCGCCAATAACCCCCACGTTTATGAGAAGACGCTGTGGTCGGATATGGGCGACGGTGCGCCCATTCGGGTGATCGTGAATCGCCACGAGGAGGCGGAGTCTGAGCGGGTCGCTAGCGAAATGCTCACCCGGCGCATTAAAGAAAAAGCCGAGTGGCGGGACTTTGCGGTGCTTTATCGAGGCAATTTCCAGGCCCGTTTGTTGGAGCTTAAGCTCCAGCACTACCAAATTCCTTACAAGCTCTCCGGTGGTACGTCGTTTTTCTCGCGCAACGAGATTAAAGACACCATGGCTTACCTGCGCCTGCTGATTAACCCCGCGGACGATAATGCCTTTTTGCGCATTGTGAACGTACCACGCCGCGAAGTGGGCCCAGGCACGGTAGAGAAACTCGCCAACTACGCGACTGAGCGCTCGATATCGCTGTTTGCCGCCTGTCATGAGCTTGGGCTGGAGCAAGTACTGCCAACCCGAGCTACAGAGCGCTTAAGCCGCTTTACCCACTTTATTGATGGTGTGCGTAAACGCATGGATCAAGGCGACGCCATTGCCGCCATTCGCGACATGCTGCGAGATATGGATTACGAGGCGTGGCTGTACCAAAACGCCAGCGCGCCCACCGTGGCCGAGCGCCGCATGGCCAACGTCTGGATTTTGATCGACCAGCTTGAGAAGTCGCTTAACCGGGACCCGGAAGAGAGTACCGACTCCACTGATACCGAAACCGACGGCGTTCAAGCGGCTATTTCACGCTTGGTACTGCGGGATATTCTGGAGCAGCAGGCAGAAGAGGATGATTCGGATAGAGTGCAACTGCTCACCATGCACGCCTCCAAAGGTCTTGAGTTTCCGCATGTCTATTTGATGGGGCTAGAGGAAGATCTGCTGCCCCACCGCAACGCCATTGAAGTAGGCACCGTGGAGGAAGAGCGGCGCTTGGCCTATGTGGGTATTACCCGGGCGCGACGTACGCTGACGTTGACGCTTGCCCGCCAGAGAAAAGCCTACGGCGAGCTGATGGACTGCCAACCGAGCCGCTTTTTAGAAGAGCTGCCCGCCGAGGACCTGGAGTGGGAAGGCCGAGCGGATAAAGAAGACCCAGAGAAAAAACAGGCTCGTGGCAAAGATGCCATTGCCGGGCTGCGCTCGCTGCTGGGGTGATTGATAAGATAGGCAGATAAAAATAACCCACAGGGCGGTGACTAAAACGCCCTGTGGATAAATTTACCAAGCTGAATAAAGCTGCTGTTTGTCGTTACTGCTTAACGTTACTGGGCTTCCGCCATTAAGTAATCGACAACGGCCATCACTTCTTCATCAGATAGGTTGGGATTGCCGCCTTTGGCTGGCATAGCGCCAATGCCGTTAATGGCGCTGGCATAAAGCTCATCAGCCCCTTTCTCTAAACGCGCCGCCCAAGCTTCGGAGTCGCCTTTGGTGGGAGCACCCGCAACGCCATTATCGTGGCATGCCACACAGCCAGAGCTTGCGTAGAGGGCTTCACCGTCTAAGTCGCTACCGCCACTGGCTTCTTCAGAGGCTGCCGCGTCTTCTTCACTCGCTGCGTCGTCGTTAGCAGCCATTTCTTCTTCAGCGGCAGCACCCTCGCCTTCAGCAGCGGCAGTCTCTTCAGCCGCTCCCTCGTCTGTTGCCGCCTCTTCAGAAGCAGCATCATCGCCACCACCTAATTCTGGCACTTCCATCACCGGTTCAACCATATAGGCAACCGCTGCTTCGACTTCTTCGTCGGAGAGGCTAGCGTTGCCGCCTTTCGCTGGCATGGCACCAATACCGTTAATCGCGTGATCTAACAGCGTGGCGAAACCTTGTTCGGTACGTTCAGCCCAAGCCTCTTCATCACCGCGGATAGGTGCACCCGCAGCGCCGGATTCGTGGCAGGCGCTACACACGTTGCCGTAAATACCTTCACCGTCGATATCACCGCCACTGCTGGCGCTATCGCCTGCAGGTGCGGCTGCCGTTCCACAGTCTTGGCCTTGCAAACAGAGTTGACCCACCGGCGCTAAACGCTCGGCAATCGCATCACGTGCGGCATCATCTTGGGCATAAACACTGGATGTGCCCGCCATGAAGCCGAGGGCCACCAGCCCGCTCATGATCAGCTTAGCTTTCACTCTCACCACCTCTTGAGTATTGTCATCAAACGTTTGTTCTTAACCCCTGTGCGCGGCAGCGCCACAATCGACGATGCACCGACGAGACGCCAAGACGTGCGTATGGGGCTAGTATAACGGCAACGCAAAGCGCAAGAAAATGCTACTAAGCGCGCCTATGCCACCAACGACTGCTATTTAGGCCTTATTGAGGTGCTTCACTCCTTCCGCCACCCCCTTTCCACGCTAATAAACGCTGCTGTGCATAATGCACAAAACCAGCCTCCTGATAGAGCCGTTTGGCCGGTAGGTTGACGCCATCCACCGCCAGCATCACCTCTTGCACACCCGCCTGCTGGGCAAGCTCAAGGGCGCTATTCAATAGCGCGCGGCCCAAGCCAATCCCACGCCATTCAGGCGCTAGCCCCATCAATATAAGCTCCCAACGGCCTAACGACGGGCGTGGCGCCAGCAGCAAAACACCAGCCACGGCATCTTGATAATTGACGGTGTACCAGTGCTGTGGCGCCTGGGGATCCTGTTGATGGAACCCGGTCAACAACTCTTGCACCGAGAGTACTTCGCGCAAGGGGCGACTATCCAGCGAATCGTGCCCCACGGCGGCCAACAGGGCCAGCTGTTGCGTTTGCGAAAACTCGTCAAATGGCTGCAGTGACAATGGCCTTGCTTCCTTCATTACTAAACGGCGGTGACTGCTACCGGTTAAATGCGCCAGGTTGGCCAAGCGCTGCATGCCGTGCTCTAGCAACAGCGCTTCTGTTTCAGCGGCCTGGGGTGAAAGCGTCAGATGGCAGAGGCGAATAGGCTGATTGTTTACCCACCTATAGGCGGCATGTAACAGCGCATAGGCATGTGCGCCTTCGGCCTTGGGTAACCACAGCTGGGCCATGTTCATCGGCAAGGGCTGCACCCAGATAGCGCCCGTTAACCGTCCCGCGTCAAGGCTTATCCATAACCCGCCCCACTGTTCGTCTGGCAGATCGTACATTGCCTTTACCGCCCCGCTCAGGGCGGTTTGCTGCTCAGGATCATGAGCGGCCGCCAACTGCAGCAGCGCCTCGCGACGTAGCGAGGGAGGACACTGCACGGTCTCAAGGGACGTTACCTGCGCGGAGGTCATCAATGCGTTACCTCTCCATTGCTCGGTCAACACAGAGATAAATATTTATCCCTGCTTAAGTTTTCGTTAAGTAAACCCGCCCAGAGTGTCGGAACACACGATGGAGATCACCCGATGACTCGCCTACGTTCGCTCCCCACTGCGCTGGCAACACTGGATTGGCACGAAGCCCTCAATTGGCAGGAAAAAGCGATGCTTCAGCAACTGATTCAACAACGCTTCGCCCAGCAACACAGTGCTTATATCCAGCATTTTCTGCCTCGCCTGTTTGGGCTGTGGCAGGCGGGGCAACCGCAAGCGGCGGTAGGGCTGCGCCTTGCCAGCAGCGGGCCACTCTTTCTGGAGCGCTACCTGGATGGCAAGGCCGAACAGGTTATTAACCATGGGTTTCAGCAGTCACTTGCCCGTCGAGATATTGCCGAAATTGGCAATCTGGCCAGCCTGCGCCCTGGCTTACAGCGGCAGCTGTTTATCTACCTCGCTCATCAACTGGCGGCGGAAGGCATCGCTTGGCTGCTATTTACGGCCACGCCTGAAGTTGCCAACGGCCTGCGCCGCCTAGGGCTTGAACCACAACCGATTACCCCTGCCGACCCTAATCGACTAGGCGAAGAGTCGCATCTCTGGGGGCGCTATTACCAGCATCGCCCCTGGGTGATGGCCGGTGATCTTCGCAGCGCCATGCACACGCTCCAGGCTCAGTCAGCCTTCACAGAAACAGATAGTGAAGAGGTACTGCATGCACGCCTTGCCTAATGCGCTAATGGCGCGGCTTGCCCACCATGCCCAGCAAACCCCACAGCGTACCGCACTTAGCGATGGTGAACAGATTTTGTCGTATGCAGATGTCATTCACCACGTCGCCCAACGACGCCAGCGCTTACGCGATGTTAACGCACGACGTGTTGCGCTAGCGCTGGATAACGGGCTGGAGTGGGCGCTATGGGATTTAGCCCTGATGGCCGAAGCGTGTGTGGCCGTGCCTATTCCCGGTTTTTTCAGCGAACAGCAGCGCCGCCACGTGGTTCAGCAAGCGGGCCTGGATAGCTGGGTTGGGCATGGCGGGGAGCCCCACGGTTTTCAAGCCACCCACGACGCATCCATTGCCCAGCGCCGGGTTGATCATTTCCCTGCGTTACACACAGGCACCACGCGCATCACCTTTACCTCGGGTACCAGCGGCACCCCCAAGGGCGTGTGTTTGGATAATGCGGCGCTGCTGACCGTTACCGAAAGCCTGGCGGAGGTAGTGGCACCGCTCGCGATAAGTCGCCATCTCGCCATGCTGCCCCTCTCCACGCTTCTCGAAAATATCGGTGGGCTTTATTTACCGCTATGGCTGGGTGCCTGCAGCATTTTACCGGGGATGGCCACGTTAGGTTGGCAGGGAGCCAGCGGTTTTAATGCTCAGCTCGCCCTTGATGCCATTGAGCGCTATCAACCCAACAGCATGATTTTGGTGCCTCAACTGCTTCAAGCGTTGGTCAGCGAGTCCACAACGGCGCCCGACAGCCTGCGCTTTGTGGCGGTGGGCGGCGCGCAGGTTGCCAACACACTGCTCTCTCAGGCCCGGCGTGGCGGATGGCCGGTCTATGAAGGCTATGGTTTATCCGAAGGCACCTCGGTGGTCTGTCTTAATCGCCCAGGCGAACCAAGCTGCGGCGTTGGCCGCCCACTGCGCCACGCCCAGATTCGCATTGATCGCGAAGGCCAGCTGCATATTCGCGGCGCCTTGATGCTGGGTTATGTCGGTGAAGCGCCTTGCGGCGACTGGTACGCCACGGGGGATACCGGCCAGTGGCAAGACGGCACCATCGCGCTCAATGGCCGCCAGCGGGACGTCTTTATTACCGCCTATGGCCGTAACGTCAACCCGCAATGGGTAGAGGGCGAGCTCTGCACGCAGCCTGCCATTGCCCAAGCCATGGTGTATGGCGAGGCCCTGCCCGCTAACCGCGCGCTGATCGTGCCCGCGACGCCCCATATGACCAATGCCCAAATACACGCTGCCCTCAAATCAGTCAATCGCACGCTACCCGATTACGCCCAAGTGCATGAGTGGCAGCGCGCCGCCCCCTTTACGCCCCACAACCAACAACTCACGGCCAACGGCCGCCTACGCCGCGACACCCTGCTAGCCGCCTATGGCCACTGGCTAAGGGCCGTCGTGACCGACACACCCAAAGGAGTAACACCATGACCGCTTACCAACAGCTGCAAGACGCTACCCAAGACGCTCGTCACTGGTTGCTGACGACCCCCATCGTGACCCGCGCTCTGGCGGGCAATGTTTCCCTAGAGGAGTATCTCGCCTTTTTAGGTCAGGCGTATCATCACGTTCGTTTCACCGTGCCGCTAATGATGGCCTGCGGCGCACGTCTGCCCGACCGGCTCGATTGGTTACGCACAGCACTGGTGGAGTACATCGAAGAGGAGCACGGTCATGAAAAATGGATTCTGGACGATATCCGCGCCGCGGGCGGGGATGCAGATGCCGCCGCTGCCGCCCTGCCAGACCCCGCCACTCGGTTAATGGTGGCCTGGATCCGTGACGCCGTAGAGCACGGTAACCCGGTGGCGTTTTTCGGCATGGTGCAGGTGCTGGAAGGTACCAGTACCGCGCTTGCCACCCAGGCCGCCGAACGCTTACAGGTTAGCCTTTCGCTTCCCAACAATGCCGTGCGCTACCTCACCTCCCACGGCAGCCTGGATATTGGTCACTTGGCCTTTTTTGAAGAGCAGATCAATCAGCTAGGTGCCGACGATCTGGCCGTGGTGATTGATAGCGCCAATATGTTCTACCGCCTGTACGGGGCGATGTTTAGAGGCATCGAAGCCCGCTGTCAGGGTGGTCGCGCGGTGGAGGAACTTAGTCATGCGCTTGCCTAGCCTGCGTTGGCCTAGAAAAAACAGGCTGCCCGGCGGATGGCCGGGCCAGCGGATTTTAATCACCGGCGCCAGCGGCGGTATTGGTATGGCCATGGCCGAAGCGCTGGCGCAGCGGGGCGCGCACCTACTGGTAAGTGGTCGCCAACAAGACGCGCTGGCTTCGTTAATCGACCGTTTTCCCAATCACATCACCGCCGTTAGCGCTGATCTAACCAACGCGAGTGATCGCAGCCGCTTAGTCAGCGCTGCGCAAGAGGCAGGCTGCAATATGTTGATTAATGCCGCTGGCAGTAATCAGCAGGGATTTTTTGATACTGCCAGTGACAGTGATATCGAACAGCTGGTGGCGATTAATCTGACCGCCACCCTGCAACTGACCCGCGCGCTGCTTCCCCAGCTAATGGCTGGCCCCCGAGCGACGATTATCACCATTGGTTCGACGCTCGGGCGGCTGGGCTACCCAGGCCAAGTCACTTACTGCGCCACCAAATTCGCCCTGCGCGGTTTTAGCCAAGCGCTGCGCCGGGAGCTGGCCGATACCCGTGTGCGGGTGATGTATATCGCCCCACGAGCCACCCGCACCGCGATGAACTCGCCACAAACCGAGGCACTCAATGAGGCGCTGGGCAATACCATCGACTCTCCTGACGCCGTTGCCCTGGCCATTATCAATGCCGTGGAACAGCAGCGTGAGGAACTACAAATTGGCCTGCCAGAACGCTTCTTTACCCGCTTGAATATGCTATGGCCAGGCGCTGTTGACCGGGCCCTGTTACGCCAACTGCCCGTCATTCGCCGGTTCGTTGCCACCAAGGAGTCTTCCTTATGATCATGCTAGCTTTCAAAACGCTGCGTACCACGCTACTGGCTAGCGCCATTGGCTTGATAAGTTTTCAGGGGTTTGCCAGCGAGGTCGACAGCGCGGCTGTCGCCGCATCGCTTACCGAACTACAGCAGCGTTGGGCGGAAATTAACTATACGCTGCCGCCGGGTGAACAGGCGGCAGCCTTCAGCCGCTTGGGCGACCAGGCTGAACAGCTCGTCAAACGCTACCCGGACGCCGCCGAACTGCATATCTGGGCCGGCATTATCCGCTCGACAGAAGCAGGTGCCAGTGGTGGGCTGGGCGCGCTGGGGCTGGTAAAACAGGCTAAAAAGGAGCTTGAAACCGCGCTGGAACTGAACCCGCTGGCGCTGGATGGTTCGGCCTATACCAGCCTGGGTGCGCTCTATTATCAGGTTCCCGGCTGGCCACTCGGCTTTGGCGATGAACAAAAAGCCGAATGGCATTTGCAAAGAGCCCTTGCGATTAACCCCGAAGGGATCGACAGTCTCTATTTCTGGGGCGACTATTTACATGAACAGGGTCGCGATGCAGAAGCGCGTCAGGCATTGGAAAATGCACTAGTAGCGCCACCCCGGGCGGGGCGTGAATTGGCGGATAATGGCCGCCGTGACGACATTCGCCAGTTAATGTCAGAACTCGAATAATAAGGATCCCTATGCGCATTTTGCTGGTAGAAGACGACCCAAGCTTAGCCTCGGGTATCCGCTTAGCGTTAAAGCCCGAGCACTACACGGTGGATCACCTGAGCGACGGCACTACCGCGCTGAATGCGCTAACAGAGGGAGAACCCTTTGATGCGGTGATTCTTGACCTGGGGCTGCCGCGCATGGATGGCATGGCGGTATTAAACGCTGTCAGGCGCCACGGCAGTCAGGTGCCCATTTTAGTACTGACGGCCCGCGACGCGGTGGATGACCGCATCGCGGGGCTGGATGCTGGCGCCGATGATTATTTAACCAAACCGTTTGAAGTGGCTGAGCTTAAAGCCCGATTACGCGCCTTGCTGCGCCGCAGCCAAGGCCAGATCAGCAGCATATTGAGCTGTCGTGGTATCCGCCTGGACCCGCACACCTTTAACGTCAGCTATCAAGACCAAGATGTGAGCTTGTCGCGGCGCGAGTTGACGCTACTGCAAGAGTTTATGAGCCACCCGGGCCGGGTGTTTACCCGCGATACCTTGACCCGCTTGGTCTACGGCTGGGACGAGGATGTCGAGAGCAATGCCATTGAAGTCCATATCCACCATTTACGACGCAAGCTATTCACCGACGTCATCCGCACGGTGCGCGGCATTGGCTATGTGATGGATAAGCCAAAGGATGACGTATGACGTCTATTCGCCAACGCACCCTAGGACTGGCGCTACTGGTATTTGGCCTAAGCATGCTGGTAATCGGCTTTGTCAGCTACCGTTATGCCGCCCATGAAATAGAAGAACTTTACGATGCCAGCCTGGCGCAGAATGCACGCTTGCTGGAAGGGTTGTTACAGGCACCACTGCCGGATGCTGACCGCAATGTGCTACTAAACAGTCTGGAAAGCGCCTTGCAGCGCGCTCGTCAGTCCGACAAGCGCTTTGCGGGCCACCGTTACGAAAGCAAACTGGCCTTTCAGTTGTGGGAAAACGAGCAACTGCTGCTGCGCTCTGCCACGGCCCCTGAAGCCCCCCTTGCCCAACAGCCTATCGGCTACTCGACGCTGACCGTGGACGAGCACGATTGGCGAGTATATGTGCTTGAAGTGCCGGACTCATCAAATCGTGTGGTAGTGAGCGAGCGCGAAGACGTTCGCGGGGAACTGATCAGGGCGGTAGCGCTCCGAACGCTGTTGCCCGACCTGATCGGCCTGCCACTCCTCTCCGCGCTGCTATGGTGGTCAATTGGCTGGGGACTGGCACCGTTATCCCGCATGGCCGAGCAGATTCGCAGTCGTGATCCGCACAATTTGCAGCCCTTGACGCTTAGCCCCTTGCCCCACGAGTTGGACACCATCGCCGGCGCGCTTAACCGGCTGTTAGAGCGCATCCGCATCATGCGCGTACGCGAAAAGCGCTTCATTGCCGATGCCGCCCATGAGTTACGCACCCCCTTAGCAGTGCTTGACCTACACGCCCAGAACGCACTGACAGCCGATAATCTTGAAGATCGCCAGGAGGCGCTCAGCCACCTGCGCGGCGGCGTTGCCCGGGCCACGCGCTTGGTTACCCAGTTGTTAACGCTGGCGCGCCTGGACCCTGAAGAAGAGTCACAACCTGAGTACCGCGCCACCAACCTACTCAGTGAAGTGCGGGAAACCCTGGCCAAGCTTTCGCCGCTGGCCGCTGAACGCCAACAGCAACTGCTGCTAAACGCCGATGAGCAGGGGGAGTGGTCCATCACAGAAGAGCCCGGCGCGATTGAAACCTTGGTACAAAATCTGGTCGGTAATGCCATTCAGCACTCGCCCAACCAGAGCGCCATCAGCATCACGCTGGCGACGACGCCACACGGCTTTCAGCTCATGGTGGATGATCAGGGACCCGGCATCCCGGTCAATGAACGCAAAAAAGTGGTCGAGCGCTTTCAGCGCGCAGGCCCCAGCGCGGGTTCGGGGTTAGGGCTTTCCATCGTTGAGCGTTTGGTCACTCGCCATGGCGGCACTCTTCAACTTGATGATGCGCCCAGCGGGGGGCTACGCGTACGTATTGTTCTACAACGTACAGAAAAGCAATAAATTTTTCTTTGCTTCCTAAGCTGAGTTTTATGGATCTCTTAAGGTTGTGATAAGAATTGCATGCAACTGTGGAGGCACACTGCGAGCCAGATACCCACGGCTCGCTCTTTTCTCCAAATGGAGGTCCCCCGATGAACCAAGTAACCTTTTCACCTAAGCCATTAGTTCAACTAGGCTCAACCCCTCTTTTGGCGATGCCTGCCCCACGGCGGCTGTTGCCCACCAGTCCTGCCATGACGGTGCTTACCGACTTTTCCCAGGTAATGCCGCAGTCGGTTGAAGCCGATACGCCTATCGACGAGGCACACCTTAAGATGCGGCATGGCGGTGTACGGCTGTTGTTCGTCATGGATAAACAGGCGCACTGTATCGGCGTTATTACGTCGAAAGAAGTGATCGGTACCCGGCGCATCAACCTGGCCATGCAGCAGCGTAACCTGACCCGTGCAGAAGTCACCGCTGAAATGATCATGACGCCATGGCACAAGCTGAGCGCTATGCCTGTCGCGCAACTGGCATCGCTGACCATCGAAGACCTAGTACTATCAATGGAAGCCGTTACCGACCAGCATCTGCTGATCACCGAGCAAAATGATAATCACGAACTTAGAATTCGCGGCATTATCTCAGCAAGCGATATACAGACGGCGGTAGGCAAAGAGATCAATCCGGTGCCGATGGCGAAAAGCTTTGCCGACATCTGCCATGTCGTAACCGGTCACGATCTATAACGCTTCAGCAGGGCTAGGCCTTTAGGTTAAATAGAAACGCCCTTCACCGATTTCTCGGTGAAGGGCGTTCGCATTTGAGGAGCGCTTTCTGTCTAGAGCTTCTTTTTGTCTAGAACATTGAGGCGTTAATCCACAAGTGGGTAACGATGCTAGCGGCATAGCCTAATAAAATGGCTGGCATCCAGCGAAGGTGAACGGCAAAGGTATAGATCCCCCGCGCCTGACCCATCAGGGCGACGCCCGCAGCGGAACCCATCGAAAGCAAGCTGCCGCCCACGCCTGCCGTCAATGTCACCAACAGCCAGTTGCCTTCCGACATATCGGGAGCCATGGAAAGTACCGCAAACATGACCGGGATGTTATCTACAACAGCCGAGATCAGGCCCAACACCACGTTAGCCCACACCGGGTTCCAGTTGCCGTAAAGTGTTTCGGAAAGCAGGCTGAGATAGCCCATAAAACCAAGCCCGCCGACACACATCACTACCCCGTAGAAGAACAGCAGCGTATCCCATTCTGAGCGCGCAATACGGCTGAAAATATCAAATGGCACCACGCTACCCAGCTGTTCGAGCTTTTTCCAATCGCCTCGGCGCGAATAGCGTTCACGTTTGCGTTCCAGCGAACGCGGTAGGCTGCGGCGCAGGTAGTAACCAAAGAACTGCAGCAAGCCTAGGCCAAACATCATGCCCATGGCAGGCGGTAGATAAAGGATCGAGTGGCACAGTACGGAAATAGCCACCGTAATCAAAAACAGCACGATAATCCGCCGCGCGCCGCGCTTGAGCCAGACATTCTCTTGTAATGCGGCCGGCTGACGATTCGCGATAAAGAAATTCATGATCACCGCAGGCACCATGAAATTGACCACAGCCGGCACCAACAATGCGAAGAAGCCTTCAAACGGTACTTGGCCCGCCTGCCACACCATCAACGTGGTGATATCGCCAAACGGGCTAAAGGCACCGCCTGCGTTAGACGCCACCACCACGTTAACGCAGCAAAGGCCGATAAATTTCTTATCACCTTCAGCCACTTTGAGTACCACGGCACACATCAACATGGCGGTGGTCATATTGTTGGCGATCGCCGAAATACCAAACGCCATGACGCCGGTAATCCAGAATAGGCTGCGATAACTGAAGCCTTTGCGCACCAGCCAAGAGCGCAGCGCATCGAATACACGGCGCTCTTCCATGGCGTTGATATAGGTCATCGCGACCAGCAGGAACAGTAGCAGCTCGGCGTATTCAAGCAGCGTTTCACGGAAGGCGGTTTGCGCCTCTTCCGGCATGCCCGCTTGCACATAAACCCAGGCGACGAGCGCCCAGATAAGGCCTGCAGCGACCAAGACAGGCTTAGACTTACGCATGTGCAGTAACTCTTCAGTCATCACCAATGCATAGGCGAGCACGAAGATCACGACAGAAGAAATACCGGTTAGCGTGAGGGTAAGATCAAGTGGCCCGGCGGCGGCATAAGAGAGCGAAGGAAAGATAAAAAGCGAGCAGGCGAGCAACAGCCAAGCGACTCGGCTAGCGTAATGCCGAGTTGCGAGGACGTTTGGTGGTTTCATGGCAATATTATCCAATCAGGAGGGAGAAAGACCGCCACGATCATAAGCACCCTAACGACATGCTGCAACGCAACGGTTGCGCATAAGATGCGGCGTATTGCCGCATCTTGTAAAGCGTTTTTGTTAGCTTAATGCTAAATATCATTTAGCGTATTAATTACTCTACCGTCACGCTTTTAGCTAGGTTACGCGGCTGGTCAACATCCGTGCCTTTAAGCACGGCTACGTGGTAACTCAGCAGTTGTAGCGGCAGGGTATAGAGGAGTGGTGCCAGCGCTTCATGCACGTGAGGAAGCGTTATAACGCGAATATCTTCCTGGGCATCCATACCCACGCTTTCATCGGCAAAGACGAACAGTTGGCCGCCGCGGGCGCGGACTTCCTGAAGGTTGGATTTTAGCTTTTCCAGCAGGTCGTCGTTGGGGGCAACCGAGATCACCGGCATTTCACTGTCCACCAACGCCAGCGGGCCGTGCTTTAACTCCCCGGCAGGATACGCTTCGGCATGAATGTACGAGATTTCTTTAAGTTTAAGCGCGCCTTCCAGGGCAATCGGGTAGTGGGCACCGCGCCCAAGGAAGAGCGCATGATTTTTTTCCGCAAATGCCTGGGAAAGCATTTCGATCTGGCTGTCCAGCCCCAGCACCCGATGACACACCTCGGGCAACGTGCGCAGCGCGGCAATGATATCGGGATATTCAGCTTGGCCTTTTGCCTTACTAATGGAAAGCGTTAGCAGCATTAGCGCCACAAGCTGGGTAGTAAAGGCCTTGGTGGAAGCGACGCCTATTTCAGGGCCGGCACGGGTCATTAAGGTGATATCAGATTCACGTACCAGCGAACTACCGGGCACGTTACAAATCGCCAATGTGCCCACATAGTTGAGCGTTTTGGCAAAGCGCAGCGCGGCCAGCGTATCCGCCGTTTCACCCGACTGGGAAAGCGTGACAAACAGCGTACCTTCGGGTACGACGGGGTGGCGGTAACGGTACTCAGAGGCCACTTCAACCTGAACCGGCACACCGGCGTAACGCTCTAGCCAGTAACGCGCCACCAGCCCGGCGTGGTAGCTGGTGCCGCAGGCGATGATATGCACCTGACGGGTACGTTGGAAAAGCGCTTGGGCATCGGGGCCAAAGCTCTCCACCAGCACGCTTTTGGCGCTCAGCCGCCCTTCCAATGCCGCTTCGATCACCTTCGGCTGCTCAAAAATTTCCTTAAGCATAAAGTGTCGGTATTCGCCTTTGCTGGCAGCACCGTCACCGTGCTCAAAAGTCTGTATAGGACGCTCAACGCGGTTACCATGACGATCCACAATGTGAATAACGCCCTGCTCGCGTAGCTCAACCAGGTCGCCTTCTTCAAGATAAATAAAGCGATCCGTCACTGGCAGCAGTGCCAGCGGGTCAGAGGCTAAAAAGGCTTCATTAATGCCCACACCCACCACCAGTGGGCTGCCCTGGCGGGCACCGACCACCACACCTGGTTCTTTAGCGCTCATCACACCCAAGGCATACGCACCACCTAAGCCGTTAACGATCTGTTGCGTCGCGTCAAACAGGGTGAGCCCATCGTTCAGCTTTTCGGCAAGTAAGTGGGCAATCACTTCGGTATCGGTTTCTGAGTTAAACGCGTAGCCGTTGCGCTGCAAGTTATCTTTTATATTCTCGTAGTTTTCAATAATCCCGTTATGCACCACCGCCACTTGGTTTTCATCAATGTGAGAGCCGCTATGATGCGGGTGGGCATTGGCTTCAGAGGGTTTGCCGTGGGTTGCCCAGCGAGTATGCGCTATGCCTGAAAACCCGGGTAGTGCGTCAGCATCCAATTGCGCAGCTAGCGCCGCCACTTTTCCGAGCGCCCGGCGGCGGGTCAGTACGCCATCGCTAAACACCGTCATACCGGCCGAATCATAGCCGCGATACTCCAGGCGTTTTAGTCCTTCTAATAGAATTTCTTGGACGTTGCGCTGGGCAACGGCGGCAACAATGCCACACATAATCACTCTCCTAGGTTATTAACCAAAGCACTTTTCGCTCGCCGACTTTTCGTATAAACCCTACTCAACCAATCCGCAGAACGGTAAAACGACGGCCATTGATTATGAATACGGCTTTTTAATGATTATTAGCACTATTTTAAAACCAATTTAATAGCCATTTTAAGAACTAATAATGAATTATGGCTCTGTACGCTTGCTGGGACGCAGCCAGTCAATTTTTTCTAACTGGCGACTACGCGTGACGGCTAAGGCGTAATCGGTCACGTCTTTAGCAATCGTCGACCCTGCCCCTATGGTAGCGCCTTTGCCTACCGAAACAGGCGCGACCAAGGCTGTGTTCGAGCCAATAAAGGCATTATCACCAATCTCTGTGTGGTGTTTGTTAGCACCGTCGTAGTTGCAGGTAATAGTGCCCGCACCAACGTTCACATCCCGGCCTAAGCGTGCGTCACCTACATAGCTTAGGTGATTAATCTTACTACTCTCACCGACATCGGCATTTTTGGTTTCAACAAAATTGCCCACCTTGGCTTTTACCGCCAACCGCGTCCCTGGACGTAGCCGCGCAAAGGGGCCGATCTGGTTCAGGCCCGCTGCCACGGTGCCCTCTATCACACTATGGGTGTCTACCATGCTTTCAGCACCAATGGTGCTATTTTTAATCACACAGTAAGGGCCAATACGCACGCCTTCACCAAGCTCAACGTCGCCTTCAAAAACGCAGCCCACATCAATGAAGACATCATGACCGCAGGTTAAACGCCCGCGCACATCCAAGCGTGCGGGGTCGGCAAGCGCCACGCCCTCTGCCATCAGCTTATCGGCAAGCTGCTGCTGATAAGCACGTTCCAGGCGGGCCATTTGTGCGCGATTATTAACCCCTTCCACTTCAACCGCAGTGGCTGGCTGGGTCGTGCATACCTTGATGCCTTCATCGGCGGCCATGGCGATCACATCGGTCAGGTAGTACTCACCCTGGGCATTCTCGGCGGAAAGCTGCGGTAACCAGCGTTTTAACTGAGCGCTGGTCATAGCCATAATACCGGTATTGCATTCGGTGATCTCAAGCTGGGCACTGTTGGCATCTTTTTGCTCAACGATCGCCACCGCCTCACCCGCCTCGTTGCGCACAATCCGACCATAGCCCGTTGGGTCATCCAGCGTCACCGTCAACAGCCCGATGTGCTGTTCATCCACTTGGGCCAACAGCTCCCTCAGTGAATCACGCTGTAACAGGGGGACATCGCCATAGAGGATAAGCACCTTGCCGCTACCGAGCTGCTCAAGCGCTTGGGCCACCGCGTGACCGGTGCCTTTCTGTTCGGCCTGCACCGCAAACTGCACCGCAGTGTCGGCCAGCGCCTTGCGCAGCTGTTCTGCA
The DNA here is from genome assembly GCF_030544485.1 of Halomonas sp. HAL1. Classification (NCBI taxonomy): domain Bacteria; kingdom Pseudomonadati; phylum Pseudomonadota; class Gammaproteobacteria; order Oceanospirillales; family Halomonadaceae; genus Halomonas; species Halomonas sp. HAL1. The sequence goes on from NZ_CP130610.1 coordinate 4,211,597, forward strand.
CCATGACCGATGACAACATGGGTACGATCAGGCTGCAGCCCTGAGGCTGTCTCCAGTACATGCTGAACCATTGGCTTACCTGCCAAGGTATGCAGTACTTTAGGGGTTTGAGAACGCATACGCGTACCTTTACCCGCGGCGAGAATGACGATATCTAGTTCATGCATGTTATTCACCTGTTACGGGTTGGTTGGTGGGCGCCGGAGTAGGGAGTTGTTCAATACCCAGCTCATCAACCAGTGATTCACCGAAATAGTTAACAAATTCAGGCGTAGCGATGCTGCGCCACTGCTCCCCCTCGCGAACGAGCAGAAGTACTTTGAGATTATTCTCAATGGCCATTTGCATAGCGTCTTGCTCGCCGACGACTAATAGTGCCGTCGCCCAAGCATCCGCCCAAGCGTTAGAGGGGTGGAAGACTGACACCGACGCTAATTGGTGAGTGACGGGTCGGCCTGTGCGCGGGTCAATGGTATGGGAGAAGCGCTCACCCTCTACTTCAAAATAGTTGCGATAGTCACCCGAAGTAGCGACTGACATGCTTTCTAACGGAATAATATGCTGTGCACGTTGCTGGCCATCTTCGGGGACTTCAATGCCAATTCGCCACGGCGTCTGTTCGTCTTCATCGCGTACGCCACGGGCGATCAGGTCGCCACCTAAATTGACTAAGTAGTGCTCAATACCCTGTTGATCCAAGTACGTGGCCACCCGGTCCGTGGCATGGCCTTTGGCCACACCGGAAAGATCGACAAACACATCGCGAGTACGCCTTGCCTGCATATTTTGACTATCGAGCTCTACGGCATCAAAACCCACTCGGGCAAGCTGCTCGGCCAGCAACGCATCAGCAGGTACCTCTTCAGGCCGGGACCCGGGGCCGAAGCTCCATAAATTAACTAGGTCACCCACCGTAATATCAAAGGCACCTTGGCTAGCTTCAGCCACCGACTGGCTGATGGCCAATACTTCAATCAGTTCGTTGGAGAGGGGTTGCCACTCGTCTACAGGAGCCTCGTTAAAGGCGATCAGTTCGGAATCGTCACGGTAGGTGGACATCGCCTGATCAACGCTCTCCAGCTCTGCTTTGAAACCCTCTTCCAGTTCAAGCGACTCACCCTGAGTGAGCGGATCCATAATGGTGACTTGATAAAAGGTGCCAAAAATATTGCCGTCAAAACGGACGGGGGATTCCAGCGGACGATCACTCTCGGAACAGCCAGGCAATATCAGCAGAGCACCCAGCAATACGCCTAACACTATTAATTTCCTTCCCCACCTTTCTACCAACTCATTTTTGCCAGACTTTTTCTTTTCAGACCTGTTCATAGCAGCCTTGCCCTGGAAATAAAACTCTAAAAATTAAGCTATTAAAATCAAGCTATTAAAATCATTTTTTTGAAAAAAAGCTGTTAAAAATAAAAGAACCACAGCAGCCAAGCGCCAAACAATACGCGATAAATAACAAACGGCTGCATCCCCAATTTTTTGATGATGACTAGGAAGTAGTGGATACACAGGTACGCGCTGACCCCGGACAGGAACGTACCCACTAGCATCGCTAACCAATCAATCGACTCCGATGCGTTAAAAAGGCCTAATGCTTCCAAGCCACCGGCCAACACAATCACCGGAATCGACAGCAAAAAAGAGAAACGTGAGGCGCCTTCCCGGCTCATTCCCACCATTAAAGCCGCCGTAATAGTAATGCCCGAGCGCGAAGTGCCCGGAATTAGCGCCAGCGCCTGGGCACCGCCAATAATCAGTACATCCTTCAAACACAATTGATATTCGCTGCGCGTTCCCCCTTTTCGCCAATCGGCATACCCCAACAATAGACCGAAACCAATTAAACTGAAGCCAATTATCAGCGTAGAGCGCATATAGTGAGAAATAACATCGTGCAGTACTAAACCAATAATACCCACGGGGATCGTGGCTAATGTCACCCAAAAGGCGAGCCGTGCATCATCGTTCACGCCTTTACCGCGCATAGCAGCTAGGCTGCTGGTCATCATCTGCCAAATTTCGTGGCGAAAATAAAGTATTACCGCGGAGAGGCTGCCCAAATGCAGCGCCACATCAAAGGCTAAACCTTGATCTTCCCATTCTGTCAGCACAGGCACCAAAATCAGGTGAGCAGAGCTTGAAACGGGTAAAAATTCAGAAATCCCCTGCACAACCGCTAACACCACCACCTGGAGCCAATCCATAAATAATCCTGTGTAGAGTCACAATTTGATGGTTTTCAATGGGGCTTAAGGATACACATCCACCAATTCTTTGTCCGCCATTGCCTTGCTGATATTAACCGCTACAGCCACTGAAAAAGTGCTGTTTCACCATCCAAAGGCAGTGGACGCTATAGAGGATATAAGGAGTGCGCTACAATGGGCATCTATTGAATGCGTGCTTCCTTGCAAGGTACCCATGACTCAGACCGTTGAAACGCCAGTGGTTCACGATCAAGCGCGACTTAGCCAAGAAGCCAAGCGTGTCACCTACATCGGTGCATGGCTGGACGCCCTGTTGAGTGTCGTTAAAGTCACCATTGGTTTTATGGTCGGCTCAGCGGCGTTGATCGCCGACGGCATTCACTCCCTATCAGATTTAGTCACCGATGGTTTTGTCCTGGCAGCCATTCATTACGGCCGCCAGGAGCCCGATAAAGACCACCACTACGGCCACGGCCGAATCGAAACCCTGACTACCCTATTGCTGGGAAGTGTGCTGATCTTCGTGGCTGGCGGTATTGCCTGGTCGAGCCTGGATCGCCTGTTTAGCGGTACTGCCGTTAACGCGCCTGGTATGCTGGCGATTGTCATCACGGTGATTGCGCTGCTCAGTAAGGAGTGGATTTTTCGCTACACCATGCGGGTGGCCAAGCGGGTAAAGTCAAAATTGCTCGAAGCCAATGCCTGGCACTCGCGCAGCGATGCCTTATCCACCGCCGTGGTGCTGGTAGCCCTGGTAGGCGCTCAGTTTGGTTTGGGCTGGCTGGATGCCGTCGCTGCTATCATCGTGGGCTTATTGGTCGGTAAGGTAGGCCTGGACTTGCTGTGGGAGTCGGCCCGCGAGCTGGTCGATACCGCGCTGCCGGTAGATGTTCAGGATCAGATGCACGATGTGGCTTGCAGCGTTCCGGGTGTGGATAGCGTTCATGATCTGCGCACCCGCCAGTCGGCGGGCTGGGTCATGGTTGATCTACACGTGGTGGTAGGACCCAAAATCACCGTCTCCGAAGCCCATGAGATCGGTAACGAAGTGAGCCGCCGCCTGCGCCACGAATTCCCTGCTTTAACCGATGTGATCTTCCACGTTGACCCCGAAGACGACGCCGGTGCGGGCGATCCCAGCCGCCTTCCCGGCCTTCCGCTGCGACCTGAAGTAGAGGCCGCGCTAGATGCCCGCTGGTATAAGCACCCAGTCTGGCGAACGCTAAACGAGCTGCAGTTGCACTACCTGGACGATAAGGTCTCGGTATCGCTGATTATTGCTGATGCAGTGCATCAACCGCCTCAGTGCCTCGCTAGCCAGTTGAAGGCACTGGCCAGCGATATCGAGTGGCTGGGTCACGTCGAAGTGCTGTTTATCACCCGCGCCGCAAGTAGCTCTATGCGCTAACCTCTAGATCCTTACACTGTGCTTATGTGAGCAGTTTTTTAAGAGAGTAGCAAAGTGGCGATGCTGAAGTAGATCACTACCCCCGAAGCATCAATAAGCGTGGTCACTAGCGGTGCTGAGGCCGTGGCAGGGTCAACCTTAAAGCGCTCTAGCACGAACGGCAGGCACATCCCCAGCAGGCTGCCGAACAGAACAATGGTGACCATGCTGAGCGCGACCACCATCGCTAGAGCTTCACCGCCGCGCATGATGCCTATTGGTGTCACCGCAATGGCCATGGTGATACCTAACGCCCCTGCAACAAGAAGTTCTCGGCCGAGTAATTTTCCCCAATCTTTAACGCCTACATCGCCAGTTGCCATACCACGTACCATCAACGTAGCCGCTTGAGCACCCGCATTACCGCCACTCCCGATCAACAGCGGTAAAAAGAATACCAGCGCTACCTGGGCGGCAATAGTCTCTTCAAAATAGGCAATCCCGGCACCCGAAAACAGGTTGGCAAAAACCAGCAATACCAGCCAAAACACCCGCTTACGGTAAAGGCTCCAAAGCTTTACACGGCTAACGCCGTCCTCCAGTTGGCCGATCGACATGCCTTTGTGGAAATCTTCGGTGGCCTCGGATTCGGCGACATCCATGGCGTCATCGTGGGTCACAATGCCGACCATACGATCATCGGCATCAATCACCGGCAGCGCTAACAGGTCGTACTTCGCCACAATACGCGCGACGTCTTCCTGAGCGTTATCGACCCGCGTGCTGATAACATCTTTGATCATGATGTCATCGACGATGGCACCAGGACGCGCCACCATCAGTTGGCGTAATGACATGGTACCAATCAGCTCACCGTCACTATCCAGGATATAGAGCTGATAGACCGTCTCTGCATCGGGCGCGGTCTGGCGTACCCGCATCATCGCTTGCGACACCGTCATGCCACTGGCTATGGACACATAGTCAGAGGTCATGATGGCGCCTGCGGTGCCCTCTTCGTAGCTGGCAAGCCGCTTTAGGTCTTCCCGCTCGCGGTGAGCCATGCGACGCAGCAATGCTTCACGCCGGTCTTCACTGAGTAGATTAAACAGGTCGGCACGTTCGTCCGAGCCCATCTCTTCGAGCAGCTTGAGTACCTGGCTATCGTCCAGCTCCCCGACTACCTCAAGCTGGCTCTCACCGGGCAGATAGCCCAGCACATTGGCTGCCCGTTCGGCAGAGAGGATATCCAGCAGAGCGAGCGCCGCAGGTAGCTCTTCGTCATCCTCGATCATCTCTTCGAGCACTTCACCGATATCCGCTGAGCGGGTTTCGGCCAAACGCAAAGAGAGCACCGATTTACTAGGCACTTCCTTGGCCAACTCGTCGAGTAGTTCGGCTTTTAATTGCTGTAGGCTTTCATCGTTAAGCGCCATGGCTCTCCCCTTCACACTGACAAACGTCGTGCTGCCGACTTAATCCATTACAAAATCCATTACCTAACTCATCATACTTACTTATATTACTATCCTTACTACCCAACAAAAAAACGCCCCTTAAACCCTGATAACGGGCTTAAGGGGCGCTGTACCACGCCAAACGCGTGGGTATTAGCCTTTACCCGCCTTTTTACGCAGCTGCTGAATCGTTCGCAGCTGAGCAACGGCTTCGGCAAGTTCAGCGGCCGCTCGAGTATAATCAAGCTCCGATGACTTATCGTTAAAGGCTTTCAGCGCTTGCTGACGCGCTTCTTCGGCAGCAGCCTCATTGAGGTCGCTGGCCCGTGATGCGGCATCAGCCAGTATCGTTACCACATCCGGCTGGACTTCCATGAAGCCGCCAGTGACGTAGAAGTTCTCTTCTGCGCCACCATCATAGATCACGCGAACCGGACCCGGCTGAAGCTCAGTCAGCAGCGGAGCGTGACCTGGCAAAACGCCCAGATCACCCATCACCCCGGAAGCAATCACCTGCTCAACGGTACCTGAGAAGATGGATGCTTCAGCGCTGACGATATTGCAAGTAAAGCTATTCGCCATAGCGAATCCCCCTCATGGACGGGATTACTTCTTCATCTGGTTGGCTTTCTCGACGGCTTCGTCGATTGAACCGACCATGTAGAAGGCCTGTTCCGGCAATTCGTCGTATTCACCAGCCAAAATACCCTGGAAGCCACTGATGGTGTCTTTCAGCGACACATACTTGCCTGGTGAACCAGTGAACACCTCAGCTACGAAGAACGGCTGCGACAAGAAGCGCTGGATTTTACGCGCCCGAGATACGGCTAGCTTGTCTTCATCAGACAGCTCATCCATACCCAGAATGGCGATGATATCCTTAAGCTCTTTATAGCGCTGAAGAACGTTCTGCACACCGCGAGCGGTCGCATAGTGCTCTTCACCGACAACCAACGGATCCAGCTGACGTGAGGTGGAGTCGAGCGGATCGATCGCCGGGTAGATACCCAGTTCGGCGATAGAACGCGCCAGTACCACGGTCGCATCCAGGTGGGAGAAGGTGGTCGCCGGCGACGGATCGGTCAAGTCATCCGCGGGCACGTATACGGCCTGTACGGAAGTGATTGAACCGGTTTTCGTCGAGGTAATACGCTCCTGCAGAACGCCCATCTCTTCAGCCAGCGTCGGCTGATACCCTACCGCTGACGGCATACGGCCAAGCAGTGCCGATACTTCGGTACCTGCCAGGGTGTAGCGGTAGATGTTATCGACGAACAGTAGAACATCGCGGCCTTCATCACGGAATTTCTCAGCGATGGTCAGGCCCGTCAGCGCCACGCGCAGACGGTTACCCGGCGGCTCGTTCATCTGACCGTAAACCAGCGATACCTTATCGATAACGTTGGATTCCGTCATTTCGTGATAGAAGTCATTACCCTCACGCGTACGCTCACCCACACCGGCAAATACAGAGTAGCCGCTGTGCTCGGTAGCGATGTTGCGGATAAGCTCCATCATGTTAACGGTTTTACCGACACCGGCACCGCCGAACAGACCAACTTTACCACCCTTCGCAAACGGGCAGACCAAGTCGATCACCTTGATGCCGGTTTCCAGCAGCTCGTTAGAGGCTGCCTGGTCGGCATAGCCCGGTGCTTTACGGTGAATCGGCATACGCTCTTGCTCGCCGATCGGTCCTGCTTCGTCGATCGGCTCGCCGAGTACGTTCATAATACGGCCCAGTGTTTCCTTACCTACCGGTACGGAAATAGCAGCACCTGTGCTGGTCGTTGCCATGCCACGCTTCAAGCCCTCAGTGGAGCCCATGGCGATGGTGCGCACCACGCCGTCGCCCAGCTGCTGCTGGACTTCGAGGATGGTCTCAACATCGGAGACCTTCAGCGCGTCGTAGACCTTGGGCACAGAGTCCCGCGGAAACTCTACGTCAATCACCGCGCCGATGATTTGTACGATACGTCCGCTCATCTTGGTTCCTCTCTAAAACCTGCAAATGAAACCTGTCTGCCGGGAGCCGCTTAAAAGAGTCGGCTCCCTAGGCGTTATACGGCAGCAGCGCCGCCGACGATCTCAGAAATTTCCTGGGTAATGGCAGCCTGACGGGCCTTGTTATAAACCATCTCCAGATCGTCGATCAGGCCGCCTGCGTTGTCGGTGGCACTTTTCATAGCGATCATTCGAGCGGCTTGTTCACAAGCGCCATTTTCCACTACCGCCTGATACACCTGCGATTCGATGAAACGAACCAACAGGCTATCGAGCAACGCCTTGGCATCCGGTTCATACAGGTAGTCCCAGCTTCCGGGACGGGCGTTTTCGTCGTCTTGCTCAGCGTCTGCGCCCATATCGGGCGACAGGGGAAGAAGCTGACGAACCACTGGCTTTTGCGTCATGGTATTCACAAACTCGTTGTGCACCACGTACAGCCGGTCGAGACGTCCTTCGTCGTACGCTTCGAGCATGACCTTAATACTGCCAATCAAGCCTTCTACCGTCGGGGCTTCACCTAATCCACTTTTCGCTGCCACCAAATTACCGCCGTAATTGCGGAAAAAGGTGCTCGCCTTGGCGCCAAGGGCACAAAAATCCTGCTCGACACCTTGCTGTTTCCAGCTAACGGCTTCTTTCAGTAAGGCTTTGAAAAGATTGTGGTTCAAGCCACCGCACAGACCGCGGTCAGTGGATACCACAATGTAGCCAACACGCTTAACCTCGCTACGCTCGACCATATAGTCGTGCTTGTACTCAGGGTTCGCGTTGGCTAAGTGGCCAACCACATTACGGATCTGCTTAGCGTAAGGCTGACTAGCTCTCATCAGATCTTGCGCTTTACGCATTTTCGATGCAGCCACCATTTCCATGGCGCTGGTGATCTTCTGCGTATTTTTAATGCTCCCGATTTGGGTGCGTATCTCTTTTGCAGCTGCCATAGCGATCTACCCTTCGTTCGTGGCTCTCAGAAAGCATGCAAACCCGCCCATTACAGGCGGGCCAGACATTACCAGCTCTGAGTCGCCTTGAACTTCTCGAGACCCGACTTCAAGCCGTCTTGAATCTCACCGTTGTAGTCGCCGCTCTGGTTGATCTTGTCGAGTAGATCACCATGTTCAGACTTCATGTAGTCGTGCAGGGCACGCTCAAAGTCCAACACTTTGTTGACTTCGACATCGTCCAGATAACCTTCGTTGGCGGCGTACAGCGAAAGCGCCATTTCAGCCACTGACATCGGCGAGTACTGGTTCTGCTTCATCAACTCGGTAACACGCTGACCGTGTTCGAGCTGCTTACGCGTGGCTTCATCAAGGTCAGACGCGAACTGCGAGAAGGCCGCCAATTCACGGTACTGAGCCAGTGCCAGACGTACGCTGCCGCCGAGCTTTTTGATGATTTTGGTCTGCGCCGAACCACCGACACGAGAAACCGAGAGACCTGCGTTAATCGCCGGACGAATACCGGAGTTAAACAGGTTGGTTTCCAGGAAGATCTGACCATCGGTGATCGAGATGACGTTGGTCGGAACGAACGCAGAAACGTCGCCACCCTGGGTTTCGATGATTGGCAGCGCGGTTAAGGAACCGGTCTTACCTTTCACTTCACCGTTGGTGAACTTCTCAACGTAGTCGACGTTAACCCGCGCAGCACGCTCAAGTAGACGTGAGTGGAGATAGAAAACGTCACCAGGATAAGCTTCACGGCCCGGCGGACGACGCAGCAGCAGCGATACCTGACGGTACGCAACGGCCTGCTTGGAAAGGTCGTCATACACGATGAGTGAGTTTTCACCGCGGTCGCGGAAGTACTCGCCCATGGTGCAACCAGAGTAAGGTGCCAGGAACTGCATCGGCGCCGGGTCGGCGGCACCAGCGGCAACGACGATGGTGTGTTCCATCGCGCCGTGCTCTTCGAGCTTACGTACCACGTTAGCAATGGTCGACTGCTTCTGACCAATCGCCACGTAGACACAGGTCACGCCTTTGCCTTTCTGGTTGATGATCGCATCAATGGCAATGGCGGACTTACCAATCTGGCGGTCACCGATGATCAGCTCACGCTGACCACGACCGATCGGCACCATGGCGTCAATGGATTTGAGACCGGTTTGGATCGGCTCATCAACAGACTGACGGGTAATAACACCCGGTGCCACTTTCTCGACGGCGTCGGTCATGGTGGTGTTGATGTCGCCTTTACCATCGATGGGGTTACCCAGCGCATCGACAACACGACCAATCAGCTCGGGACCTACCGGCACTTCGAGAATACGACCAGTACACTTGGCGGTCATGCCCTCTTCGAGCTGTAGGTAGTCACCCAGTACCACGGCACCTACGGAGTCGCGCTCCAGGTTCAGTACCATGCCAAAGATGCTGTTGGGGAATTCGATCATTTCACCAAACATCGCGTCTTCGAGGCCGTGAATTTTCACGATACCGTCGGAAACAGTGACGATGGTGCCCTGATTATGGGCTTCAGATGCGACGTCAAGCTTTTCAATTCGCTGCTTGATGATGTCGCTGATCTCGGAAGGATTCAGTTGCTGCATGCCATGTCCCTCAGACTCAAGCGGTTAGCGCTTCGGAAAGGCGGTTCAATCGACCACGGACCGACCCGTCAATAACGGTGTCGCCAGCACGTAGGATGACACCGCCAATTAGCGACTTGTCCACTTGAGTAGTAATAGAGATTTCGCGATTCAGACGTTTTTTAAGCGCGTTCGCTAGCTTCGTTTCTTGCTCGCTATCTAGCTGATAAGCAGAAGTGACGTTCACTTCAACCCGCTGCTCGTGTTCGGCGCGCAGGTGCTCAAACTGTTCAGCAATCGATGCCAGCACCATCAGGCGGCCTTGGTCAGCCAAGACAGTCAAAAATCGCTGTAAAGCTTTATCCTGTTGTTCAGGAATCAGCTCGACAAGCAGCGACACTTTTTGGCCGCTATCTAGTTTTGGACTGCTTAACCGATGGCGAACGTTAACGTCTGCTACCGCAAAGCTTAAAAAACTCAGCGCTTGTGACCAGCTATCAAGCGCCTCATGATCACGCGCGTATTCAAACGCTGCCTTAGCGTAAGGACGAGCGACGGTCAGTAATTCCGCCATGGTTCACCTCCTTACAGTTCAGCAGCAAGCTCATCAAGTAACTTGCGATGGGCTTGTTCGTCGACCGACGCTTCAAGAACACGCTCGGCACCCATAACGGCGAGATAAGAGACCTGGGCACGAAGTTCATCCTTAGCGCGATTCACTTCTTGCTCAATCTCGGAACGTGCACTCGCTACTAGGCGTTCGCCTTCGGCGCGGGCCTGTTCGCGGGCTTCTTCAACTATCTGGGCAGAGCGCTTATTGGCCTGCTCAAGAATTTGCGAAGCTTGCTCCTTGCTTTCACGCAGCATCTGCTCAGCGCGCTCTTGAGCAAGCTCAAGGTCACGGTTAGCACGGCTAGCTGCGTCCAAGCCATCAGCAATTTTCTTTTGACGCTCATGAAGCGCGTTGCTGATCGGAGGCCACACATACTTTATGCAAAACCAGACAAAGATCGCGAAGGCGATCGTTTGCCCGATTAGCGTCATGTTGATATTCACAGGAATGTACCTCTGACAAGTTCGTGGCGACCGGAGTGAAACAAAACCGAGCGTATAACGCTCGGCTCAGCAGTCATTAACCGGCAACAACGAAGATCAGGTACATTGCGATACCAACACCGATCATCGGAACAGCATCCAACAGACCTGCCATTAGGAAGGTTTTGGTTTGCAGTTGGTCACCCAATTCAGGCTGACGCGCTGTAGCTTCCAACAGCTTGCCACCCAAGATGGCGAAGCCAATGCCGGTACCTAGCGCGCCAAGACCGATCATGATGGAAGCGGCAATGTAGATAAGTTCCATGGTAATGCTCCTAGTTTTTCAAGTTAAAGTCTAAGGTTGAGGGTTAAGGGTGTTGTCTTACAAACAGTGCTTACTTCAGTGATGTTCGTGCGCTGCGCTTAGGTAAACGACGGACAGCACGGTAAAGATAAATGCTTGTAACGTAACGATTAAAATATGGAAAATGGCCCAAGGCACATCCAGCACCCAGATTGCCCAGAAAGGCAACATCGCGATCAGGATAAAGATGACTTCGCCGGCGAACATGTTACCAAATAGACGCATTGCCAAACTGAATGGCTTGACCAGCAACGCGACGATTTCCAATACAAGGTTGAAGGGAATCAATGCCCAATGATTGAAAGGCGTGAAAGACAACTCTTTGGCAAAACCGCCCACACCTTTAACCTTAAAGCTGTAGTAGAGAATCAGGCAGAAAACGCCCAGCGCCATACCCAGGGTGGCATTGACGTCCGTAGTAGGGACGATCTTCATGTAATCCACGCCAAGCTTGGCAAATAAGACCGGGAAGAAATCCACCGGAATTATTTTTAGCGAGTTCATCAGGAATATCCACACGAACAGCGTTAATGCCAATGGGGCAATAATCGGGTTACGTCCTTTGAACGTTCCTTGGATCATGTTCTCGATAAATTCAAACACCATTTCAACCGCATTTTGCAGCCCTGATGGCACCCCAGTAGTGGCCATTTTGCCAGCTTTGCGAAAAATCCAGATAAACAGCAGACCCATGGCGATGGACCAGCCCATGGTGTCTAAGTGAATCGCCCAGAAGCCCATTTCACTTGCTTCTTCTGCAGAGTGCGCCAGCGACCAGCCATTATCGGGGTGGTTACCAAATGTCAGATTCTGCAAGTGGTGCTGGATATAGTAAGTCGTTGAGACTTCGTTTCCTGCGGCCATGGATGTATCACCTCAATCAGTTGTGCAATTTTCTAGGCATTAGCGTTTTTTGGCATTAACCAAGGCGTAAGCCAATGCGTTAGAACAACCGCAACATAAGCGTAAAAAAAGAAAGCAGGGTTTGAGGGGGGCACTGCCACAAATACTGCGACAAACAGTGCCACCGTCAAACCAAACTTGCCTGCTTCGGCACGAAACAAGCGCATCGCTGCCTGTGATGGCCGGGGCGAATGCAAAACACCCATTCGCTTAATAAAAAAAGCGTGAGGCAATAAGGCTACTAACGCCCCTTTCAAAACCGATGATATGCCTCCTACATCGGTATTTAGGTAGGCCATCAGCATACCTAAAAAAGTAATTATCATTTGCGCGATCGTGAGTCGAACGATGTAGGCTCTTCGCCGCTGGGTTTCGTATCGCTGCATAGCTTTCTGAATCAATACCCAGTCGCTGAATAAAATCGTCATACATCGACAAACGTATTCCTAGACAAACACAGACAACCTGCACAAATCTTGCGCGATTATAGGGAAGCGCTATCACACCTTCAACCGAAGTCGCACCGATTTTGCCCGCTAAGAGGTCGATTTGCGACCAAAGAGGTAAAACGTGGTCACTTCTTACGCGATATTGAATAGCCTGCTATTTAATATGATTTAAGATGCCGTCCAACTCTTCAAGGCTCGTATAGCGTATCGTTAATTTACCTTTGCCTTTTTGACCATGGTCAATAGAGACGGGAGCACCGAGCAGCTCACCAAGATGTGTTTCCAGTTTTGCCACATCGGGCTGTTTGTTTGGACGGCTAGGCGTTTTGATGGGCGCTTGGCTGGTCTGCACTTTTTTCACCAGCGCTTCGGTTGCCCGAACGGTCATGTCGTTATTGACCACTTCATGGGCCACTTGCCGCTGCTGGGCGCTATTTAACGTTAGCAACGCCCGCGCATGGCCCATATCCAAATCACCACGTTCGAGCAGGGTTTGTACTTCGGGGTCTAGCGCCAGCAGGCGCAACAGATTAGCCACCTGAGTGCGCGATTTCCCCACCGCGTCGGCTATCTGCTGCTGAGTAAGCTCGAACTCTTCACCAAGACGCTTGAGTGCCATGGCTTCTTCAATAGCGTTAAGATTTTCACGCTGGATGTTTTCGATTAACGCCAGTGCCAAGGCGACTTCATCGCTGACATCGCGAATAACGGCCGGAATAACGTCCAGCTCAGCCAGCTGTGCGGCACGCCAGCGGCGCTCACCGGCAATAATTTCGTAGCGGTCGACACCGATCGGGCGCACCACGATAGGCTGCATGACGCCCTGGGCACGAATGGAATCTGCCAGTTCTTCTAGCGCTTCGGGCTGAATATCGCGGCGCGGCTGATATTTACCCCGCGTTAGTTGCCCTAACGGCAGGCGTTCAAGGCGATCTTCGGTAACGTCTTCAGCCGCGGCGCTACGCGCTGCGTCAGTAAGCTCCAAAGGCGTACCGCTACCGGCAAGTTCCAAGCTGTCACGGCGACGGGCACCGGCACCAATCAGGGCATCCAGGCCACGTCCCAGCGCGGGTTTACGCGTCATTCGCTTTCCCTCATTTTTTCAGCGCCCCTTTTTTGAATTGAAGAGTTGAAGTGAAGAGTGGTTACAGTGAAAGACGACGAATCATCTCTTTGGCTAGTACGCGGTAGGCCTGGCTACCCCGGGAGAACCGGGCATATTGCGTCACGGGCAGCCCGTGGCTTGGCGCTTCGGCAACTTTTACGTTACGCGGGATGGTCGTTTTCAATAGCATATCGCCAAAATAGTCACGTAGCTGCTTATCCACTTCCCGCGTTAAACTGGTGCGCTTGTCGTACATGGTGCGCAAAATGCCTGCAATCGCTAGGTCAGGATTCACATTTTGCTTAATCTGCTCAACGGTATCGAGCAGTGCCGATAACCCTTCTAACGCATAGAACTCACACTGTAGTGGGATCAATACGCTGTCAGAAGCCGTTAACGCATTCACGGTAAGCATGTTCAACGAGGGTGGGCAGTCAATAAGCACCACATCGTACTCACTGGAGACCGAGGCAAGCGCGGTGGTTAAGCAGCTTTCACTTTTCTCGCGGTCTAATAGCTCGACTTCAGCGGCGGTGAGATCACCGTTCCCCGGCAGTACGTCATACTTGACCGCCAGCTTTTTAACAATCGTTTCAGCAGCCGTTGCTTCGCCCAACAGTACATCAAGCACGCTTTTATCGAGCTCATATTTATCGATGCCGCTGCCCATGCTGGCATGGCCTTGGGGGTCAAGATCCACCAACAGCACACGACGGTCGAGCGCAGCGAGACTGGCCGCCAGGTTAACGGCTGAGGTGGTCTTGCCCACGCCGCCTTTTTGGTTGGTCAGGGCAATGATCTGGCTCACTTACTCAACTCCTTCCTGGGGGGCAGAATCAACATTCAGCTTTCAACATTTAAAATCAGCAGCTGCCGCTGGGCCGCTTCAAAGGGTACTTCCAGCTGATAACGCTTGTGTAAACGAATACCGGGGGGCAGATCGCGCAGTTCATCGTCCGCCCCCGGGCCTTTCATGGCTAGCCACTGGCCATCGGCGCTGGGTAGCTGGCGAGTCAAGGTGACAAAATCCACCAAGCTGGCAAACGCCCGGGAAATCACCTGATCAAAAGTAGCGGCTTGAAACTGTTCTACCCTCGCCTGGACAGGCGTCACGTTTTTAAGACCAAGCTCCATTACCGCTTGACGCTGAAAACGGACTTTTTTGCCATTACTGTCCAACAGCGTTACATCAAGCTCGGGCGCTAAAATGGCCAACACTATACCGGGCAGACCTGGGCCAGCGCCAACATCCAGCAGCCGCGGCCCTTGCACATAGGGCAGAACAACGGCGCTATCGAGCACATGACGCGACACCATGTCGTCCACATCGCGCACCGCTGTGAGGTTATAAGCCCGGTTCCACTTGTGCAACAGTGCCAATAAGCCTAGCAGTTGCTCGCGCTGATGATCGTCAACGCTGATAGCCAACTGGCTAAGCCCTTGATCGAGACGTGGCGCAACGCTTGCAGGCAGAGTTTTCAACAGTGGGTTCAACGAACTCATCCGTTAACTACCTCTGCCGCGGCGACTAACCGGCGCTTTTTCAGATGCACCAACAAAATAGACACAGCCGCCGGGGTGACGCCCGAGATACGCGCCGCATGAGCAAGCGTTTCTGGCCGTGCTTCAGCCAGCTTTTGGCGAACTTCGTTGGACAGTCCCTCTACTTTCAAATAATCCAACTCGGCAGGTAGCGGCGTCGCTTCATGGCGTTTGAGCTTGTCGATCTCATGCTGCTGACGATCGATATAGCCTTGATACTTGGCTTGAATTTGCACCTGTTCGGCCACCGCTGGATCGGTTACCAGGGTGCCTTCGATACCGGGTAGATTGGCCAAATCGCTATAGTTCAGTTCTGGGCGCTTGAGCAGGTCGCTCAGGCGATATTCGTGCGTAAGTGGCGCCCCGGTTTTTTCCGCCACCTGTTCTGCCGCAGGGCTCCCCGGCTGAATCCAAAGTGTATTCAGACGTGCGCTCTCTTGCTCAATGGCTTCGCGTTTTTGGCTAAACGCGGTCCAGCGTGTGTCGTCAACAAGGCCCAATTTTCGCCCCGTTTCAGTTAAGCGTAGATCTGCGTTGTCTTCACGCAGCAGCAAGCGGTATTCCGCACGGGAAGTGAACATGCGGTACGGCTCTTTGGTACCCATGGTGATCAGGTCGTCGACCAGTACGCCGAGATAGGCTTCATCGCGGCGAGGATACCAGGCGTCCAGCTCTTGAGCACGGCGTGCGGCATTCAAACCCGCTAGCAAACCTTGAGCACCGGCTTCTTCGTAACCAGTAGTGCCGTTGATCTGACCAGCGAAAAACAGGTTGTGGATAAATTTTGTTTCCAGCGAGTGTTTTAAGTCTCGCGGATCAAAAAAGTCGTATTCGATGGCATAGCCAGGCCGGGTGATATGGGCATTTTCCAGGCCTTTGATCGAACGCACGACTTGAATCTGCACGTCAAACGGCAGCGAGGTCGAGATACCGTTGGGGTAAAGCTCGTGGGTATCCAGGCCTTCGGGTTCAATGAACACTTGGTGGCTGGATTTATCGGCAAAGCGATGAACCTTGTCTTCGATCGACGGGCAGTAACGGGGTCCAATTCCTTCGATCACACCGGAATACATCGGCGAGCGATCAAGATTCGCCAGAATCAGATCGTGGGTTTGCTGATTGGTGTGAGCAATGTGGCAACTCACCTGCCGAGGGTGCATTTCCCGTGACCCCATGTAGGACATGACCGGTGTAGGGCTGTCACCGGGTTGTTCTTCCAACTGGGAAAAATCCACGGTTTTGGCATTAATACGTGGCGGTGTGCCGGTTTTCAGCCGATCGACGCGAAATGGCAGCGCACGCAGCCGTTCGGCCAGTGCGTTGGAAGGCGGATCACCTGCTCGACCACCCTTGCTTTGATCCAAGCCAATGTGAATCACACCACCCAAAAATGTGCCGGTACACAGCACGACGCTTTCAGCATGGAAGCGAATACCGGTTTCCGTGACAACGCCACGCACGGTGTCGTTATCCACAATGAGATCACCAGCGGCTTGCTGGAAGATGGTCAAGTTGGGCTGGTTTTCCAACATACCGCGGATAGCAGATTTATAGCGGATGCGGTCAGCCTGGGCACGAGTTGCCCGAACGGCAGGCCCTTTGCGGGCATTGAGCACGCGAAACTGGATGCCACCTAAATCCGTGGCAAGCCCCATGGCGCCGCCCAGCGCATCGATTTCCTTAACCAAATGGCTTTTGCCGATGCCGCCAATCGCGGGGTTACACGACATTTGGCCCAGGGTTTCGATGTTGTGGGTGAGCAGCAGGGTCTGACAGCCCATACGAGCAGAGGCCAATGCGGCTTCAGTTCCCGCATGGCCACCGCCGATGACAATCACGTCAAAGCGGTCGGGATAATTCAAGAGGCACCTCGTCTTGCGCCTTTCGGCACGGATGATGTGGCCAGTGCAGTTCTCAGACATGGCCACCTTAGATCAATGAGCCGGCAAGTATAAACCCCCTGTGGGTAACCGTCAGGTTTTTCCACACCCCAAATCACCAACCCTCCGTTATTAATAACAACATAAATATAAAATAAGAGAAGTTCTGTAAATGTTGTAATTACTAGTGTGGACAATTTCTGTGTATAAGCGACTTATCCTTAATATTTTCATGTGCTTATATTGTTGACTTCTACATGTTTGAAGGCGGGAGTGCCTGGGTAGAAGGGGGGTTAAGCCTGTGGATGGAATAGCGCTTTATCCACAGAGTCAATTAAGCACGGCTTATCCACCGGCCAGTACCTGGGTTGTTACCGCACCTGTGAACAACCTCCGCTTGATGTGGAGCTAACGCTAAGCGACGTACATGGTAGGCCTTACGGAGATAAAACCGATCAATGTAAAAAAAGTTTATCCACAGGCAAAAAAATGGCCTGTCGTGTCGACAGGCCAGTAAAAAAGCGTAATTCAGAGCAAATTAGCGGTTATTTTAACGCGTAAAAAGGGCTCAATTTAATGTTTGAGTACGCGAGCAAGGAAGGATTGAGTACGTTCGTGTTGAGGAGAATCGAACAGTTTTTCAGGGTGGCCCTGCTCGGTAATCTCGCCTTTATGGATAAAAATCACCCGGTCGGCGACCTCGCGGGCAAAGCCCATTTCATGGGTGACAATCACCATGGTCATGCCCTCTTTGGCCAGCTCGCGCATGGCATCCAGCACTTCACCTATCATTTCCGGGTCAAGCGCCGATGTGGGCTCGTCAAACAGCATCAGGCGGGGTTCCATCGCCAGGGCGCGGGCGAGTGCGACACGCTGCTGTTGGCCGCCTGAGAGCTGGCTGGGGTACTTGTCGGCCTGATCAGCGATACCTACCCGGTCAAGCAAGCGTTTGGCGTTGCTGACTGCGTCGTCACGGCTTAAACCACGCACTTTCATCGGCGCCAGAGTGACATTATCGATCACGCTGAGATGGGGAAAGAGATTGAATTGCTGAAACACCATACCCACTTCGGTACGGATGGTTTGCAGCGCTTTAGTGCTCTTGCCGTGTGGTAATAGTTCGTTGCTGTCGACCACCAGACTGCCGGACTGAAACTCTTCCAAGCCGTTAATACAGCGAATTAGTGTGGATTTGCCTGAGCCACTGGCACCGATAATCACCACCACTTCACCAGGCACAATCGTCAGATCAATATCGTTGAGTACGTGCAGACTGCCAAAGTGTTTATTGAGCTGCTGCATACGCACAATTGGTTGCGTTGTGTTGCTCATTGTCTCGCTCATTGCGCGTGTCCTTATTGTCCGGCCAGGCCTCTGCGCTCGAGTTGACGCAGGATGATGGAGAGGGTCCAGGTGATTGCCAAGTACATCAGGGCGACCATGAAGTAGACCTCAAGCGCCGTAAAGGTGGTGGCGATATAGATCTGCCCCTGACGCACTAGCTCACCGACGCCTATCACTGAAAACAGTGAGGTGTCTTTGATGCTGATGATGCCCTGGTTACCGAGGGGAGGAATCATGCGCCGAAACGCCTGGGGCCAGATAACGTAGCGAAATGCTTGAGTGCGGGAGAGCCCTAGGGAGAGTGATGCTTCACCCTGGCCGCGTTCAATTGATTGCACACCGCCGCGCACAATTTCTGAAATGTAAGCACCGGAATTAACCGCGATCGCAGCAATACCGGCGACCAACGCGTTAATTGGGCTACCTAATAGTTGCGGCAAGCCGTAAAAAATAAACAGTACTTGTACCAGGATAGGCGTGCCGCGAAATACTTCGACGTAAACGATGGCTGGCCAGCGTAGCCAACGCAGGCGGCTAATACGTAATAGGCCAAAGAATATGCCGATAAAGAATCCGATGGCGAGACCGCCAAACGAGATAAGCAGCGTCCAGGGAATACCCGGCAGCAGATAAGGGATAGACCCAAACGCTGCCGACCAATCAAACTGAAAATTGACGTCCACGCGTAGACTCCTGAAACAAAAAAGCAGATGACAAAAAACACATGAGAAACGCAGCAGGGCCGGGGGTTGTGGCCACCCGGCCCTGTAACAGCGTTACGCTAATAGAGAGCTTTTATACTCACTCTTCGCTAGGCGCTTCACCAAACCACTTGGTGTAGATCTCATCGTAGGTGCCATCTTCGCGCATGGCGGCCAGCGCTTCGTTAGTCGGCTCTACCCACTCACTGCCTTTGTGGAACACGATGCCGTACTGCTGACCTTCATACAGAGGGCCAACAACCTTGGTACGGCCTTCACCGCGAGTTTGCGAGAAGTAAGAGACGTTAGGGGCATCATAGAGCACGGCGTCGACGTTGCGGCCTAGCAGCGCCATGTACATGTCGGCAGTACCTGGGAAGGGGGTGATTTCAGCATCTTCGCCGAGTTCTTGCTGAAGGTAGTCATAACTGGTGGAACCAATTTTGGTACCGACGGCGAGGTCTTGGAGGTCTTCTAGTGTCTCGACGCTGTCGTTATCGGCGCGGACAATGATGCGTAAACCTGAATCGTAGTAGGGGTCGGAGAAGTCAACGACTTCAGAGCGCTCGTCAGTGATGGTGGTACCGGCGATGGCTATCTCTTGACTACCCGTTTGCACGGCGGGAATGATGCCGGAGAATTCCATGGTCGTCAGGTTGACTTCAAAGCCTGCACGTTCGGCGACTTCGTTGATGATATCCATGTCGAAGCCGACCATTTCGCCGGTCTCTTGATCCATCATTTCAAACGGCACAAAGCTTGGGTCAGTGGCCACGTTCACCGATGGCATTTGGGCCATGGCGGCAGTGGCGCTGCCCAATCCCAGTGCGAGAGCGAGTGTGGTTTTGGTTAGGCTGAGTGGTAGTGCAACTTTCATAAGTTTCCCCGTGCTTTATGTGGCTAGTAGCGGGTTTCCGAGCAATGTATGGCGCTCGAATACCCTTTTAGCCGTTATTGACCTATCAACCTTGGCGAGAAACCGTCAGGGCGTCAAGTCACGGGGAGCGTCTTGGGCCAACGCTGTTTAGACCATAAAGGAAGCGCCGCAGCCGCAGGTGGTGGTGGCATTGGGATTTTGAACGCGAAAACGCGCGCCCGCTAAGCCTTCTTCGTAGTCGACCGTGGAGCCCACCAGATACTGGTAAGAGAGGGGGTCGACGACCAGCGCGGCCTCACCGAACTCAATCACAGTATCATCGTCGGCGACATTGTCAGCAAAGTCGAAGCCGTATTGAAAACCCGAACAGCCGCCGCCGGTCACGTAGACCCGCAGTTTGAGTGATGGGTTATTTTCTTCTGCAATCAGTGCGTTAATACGTTTGCGTGCACTATCAGAGAGCAGTAATGGAGTAGGAACAAAGGCTTCTGCACCGCTCATGGGTACCTCCCGCGAGCTTAAAGAACGAATAAATCGGCATTGGGGGGTGATTATGGGTAATTCCCAGCAAATTGGTCAACTATTGCTGGGAATGAGTTGTCTCTGCCTGCTGGTTTTGTGTGGTGTTTAAGGCATTACTGCTGGTGCGGTAAGCCCAGTGTTCTCGTCAAAGCCGAACATCAGGTTGAGGTTTTGTATCGCTTGGCCCGAGGCGCCTTTGACCAAATTATCGATCACCGATAGCACCACGACCGTATTGCCATTGCCGGGGCGATGGACGGCCAAGCGACAAGTATTGATGCCTTTGACACTACGCGTTTCAGGATGACTCCCTGCAGGCATCACATCGACAAACGGCTCATCGGCATAACGGCGTTCAAACAGCGCCTGTAAGTCGCCCGGCTCGCCGGTTAGCTGGCCGTAAAGCGTGGCGTGAATACCGCGGATCATGGGCGTTAAATGGGGCACAAAGGTTAATCCCACTGCGGCTTGCTGTATGTCCCGAAGCCCCTGGCTAATTTCCGGTAGATGACGATGGCCGGAAGCGCCGTAGGCTTTCATCGACTCGCTGGCTTCAGCGAGCAGTGACCCTACTTTTGCGCCACGGCCTGCCCCGGTAACACCGGATTTACAGTCAGCAATCAGTTGGCTTGGGTCGATCAGACCTGCTTCCAACAGCGGTAGATAGCCTAATTGAACGGCCGTGGGGTAGCAGCCGGGCACGGCAATTAAGCGTGCATTTTTGATTTTTTCCCGATGCATTTCCGGTAGGCCGTATACCGCCTCTTGCAACAATTCCGGCGCGCCGTGGGCCTGGTCGTACCAGCGGCTCCACTCGTCGGCATCGCGCAGCCGGAAATCGGCCGACAGATCAATTACCCGAGTGCCATTTTTGAGCAGCTCACCCGCTAGGGCGTGGGCAACGCCGTGGGGTGTGGCAAAAAAGACCGCATCCATGGCACCCAGCTGTTTAGCATCCGGCTCGCTAAACGCTAGCGTGTCGTAGTGGCCGCGCAGGTTAGGGTACATATCGCACACCTTGACGCCCGTTTCCGAGCGCGAAGTAATCGCGGCTACCTCGACGTGGGGATGCTGGGCAAGTAGCCGAAGTAATTCAACGCCGGTATAACCGGTACCGCCAACAATGCCGACCTTAATCACAAATCACTCCTTGCGGGCTACGCAGAACGTTTTCCAGAATAGTTTTTTAGGACAGTTTGCACAGCAACCTATGACAAAACGCTATGTGTTATCAGCCTATGCGGATTGCTGCGGGCTGTCGAAGTGTATCGGGCTATGATACACAAGAGGATTAAGAGATAAGAACACTAAGACCAAAAACAAGGCAGATTGCTGTGGCGCGTTTTTCCCGATCGGATTTTACGTTAGAAAGTTTTCGTCGTCAGTTGGCCAACGTCGACGCCTTGCCGCAACTCTGCTTGCTGGGCCTTGTCTCGGGGATTATTACCGGCGCGGTGATGGTGGCGTTTCGGCTGCTGTTGGAAGCAGGGGCCACGTTCTATATGGCGGAGGGCGACCCAGAGGCGTTTGAAAATATGACGCCCTGGTTACGTGCGCTGCTACCCATGCTGGCGGTGACGTTAGTGGGCGTGCTGTTGTATCGGCAAAAACCGGCAGCGCGCAAACTGGGCGTGGGTCATGTGATTGAGCGACTCACCTATCACCAAGGGCGTTTTCCGCTGCGTAACTGGTTGAATCAGTGGTGGGTCGGGGTGGTGGTGGTGTTAGGTGGCCTCTCTGCAGGTCGTGAGGGGCCGGCGATTCACTTGGGCGCGGCGGCAGCCAGTGGTCTGGGCCAGCAAATGCGCTTACCTAATAATAGCCTGAGGGTACTCGTGGCTTGCGGAACCGCAGCCGCCATTTCCGCTTCCTTTAATACGCCGATTGCCGGGGTGATCTTCGCCATGGAAGTGGTGATGATGGAGTATACCTTGATGAGCTTTATGCCCGTCATCCTGGCCTCCACCATGGGTGCGCTGGTGGCGCAGTTGGCTTACGGTAATGAACCAGCGTTTCGCATTCCCGAAGTGGCCCTGGGGTCGTTGATCAATCTTCCGTGGATCGTGCTGACGGGGCTGGTGATTGGCTTGCTGGCCGGTCTGTTTATCCATATTTCCCGCAGTCAGCGGATTATGGACTGGCCGCTTTGGGTACGTCTTGGGCTGGTCGGAGTGGCGACTGGCGCCGTTGCCTGGTGGTTCCCCCAAGTGCAGGGCATCGGTTATGACAGCGTGGCGGCAGCGCTCAATAATCAGTTGGAAATTAAAGTACTGCTGGCGCTGATGATTGCCAAACTACTGCTAACGGCGCTGACCGTTGCTGGCGGTGTACCCATCGGCATTATTGGCCCGGTGCTGGTGGTGGGAGCGGCTACAGGCGCGCTGTTTGGTATGCTGGGGGGCTGGATGTGGCCAGACAAAGCCGCTGACCCGGGGATTTACGCCATGCTAGGTATGGCGGCAATGATGGGGGCCGTTCTGCAAGCGCCCCTGGCTGCGCTGATGGCGCTTTTGGAGTTAACCCATACGCCGAGTATCATGCTCCCTGGAATGTTGGCGGTGGTGGTTGCGTGTTTGACGTCACGGCAGTTAACTGGCTGTGAAGGGTTCTTTATCAGCACGGTGCGTTATGGGCTGCATCCACTTCAGCAGCCGTTGATGCAAGCGCTCTCACGGGTTTCGGTGCCAGCGGTGATGGAGCGGCAACTGGTGCGTACCGACCGGATGATTACCCCTGATCAGGCACGCCACCTGCTGGAAACAAACCCGGTGTGGTTGGTGATTGAGCGCTCCAGCGAGGAAAAACCGGTGCTGGCGCTCAAAGCCGCTGAACTGGCGCGGTGGTTACTTGAACACGATGAAGCGCTGCAGGGTAAAGAACCGCCCGAGGATGAATTGATTGATCTGCTGGAAATTCCTGGGCAGCGTTTGGAGCTTGCGCCGATTGGCTTGCAAGCAACGCTTTCCGAAGCATTCTTGAAGCTGCAGGATAACGCGCTGGGGGCACTCTATGTGGTACACGGTTACCGCCCTAAACAGCAGCGTATTTCAGGTATTATCACCCGTGGCGCCATTGAGCGTTATTATCACTATACAGATCCCCGTGGCGCTGACACTCGCGGCAATGATCTACGCGAGAATGAGCCACGCGAAAAGGATTGACCATTTTAAGGAGCGGCAATGTACCTATGGGTGAAGGCTATTCACTTGATGGCAGTGGTGACGTGGTTCGCTGCACTGTTTTATTTACCCCGCTTGTATGTGTATCACGCCACCGCGCGGGATAACGGTGATGACCAGGCAATGGCGTATTTCAAAACCATGGAACGCAAGCTTTACCGTGGAATCATGACGCCATCGATGATTGCGGTACTGCTGTTTGGTGGCTGGATGCTCTATTTAGTGCCCGAATGGTTTAGTCAGGGTTGGATGCACGTCAAACTAGCGCTGGTGGTCTTGCTCATTGGCTATCATCACGTTTGTTTGATTTATTTAAAGCAGTTCGCCCAGGATCGTTGCACAAAAGGCCATGTGTTTTTCCGCTGGTTTAACGAAGCGCCGGTGATTGCGCTAGTGGGGATTATTCTGCTCGCCGTTGTGAAGCCCTTTTGATGCGCCAACCACTTCCGCCCGTCGTATTGGTATTAGCGGGACACGACCCCACCGGCGGCGCAGGGTTAGTGGCTGATAGCGAAGCCATTGCCGCCTGTGGTGGCTGGGCGGTAACGATCCCTACTGCGCTGACGGTTCAAAATTGCCACAATGTGACGCGTGTGATCCCCGTTGATCCTACCGCGATGCGCCAAATGGCCGAGGTGCTTGGCGAGATGCAAGTGGCGGCGATTAAAATTGGTTTGCTCGCCGATGAAGCTACCTTGCGGGCAGCGGAACAAATTATCCGCCGCTTTCCAGGCATTCCTGTGGTGGCGGACCCGGTATTTAAGGCCGGTGGTGGAACTGAGTTATCCACACCCCGTTTACGTCGGCTGTTCATCGATCGCTTGCTACCGCTTGTGGATATCTTAACGCCCAATCGTGCTGAGCTTTGTCAACTGACACCAGACATCGTCACCCCTTTTGATGATACGGCACGTGCGGTGGCGTTGATGTCACAGGGCTGCCAAGCAATTCTAGTGACGGCCACTGACGATCCGCTGCCCGGTAATGATCAGCAAGTCGTGCACACTCTGCACTCACCCGATACCACTCGCCAGTGGCAGTGGCCACGTTTGCCTGAACTGTTTCATGGCTCTGGCTGTACGCTAGCCTCAGCCATTGCGGCTCGTCTTGCTGTTGGTGAGCGCTTACCAACAGCGTGTGAACAGGCGCAGCACTTTACCTGGCAGAGCCTGTCACAAGGCTTTCAGCCGCCGAGTGGCCAGTGTTTGCCCAGCCGTTTTTCACGGCCTGTTCGTTTTTAATCCTATCTTCTATCTGCCATTGACCGAGAGGATGCCATGACCACATCAGCTGAATTGTTTGATCTTGCCAGTCGCCATATTCCGGGCGGCGTAAACTCTCCCGTCCGGGCATTTAAAGGGCTACACCGCCCGCCGGTCTTTATGGAGCGTGCCCAGGGCGCGTTTCTATTCGATGTCGAAGGCAATCGGTACGTGGATTATGTAGGTTCCTGGGGACCAATGATTACCGGGCACGCTGATCAAGATGTACTGGCAGCCGTGCGGGCGCGATTAGATAACGGCCTGTCATTCGGTACGCCTACCGCGGTTGAAACCACCATGGCAGATTTGATCTGCGAGATGATTCCTTCCATGGATATGGTGCGCATGACCAGTTCGGGCACCGAAGCCACCATGTCGGCGATCCGCCTGGCGCGCGGCACCACCGGCCGCGATAAGATCGTAAAGTTTGAAGGGAACTACCATGGCCACTCTGATTCGCTGTTGGTAAAAGCCGGTTCTGGGGCACTTACCCACGGTGAGCCTAGCTCGCCGGGCGTGCCCGCGTCGCTGGCTGAACACACCATTACTCTCTCGTTTAACGACCCTGAAGGGGTAGAAGCGTGTTTTAACGAGATTGGCGATCAAATTGCCTGCATTATCGTCGAGCCCGTTGCTGGCAATATGAATTGCATTCCCCCCCAGCCAGGGTTCTTGGAAACACTGCGCCGGGTATGTAACGAACACGGTAGCGTACTGATCTTTGACGAAGTGATGACCGGCTTTCGTGTGGCATTGGGCGGTGCTCAAGCGCACTACGGTATCGTGCCTGATCTAACCTGCTTGGGAAAAATTGTTGGCGGTGGCATGCCGGTGGGCGCGTTTGGCGGCAAGCGTGAAATTATGCAGAACATTTCACCGCTTGGGCCGGTATATCAAGCGGGTACATTGTCGGGTAATCCCCTGGCCATGGCAGCAGGTGTGGCTCTGCTTACCAAGCTACAGGTACCAGGTTTTCACGACGCATTAACTCAGCGGGTTAATACACTGTGTTCAGGCCTGCAGGAGCGTGCCAACGCTGCACGAGTGCCGATGATGACCCAGTCAGCGGGTGGCATGTTTGGGCTCTTTTTCACCTCGCAAAGCCGGGTAGATAATTTTGCCCAAGCCACGGCTTGTAACCCAGACGCCTTCCGCCGCTTCTTCGGTGCAATGCTTGATCATGGCGTTTATCTGGCGCCTTCTGCCTATGAAGCAGGCTTTATGTCCAGTGCCCATACCCCAGAAGATATTCAGTTCACTCTGGACGCGGCAGAAAAAGCCTTTGCGGTAATGTAACGGCACGTAACTAAAAGCCCGCTATACTTCAAGAGCCGCTCATTTTGAGCGGCTCTTCGGTTAAGTGAGACATATAATCATGATACCAATAACGGCTTGGCGACACGTGATTTGCGTAGTGGGATTGGCTGCTTGCTTCCCTCTCGCTGCACAGACGCCTCAGGAGCAGGACATGACCCAGATTCACATCACTATGAGCGGTTCGCCGGGTGCCGAGTTTTCCGCCCACTGGCGGATTACCCACGAAGGCGAAACCACTGAGCACGTTGAAGAGCACGGAACGGTACCCGCCGAGTACACATTTACCGGTACGGAACTTGAAGGCACGGTAAAACTGCTAAGCGATGACGAGCGATTAGAAGTGGATATTCAAAAAGGCAGCAACCGGTCGCGTTCATCGACTCAGGGGGCGGGGGGGACATTGACAGTGTCAATTCGCTAACAAAAAAACCGCCCCTGAAAGGGGCGGTTAATCATAGTTCAAATAATCTATGTTTTAACGGCCTTGAGTTACTGTGTTTGTGTTGCCATAGCCAACTGTGTGAATATTTGAGTTATGGCTGTAACCAGTTTGAGTAACGTTATGTGTATTATTGGCACCAAAAGTTTTGATATAAGAATCATTACCAAAACCTGACTGCTCTACGTTACTAGTGTTGTTATATCCAATGGTAATAATCGTACTATCTAGATAATTACCATCTTGGATCACACTATCACTATTGTTACTACCAGACTGCTCTATCCACGACTCATTGTCGCCACCGGTTTGTTCAACGTTAGCAAGGTTGTTGTAGCCACCAAAAAGGCCAGATTGTTGGATGCCAGATTGGTTATTCGAACCAGATTGATCTACATTTGCTTCGTTACCATATCCACTTTGATCAACCCACGAGTCATTAATGTACCCTTCTTGATCGACGCTAGCAGTATTGTAAGAACCTTGTTGTTCAATCACAGAGTCGTTAAACTTGCCATCTTGAACCACAACGGCTTCGTTACCATTCCCCCAGCTTTGTTTAACATAAGAATCGTTCATCTTACCGTCTTGGGTAACGTTGGCATCATTATCACTACTTGTTTGGTAGATACCCGAAACGTTATAAGCCCCTAGCTGGTCAACAATGGCTTCGTTACCATTAGCAGTTTGTTCGATATTGGAGTTGTTTCGGCCAGGCGCATAAGTTGAATAACCAACAACGTCATCTTGAGTGACAGTAGCACTATTGCCGTTCCCTTCTTGGAGAATTCGGGATTTTTGTGTTCCCCACTGGGTAACATCGTTAGTGTTATCGCTACCGTATTGGTAAATAGAGGAGTCACTACCAACTGACTGAGCAAAAGCAGCAGTGCTCATAGCGAAGGCAACGGCGGCAGCGATAGTGGTGATTTGAGTTTTCATGGTATTTCCCCTTGATACTTGCTTTAGTTATTACTGAGTCAACGGTTGTTGCTCAGTAGGTTTCGACGGTGACCGGACGTGCATTGCTTGAAAATGCTTGTTGCTCAACACTAATGACACGGTAGCCACTCCCCGATTGTGAAATCTGTACGTCACTGCGGTTGCCAAGTTGGCGCACATAAGAATTTAGTTCTCTTGATGCGCTTCCTGACTGAGTAATATCCGCTTTATGATTTCTACCTATTTGAGAGATATTACTTACGTTATTACCGCCTGTTTGAGTTACCGTCGCCGTGTTGTAATTTCCTAATTGATAAATGCTAGAAAAGTTTCCGGCTTGGTAACTAGCTGATTGCGAAACATGGGTGCGGTTATTGTTACCAATCTGCGCAATAATACTGTAGTTGCCTTGATGTTGTTGGGCGGCAGCTTGCTTAGCGAACTGCTCAATACGGTTATTGTCTGCATTGATTGTCAAAGAAACTGAAAGGGTTGCTGTCAACAGTGCAACCATTAGGGCATATCGTTTGGTTGCGGTAATATTCAGTTTCATGGCACTTCCCTCTGAAACAGTTTGTATCAATTTGTATTTCTTGTGTTGAGTTTGGACCATTTTGAAATTTACGCTATCAAACCTTTTATTATTCTAATGATGTATTTATTAATAATTTAACAATTAAAAAGTATTATTTTTCTAATCATATTAATAGTCAAAAAAAAACGGCTATGCGTACCGCATAGCCGTTAATTATTTTTAGTTTTCGTATCTGATTTTTATATTAGGTTGTAATTGAAATTTTGTTATAGAAGTCGCTTATGCTATCTAAATATAGTTTTAAATTGATTAAAGCAAAGGGATTGGTGCATCTAGGTAATCTGACAAAATAGTGTCTTGAAAATTAACACCATTAGAGAGATTCCAAAGATTGTTCTCTACGCCACGGGCCACCAAATGTATAACTGCTGACTCAATGGCTGACATCACGGCAAGTTGTACTGGTTCATTGGTGGTAAGACCTACTTCAGCCTCTAACAAACGTCTAAAATCGATAAACCGATAAACACCCGCCCGCATCTCTTTAGAGTAAATCGTTTTAGTCGTGGTGACGTTAGCTAGCACCTCGCCGGTTGATATTTCAACCGCGCGTAGATTAACTGTTACTTGGTCCACCTGGTATTGTCCTGAAGCGCCAATACCAAAGTACTCAGCCCCAGCCCCACCGGTTCGCACATTGGACTCGTAGGCAATAATGCCACCTTCAAGCATCACCGAGGCAGCACGAAGTGATGGCAATGTATCAGGCTGACCAAAGCGCTCGAACTCGGCACGAATTATGCGCCTCTCGGTAAGTAAGTTCTGTAAACCAACACGCTCAAGCGGTATAAACCAGCCGGAATCCGCTAATGCACCGGTGAGCATTGCCGCAGCGCCCTGCGTTACGGCGGTCGAAAAAGTACTGGCCGGTGCAGGACGATACTGGCCCGTTTGATCCCGAAAGTCATAGACTGAGACAAAAATTTGCCCAGCTGGCGGCGGTAGCGAAACTAAATCTTGATAGGTTGCACCGCGGGGCGTGAGCGTTGCTTGCGCACCTTCCAGGTTTTCAGATGTAGCGACCATTCCAGCACAACCGCTGAGCAAACTTATCATAAGTAACGAAGCGATAATTTTCATGATGTTCCCCTAATGACACGCAACTGTAAGTAGGCTGATTGGCAGCCTTGTTAATTTTTCTTAGATTTAGAAATAGCTAATACATCAAGGATTGAACAACAAGCCACCTACGCTAATGTTGGTAACATCACCGGTGGCTTTATCGATTACTTCTACTATGAGCTGCCCCCCTTCATTGCGAACCACGACGCTAAAGTCCCCGCTGTCAAACGACCCTGTACCATCGTCTGCTCCGCCTACATCATTGATTAAATCTGATATAAATCGGCTCTCAAGGCTTTGGATTAGCCGTTCGGTTGGGGAGAGCGGCTCAAAGTCCTCAATGTTCGGGTCTGTGGTGGTGTCTTGCGCCTGGGCTTTACCCAGTAAATAGCTACCCATAAAGGGGTCGCCGCCAAACGAAGGGTTGATTGGTGTATAGATCAGCTCCCCTGCGTTTGCTTGCATGGTCAGCGCACTTACCAAGAGAGTGGTTACCAGAACACCGCCAGCTGTTGGTTTAAGTATTTTTTTCATTAGCGTAGCTCCTCTTTTCCAAGGTCTTTGTCTGAGTTAAGCGCCGAAGCTAGCTGTTGGCGTAGCAGCGCTTCTTCGACGGTTTGTACGGCTTCCCCGGCGGCTCGGTCAGCTTCATTGATCCTTGGGGAGAGCTGTGTACGGAAATACATACGGTTACCTTCCATTACCCATATTTGGCTACCCCAGCGTGCATCTGGTCGCTCGTTGATGGTGATGGTGGCATTGCCGATAATCAGGTTATCCATTGCTCGCTGGCTAAAAGCGCGATAGAAGGTTTTACCGGCCATGGTGATCGTGCGGTCTACCATTACGCCGGTTAGCTCACTTCCGCCGTTGGCGTTTCCTTGCACTTCAGGACCATCAGGGCTAGAAAGCTGATTAATGGCGTCAATCGCTTCTTGTTCGTTGGCAGGTAATGCATTGCCCGTAGGGGCAGGCTCGTTGGCCAGCGCTATAGACATAGTTATCCACACCAGCAGTGGAGAAATGCCTATGGATAAACGGTGTATCGATAACATGCTGAATTACCCTTGCGCGTTAGCGCTGCCGATGGCGCTGCAGGCTTCGCGCGGTTTCAATATTGGGAAGAATCGGGCCCAGGTTTTGATGTATCCAATTGAGCGCTTGAATACGGTTATGTACATTGATTTTGCGAAAGATGTTGTAGAGGTGAGACTTAACGGTGTGTTCACTAACAAACAGCTTTTCGGCAATTTGTTGATTTGAGGAGCCTGCACTAAGCAGAGAGATGATCTCCATTTCACGATTAGTGAGCCCGCAGGCTGGTCGAAAAGCATTACTTTGGTATTTGCGATAAAACAGGATGAGACGGGCCATTAAGTCCCGCGACATCCATAGCTCCCCTTCCAGTAACGCATGTATGCCTTTACAGATAACCTCAAGGCTTTCATTACGATAAAACACGCCTTTTAGCTGAGCGCACGACAACGCTTCCAGCGCGTGATCCATATCGTGAATGTTAAAAGCGGCTAAAGGCGTTTTTGTTAATGCTTCAGGCAACTTGTCTTGCCACTCCGGCAAAGCATCAATGCCGATATGATCGCTATCAATCAAAATCAGCACATTTCCCGATGCAGAAATGGGTAATGCTGACTGGGGTGAGTGGATAGTGATGGGGCAGCCGGTATGTTTATTCAAGTATTCAGCGAACAGCTGAGCTTGGGGACTTTTCTCGGTAACGATGTAGACCGAGCCGGTAGACTTTTCCTGCGACATTGGGGAGCCCTCGTGGAAAGAAAGAGTGAGCAGGTAACCCCTGAAGTGTTGCCTATAAGATAAGTTTCGTAAAGTTTTGTTATTAAATAAGTGGTAAAAATAAATTGAATAACCACCTAAATTTTTAGAATATAGGTTAAATATGTATATTTATCAAAAATTTAAAGGTAAAAATATATTTTTTAACACGTCTTCATTTCAGATACGTTGAGTAACATTTGACTGGCTTTTGATACGTTCAATGAGCGCGTAAACTGATGCTCTACCGTTTGGAGTACGTGTCATGGCAGCTGTTAATACCCTTGTTCTTGCCAGTGGAAATGCAGGAAAGTTAAAGGAATTCAATCAATTACTTTCTCCTTTAGGCTTCGATGTACGGCCTCAGGCTGATTTTGGTGTCATTGAGGTCGAAGAGACGGGGCTGACATTTGTCGAAAATGCGTTGTTAAAGGCACGTGAAGCGAGCTTAGTCAGCGGGTTACCCGCCTTGGCGGACGATTCAGGGCTGGAAGTGGACGCGCTGAACGGCGCACCAGGTATCTACTCGGCCCGATATGGTGGCGAGCCCAAAAGTGATGAGAAAAATAATGAAACGCTGTTAGCAGCACTCAGTGACTGCGCAGAAGGACAGCGTAGTGGCCGATACTGGTGCGTACTTGTTTATTTACGTCACCCGAAAGACCCAGTGCCGGTGATTGTGCAACGCAGTTGGGAAGGCGAAATTCTCGCCCATCCACGGGGGAAAGAGGGGTTCGGCTATGACCCGCTTTTCTGGTTACCAGACCAGGGTATGAGCGTTGCCGAGTTGCCGAGTGAAAGTAAAAATCGCCTTAGTCACCGTGGGCGCGCGCTACAAGGCTTAGTGGAGTTACTGCAGGTGGCGCATGGTTGATACGTTGCCGCCGCTATCTCTTTATATCCACACACCCTGGTGTGTACGCAAATGCCCGTATTGTGATTTCAACTCCCATGAGCCGGGTACACACGGTTTTACGCCTCGCGATTTGCCTGAAGCCGCTTACCTTGACGCGTTGTTACAAGACCTGGATAGCGATCTAGCCTTGGCGGCTGGGCGAAAAATTCAGACAATCTTTATCGGCGGTGGGACACCCAGCCTGCTGTCGCCTTGGTTTTATGAGCGTTTACTGAGCGAGATTGAAGCCCGTTTGCCGTTTGCTGATGACATTGAGATTACCTTGGAGGCAAATCCCGGCACCACGGAACAGGCGCGATTTATCGGTTACCGAAAGGCAGGTATTAATCGTTTATCGCTAGGTATTCAAAGTTTTCAGCCCGATCAACTGCATGCATTGGGGCGAATTCATAGCGGTGATGAAGCGGTCACTGCGGTCACGCAGGCGCGCCAAGCGGGTTTTACAAATATTAACGTTGATCTGATGCATGGCTTGCCTGGTCAGACACCTCAACTGGCGATGGATGATATTGCCCAAGCGCTGTCGTTAGCGCCGGAGCATCTCTCCTGGTACCAGCTTACCCTCGAGCCGAATACGGCCTTTCACTCCCATCCACCGACGTTGCCTGAGGAAGAAGCACTCTGGGATATCCAGGACAGCGGTCATCAACTTTTAGAGCAGGCCGGGTTTAAGCGCTACGAAATTTCGGCCTATGCCACCGATGGTTATCGGAGTCTGCATAACCTTAACTATTGGCAGTTTGGCGACTACCTTGGGATTGGCGCCGGGGCCCATGGCAAGCTAAGCCATATTGATCCAAACGGTGAATGGCGTATTGAGCGGCGTTGGAAAACCCGCCAGCCGGATGCTTATTTAAAGCGCATGGATGACTTGCGTGGCTTTATAGCGGGTAAGCAGGTTATATCAGCGGACGAGCTACCGTTGGAGTTTGCCATGAATGCTCTACGACTCACTGACGGGGTGTCGCTAGAGACATGGAACGCCAATACCGGGCTCTCTTCTGATATGTTACTTACGCGTTTACAAACCGCCGAGAAAAAAGGACTTTTGATGCAAATGCCTGAAAAACTGCGTGCTTCGCCTCAAGGTCTATTATTCTTGAACGAGTTGCTGGCTTTAATTAGTGAAGATTGACCAGTAATGAATAAAAAGATGTCCCGAACATAAACAAGGAGTGAGTGATGCGTATTTCTCGACTACTGACACCGCTGGCAGCCGCTATTTTATTAGCGGGTTGCGCCACATCGGATCCTTACGGTGGCCAAACGCAGCGCTCTAGCACCGCGATGGGCTCTGGTATTGGTGCTGCTGTGGGTGCTGCTGCCGGTGCGCTGTCTGGCGACGGTAGTACTAGCCGCCGTGACCGTGCACTGATTGGTGCGGCCGTCGGTGCGGCAGCCGGTGCTGGCATTGGTGTCTACATGGATCGCCAAGAGCAGCAACTGCGTGAAAACTTGCAAGGATCGCGCATTGAGATTGATCGCCGTGGCGATGATATCGTGCTCAATATGCCCAGTGGCGTTACCTTTGGCTTTGATTCTGCTGATCTGACCAGCGAAGCGCGTAGTTCTCTCAATGAAGTTGCTAGCGTTCTCACCGAGTACCAAGACACTCGCGTTAACATTGCAGGCCATACCGATAGCACTGGTGAGGCCAGTTACAACCAGCAGCTGTCTGAACGTCGCGCTCAAGCCGTGGGTGGTTACTTATCTCAAAACGGGGTTTCGTCTACGCGTCTTAATACCTCTGGCTATGGTGCTACCCAGCCTGTGGCCAGTAATGACAATGAGCAGGGACGTGCCCAGAACCGTCGCGTTGAAATTACTTTAACCCCTACCGGTGATGGTCAAGGTTGATACGTTCTTGACTTAACCTGACTGTTGCCAGCAAAAGCCCGCTATGCTCACATAGCGGGCTTTTTTATTCACTTGCTGATGAGTCTCTATGCTGTCCTACCAACATGCCTACCATGCCGGTAATTTTGCGGATGTGCATAAACATCTGACACTTTACGCGGTGATTGATTATTTATTACGTAAAAAAACGGCTATTACATATATAGATACTCATGCGGGACGAGGGCTCTATCCCCTTAATGCGCAAGAGACGCAACGCTTGCAAGAGTATCGCGAAGGCATAGGGCCGCTGTGGCAAGCCCGCAATGAGCTAAACGATCCGTTGTTGAACGCGTGGCAAGCAGCGGTAGCCACTGCTCAAGGTTCCTCAGCAACCCTGACGCACTACCCAGGCTCTCCCTGGTGGCTGAGTCATTCGTTGCGTGAGCAGGATCAACTGCGGCTGTTTGAGCTGCACCCTGGCGAGCACGAGCAACTTTCTACCCAGGGTTTACCAGCTAATGCCCAGCGTGTGTTTGGCGATGGGCTGGCGGGGCTTGAGGCCATGTTGCCCGCAATAACGCCACGGCTATGCGTGCTCATCGACCCCAGTTATGAGCGTAAAGTGGAATATCAGGAAGTGGCCGATACCGTCGCTTATACACTGGAGAAAGCGCGCCATGCAGTGGTATTGATCTGGTATCCGCTGCTACCGGCTGGTCACCATCACTCGCTATTAGATGCTTTAAAAGAGAGCGGTCAGCGCAAAATATGGCGCAGCGAATTGTTGCTGCGTGAACCCGATGAGCAGGTTCACGGTATGTTTGGCAGCGGTATGTTGGTGATTAATCCACCCTGGGGTTTGGATGAGCGACTAGCCGCAGCAATGGCGGAAATTACCCCGTTACTAGGTTCTTCTAGTCGCTATCAGGCGGATTGGTGGGTGGGAGAGTAGTGTTGGTAATGAGAGTAAAGAGTAGCTCTCTTACTTACCGATACAAAAACTGCCGAAAATCTCGCCCAATAAATCATCGGCGCTGAATTCACCGGTGATTTCGCCCAACGCTTGTTGAGTGTCGCGCAGATCTTCCGCTAGCAGCTCGCCTGCGCCGTAGCCATCAAGCTGAGCGCGGCCCGTAGTGAGCGCCGCCATAGCACGGTCCAGGGCGTCCAGGTGCCGCCGACGAGCGGAAAAACGACCCTCGGTAGTGGCGGCAAAGCCCATTATGTCCTTAAGGTGCGCTTTCAAGTTATCCACACCCTCACCCGTTTTAGCGGATAAACGTACGGTGGGGGGCGTTGTGGATAAATCTAATCCAGGCGGTTCCGCACTGGTATCAATCTTATTGCGCACTAACGTCAAGCGCTGCTGATCGGGCAGGCGAGCGACAAACTCGGGCCAGATGGCCATGGGGTCGGTCGAGGCGGTCGTGCTGGCATCCACCAGCAGCAGTACGCGATCGGCTTTCTCTATCTCGGCCCAGGCGCGAGCGACACCGATCTTCTCAACGGCATCAGGTGTATCGCGCAGTCCGGCGGTGTCGATGATGTGCAGCGGCATACCGTCGATATGAATATGTTCGCGCAGCACATCCCGGGTCGTGCCGGCAATATCCGTCACAATGGCGGTATCTTGTTCGGTCAGCGCATTCAGCAGGCTCGACTTACCCGCATTGGGCCGCCCGGCAATGACCACGCTCATTCCTTCACGCATCAGAGCGCCTTGGCCTGCTGCCTGGCGTACGTCGCTCAGTGCTTGCTGGACGCTGCTTAAGTGCTGGGCAACATGGCCATCGGCAAGAAAGTCGATCTCCTCTTCAGGGAAATCAATCGCCGCTTCAACGTAAACACGTAGCTCAATTAGTCGTTGCACCAACGCTGACACGCGCTTCGAGAACTCACCCTGTAGCGAGCGCACGGCATTTTCGGCCGCTGAGCGGGAAGTGGCATCAATCAAATCGGCGATAGCCTCTGCCTGGGCCAGATCGAGCTTGTCGTTGAGAAAAGCCCGTTCGGAAAACTCGCCAGGGCGCGCTAGACGTGCCCCGAGAGCCACACAGCGCTCCAACAGCATATCCATAATAATGGGGCCGCCGTGGCCCTGTAATTCCAGTACGTCCTCACCGGTAAACGAGTGGGGCCCGTTGAAGAGCAGGGCGATGCCTTCATCAATAATGCTTTCAGCGCCCTGGAAGGGGCCGTAGTGGGCGTAACGAGGTGAGGGGCAGTGACCGAGCATGGCCTCGGCGATAGCGCGGCAGGCAGGCCCTGAGACGCGAATGATACCAACACCACCGCGTCCAGGAGGGGTAGCCAATGCGGTAATCGTATCCTGAGTATAAAGTCGTTCAACCATGGCGAGTCTCTTTAATGGATGCGTACAGTGTGAGTTTGTCATCTTTAAAACGCCAGACCCCCGCACTGGGCGGGGGTCTGAAGGCTTCAACTACCACGGCAGGCTATTTGGTCTTCATGCCTTTGCCGATGGTCGGGTCATTCTCGATTTTGCGCGTAATATAGTACTGCTGTGCCACCGAAATGATGTTGTTGACCACCCAGTAGATGACCAGACCCGCCGGGAACCACAGGAAGAAGAAGGTAAAGATGATGGGTAGCATCTTCATGATCTTCGCCTGCATCGGATCCGGAGGCGTCGGGTTCAACATTTGCTGAACAAACATCGAAATACCCATCAGGATCGGCAGAATGAAGTACGGATCTTTCACCGATAAATCCTGGATCCAGAAGATAAACGGTGCGTGTCGCAGTTCGACCGATTCCAGCAACATCCAGTAAAGCGCGATGAAGACCGGCATCTGAATCACAATAGGTAGACAGCCCCCCAGCGGATTGATCTTCTCCTTCTGGTAGAACTTCATCATCTCTTGCGACATCTTCTGACGATCGTCGCCATACATCTCTTTCAGGCGCTGCATTTCAGGGCCGAGCTTACGCATCCGGCCCATGGATTTGTACGCTTTGGCGGAAAGCGGGAACAGTACGGTCTTAACCAGTACCGTTAGCAATACAATCGACCAGCCCCAGTTACCGACGATGTCGTGGATCTTATCCAGCAACCAGAAGAGGGGGTTGGCGATAAACCATAGCCAGCCGTAATCCACGGTTAAGCGAAGGTTAGGTGCCACCTGCTCTAGGTAGTCCTGAATCTTCGGCCCCATATAAAGGGTAGCACCTAACGTGGCTTCGCCTTCTGCGGCAATGCTGCTAGTGGGGCCAGCAAAGGCTACGACGTTTCGATTACTTGAGTCGGTGGTAACGTAGTAGAGGTTTTGCTGATCCTGCTGAGGCGCCCATGCCGAGACAAAGTAGTGCTGAATGATCGCAATCCAGCCGCCCTGTGCTTCGCGGTTTTCAAAGTTACTGGCTTGAATATCCTCGAAGTCGATCTTTTCGTAGCGTGCATCCGGCGTTGAGTAGGCGGCCCCCAGATAGGAGTTCATACCCATTGAAACGCCGCTTGATGGATCCGGGCTATTATCGCGTGCTAACTGGCCAATAAAGCGCGCACTGACCGGTGCGTCGGTGTTATTGGCTAGGTAGTAATTGACGTTGACCGCATAGCTGCCGCGCTCAAACGTAAGGCGCTTAATAACCTCGACGCCGTTAACGTCGGCGGTTAGGTCGATGCTCAGCTCTTCATCGTTATCGCCTAACCGATAGTCGGTATTTTCAGGCGTGAACGCGATGCGGCTTGCCTGGCCATCAAGCTGAAGACCTGAACGAGCCACGTAGCTGCGGCTGCTGTTATCCGACAACAGCACGTAGTTCCGCTCAGAGTTGAGGGAAAGTTTGTGCTGCGGTAACGCGGCATAAACAATATCACCACCGTGTGGATCAATGCGTACATCAAGAACATCGGTCGTTACGGCAATGAAATCACGGCTAGACGTTTCGCTTTCAGTATCGCCAGGAATACCTTCACCAACCGCATTTGGCTGTGATGTAGTACTCGGAACGGCTAAGCCGCCCTCGCCATCGTCAACATTGCTGGATGGTACTGAATTGCTAGATGGTGCTGAATTACTGCGTTGAGTCGTTTCAGGCACTGAATCGTAATTCGGCTGCCCGTAATCCTGATTCCACTGGACGACTAGCAAGTACGCCAGTACGGCTAGTGGAATCAGTAATAAAAGTCGTTTTACGTCCATGAGGGTTCTGCCCGCTGGGTGGTGAACATGCTAATGGCGCAGTGTCATTTACTCGACCCTTGACACACGAAAGCCTGCCAGGCGGCAGGCCGAGGTCGAGCGGCGAGGTGTGCACCAAAGGTCACGTGTCACGCTCTGGCATTGGTGCTGCGATCACCGCCTGTGCGTCACGCTGAAGTCGCTTCCACATGCCGTGTAACTGGCGATGCAAGGTGTCGTTGTCGATATCCTGAACGCCGCGTCGGGCAAGCACCACGATATCCACTGAGGGTAAGTGATCTTGACGAAGACGGACAGATTCTCGAACGAGACGCTTGAAACGGTTGCGATCTACGGCGCGTTTGACATTTTTTTTGCTGACTACCAGTCCAAGGCGGGGGTATCCCCGAGTACTCAAGCGAACTAACGCCATCATACCTTTGCCATGCACTTTCAGGTCGGCTTGCTCAAACACGTGACTGAAATCCCCAGCATTTAGTAACCGTAACTGCCGGGGAAAGCCTTTCTGCGGCACACGCAATCCGAGATCAGGCGCTCAGACGCTTGCGGCCCTTGGCACGGCGACGTGCGAGGACGGCGCGACCGTTTTTGGTTGCCATACGAGCACGGAAGCCATGCGCGCGCTTGCGCTTGAGAACGCTAGGTTGAAAAGTGCGTTTCATAACTCGTTATTCCCACGTGGTTTAGGACGGAAAGTGAATTCCAAAAAGCCCGGTCCAGTGAGGAACTAGCCGGGGAGATTCAATTCAAGACCGGAAATTGTAGAGACTTCCTTTGCTGGGTGCAATTTTTCCTTGCATAAAAAGCGTTGTGGCGTCATTGCGGCCATGCTGGCAGTGAGAGTTATAGCAATCTATGTTCTGGCTATTATTACTAATAGGTAGTTCTAAACCTGTTGTTATTAATAGTGGGGATACTATTTGTGGATAAGTGGTTTTAATTATTATTTATCAATTGCCTATAAACATAAAAAATCTGTGTGTAAGTTCCGTATAAACAGTCTACAAGGTGTTAAGTAGATGTGTTTAACCCAAACGTAAGTCGCTTATTTGTTAATTATCCCCGTTCCTCCACACGGTTTTCCCATAGGCTCACTGCAAGTTGTCCACAGGACGATATTCAGGCTTAAACCCGTGTGGATAACCGAAGCTTTGGGCGCTACAATGGTCGGCCGTTTTCAACCGATGGTGAGATGA